>NZ_JBJMIE010000585.1:0-12586 GCF_045807065.1 Actinophytocola sp. | reverse complement strand
CGGCCGCCAGCACGGCGACAGTCAGGACGCTCAGGAGGAGTGGGACAGTTCCCGCCTGAGCTGTTCCTTGCTCATGCTGGAGGCGCCGGAGACACCCATGTTGGCGGCCTGCTGGCGCAGCTCCGCCAGCGTGGCCTGGCCGGGCATGTCACCCATGTGCTTCGCCCGGCTGGCCGCGAAGGCGCGACCCAGCTCCTCCCGGCGCGCGTCGTCCAGCCGCTCCCGCATGCCGGGCAGCACCGACGACTCCTCCTCCTCGACGTGGTGCGTCACCGACTCCACCAGCTCGTCGAGCGCGGGCTCGAAGTCGGGGGACTCGGGGTCGGTCTCGACGAGCTTGGCCAGCAGCTCCTCGGCCTCGGCGTGCTCGTGCTGGCTGTGCTCGACCTCGTCCTCCTCGCCGGCCTTCTTCGCCGCCGGGTAGACCTCGGCCTCCTCGGCGCGGCTGTGCGCGGTCAGGATCGAGGCGAGCACCGGAACGAGGAGCGGCCGCTTGTCCGGGTGCTGCTTCAGCTCGTCGAACAACCGCTCCACCTCGCGGTGGTCCTGCATGATCAGGTCAACCACGTCACCACTCACGGCTTCCTCCGTCATCAGGTGGGGGAGAACCCCTCCTCGTTCGCTTCCTGTCGCGGTTCGCGCGGCGGCGGGGCCTCGTCATCCGGCCCGTACGGACGGGACCGCTTCTCCTCCTCGGCCGCCGCCCTGGCCTCGTCGATCTTCCTGGCCGATTCGGCCAGCCGCCCGTCGTCTGCCATAGCCGCCTCCCATCAACGCGACCCCGGACTACCCCGGTGCTTCCTGGGTAATCCCCGGCCGTCACGACAAGCCGCCACGACAAGGAGGAGGCCCACGATGCCCCAGCTGGTGCGAGACCTGATGACATCCGACCCCGTGACGCTGCCGCCGGACACGCCGGTCCGCCAGGCGGCGCGGGTGATGCGCGAACAGGACATCGGCGACGTCCTGGTGGTGGCCGACGGCCGACTGCGGGGGATCGTCACCGACCGCGACATCGTCACCCGAGGAGTGGCCGACTTCGACGACCTCTCGACGTGCTCCCTGTCCGACGTGTGCAGCGACCAGCTGCTGACGGCCAGCCCGACCGACGAGGTCGACACCGCCATCGCCCGGATGCGCGAGGCGGCGGTCCGCCGCATCCCGGTGGTGCGGGACGGCGAACCCGTCGGCATCCTGTCCATCGGCGACGCCGCCGTCGACCGCGACCCGGACTCGGCCCTGGCGGAGATCAGCGCCGAGGACGGCAACACCTGATCGTCAGCCGCCGAACCTCCTCGCCAGGTCCTGGAGGTGTGCCGCGGCCTTGGCCATCTCCCCGGCGGGGACGACGGTCGAGCCGGGCATCGAGCCGAGGTGTTCGAACTGGGTGGCGAGGCGGGTGTACTCCCGGTGTGCGTGTTCCCGGCAGGGCAGGCACGTGACGCTCTCCGGGCGGGTGGAGGTCATCGCGTAGGACACCTGCTGCCCGCAGCCGGCGGTGACGACGCTCGGCCTGTCCGGTACGACGCCCAGCAGTGAGGTGACCACGTCGCGGTAGTCGGCGCCGGCCTCGATCACCTTGCGGTCGACGTGGATGTGCGGGTCGGTGTCGCCCATCGGCGCCCTCCGTCCGGGCTCGCTCTCCGGGCACACCCTACTGCTCCCAGCCCGATGTGAGTGCGCTCTCTTCGTGAGAGTTCACTTGCATCAGGCTGTTCGTGCTGGTTAGGTTCGTCGTGAGAGCCAACTATCACGAAAGAGTGAGCATGAGTGACGTTTCGGTTGTGGGCCCGCACGACGGCGAGGTCTGTGAGCTGGGTCCGGCCCGGCTGCGCATCCTCGAGGACGGCGGCACGACCGCGCACCGCCTGGGCATCGCGGAGATCACGCTGGCCCCGCGCGGCAGCGGTCCGCTCCAGCACCGCCACGCCGAGCACGACGAGGGGTTCTACGTCGTGTCCGGCACCGCGCGGTTCACGGTGGGCACGACCGATTACGAGGCGCCGCCGGGCACGCTGGTGATGGTGCCGCCCGGCGTCCCGCACACGTTCGCCAACCCGGGTGACGAGCCGGTGGTCATCCTCAACACCTTCACCCCGGACCTGTACGTGCAGTACTTCCGGGACCTGCGGGACATGCTCGCGAGCGGTGGGGAGCTGTCCGCCGAGGCGACCACCGAGGTGATGAGCCGCTACGCGACCACCCCCGCCACCGACTTCGCCGGAGAGGGACCCGATGACCACCGTTGACCTGCCAGGAGAGCTGTCCATCGCCGTCGACGAGCGCGGCTCCGGTGCCCCCGTCCTGGTGCTGCACGGCGGCGGGGGCCCGGCCACGGTCGCCGGCCTCGCCGGGAGCCTGTCCGAGCACGCGCACGTGCTCACCCCGACCCACCCCGGCTTCGGCGGCCGGCCGCGCCCGGAGTGGTTCGACAGCATCGCCGACCTGGCATCGTCCTATGTGGACCTGCTGGACGCCCGCGACCTGAGCCGCGTGCTGGTCGTCGGCAGCTCGATCGGCGGTTGGATCGCCGCGGAGATGGCCCTGCGGGACAACCACGGCCGCATCGCGGGCCTGGTCCTGCTCAACGCCGTCGGCGTGGCACCCGCCGAGCCCGGCCAGCTCGCCGACGCCGCGGTGGTCGGCCCGGCCGAGTTCCTCCGCCTCGCCTGGCACAACCCGGCGCTGCGCCCCGACCCGGCCGCCATGAGCGCCGAGCAGCAGGCCGCGATGGCGGCCAACCAGCGGACCCTGGCGGTGTACGCGGGCGAGCCGTACATGCACGACCCGAAGCTGGCCCGCCGCCTGCACCGGGTCACCGTGCCGGTTCTCCTCGCGTGGGGCGAGCAGGACGGCGTCGCACCGGTGGACTACGGCCGCGCCTACGCCGAGCTGTTCCCGAACGGGCGGTTCCACCCGATCCCGGCGGCCGGCCACCTCCCGCACATCGAGCAGGCCGACCTCACGCTGGAAGCCATCAACAAGTTCGCCGCCCACGAACTCCAGCGATGACCGAACGCACGAACGAACGCGTCAACCAGAAGCGCCGCACGTACAACGCGATCCTGGCGGCCGCGGTCGAGCTGACGCGCGCGGGCGAGGCGGTGACCATGCCGGAGGTGGCCAGGGCCGCGTTGGTGTCGGAAGCCACCGCGTACCGCCACTTCCCGGACCTGGTCACCCTCGTCCGCGCGGCGATGGACGGCCTGATGCCCACCCCCGATGAGGCCCTGCGCCGGGTGGCGGACTCCACCGACCCGGTCGAACGGATCGCCGCGGTCACCGAGCACCTGCTGCGTCATGTGGCCGAGTTCCAGGGCGCGGTCCGGACCTCCATCGCGGCCGCGATCACCCGGCCGGCGCTGGCGGCGGAGCGGCCGGGGCTGCGGTTCGGCCTGATCGACGCCGCGCTCACCCCACTGGGAGACGAGCCGGGCGTGGCACAGCTCAAACGCGACCTGGCGGTGGTCGTCAGCGCGGAGGCGTTGTTCTGCCTGACGGACCTGTGCGGCATGGCCCCGGAGAGCGCCATCACCAGCATCGTCCACACCGCGACCACCCTCACCCGGGCTCATGTGGGCCAGCCATCGTCGTTACGCGGTGGGCCAGTTCCACCCGTGACCGGACCCCCAGCGCCGTGAAGATGTTGCGCAGGTGGTGATCGACCGTTCGGTGGCTGATCACCAGCCGGCGGGCGATCTCCTTGTTGGTCTCGCCGACCGCGACCAGGCGGGAGATCTCCGCCTGCTGCGGGGTGAGCCCGGTCAGCGTGGTGCCCGAGGTGGTGACCGTCTCGCCCGTGGCGCGTAGCCCGGCCCGTGCCTTCTCCGCGCAGCGGTCCGCGCCGGCGGCCTCGAACACCCGCAGCGCGTCCCGGAACTGCGCACGCGCGTCCTTCGTGCGGCGGTGGCGGCGCAGGCGGCGGGCGAACGCCATCTGCGTTCGTGCCAGCTCCATCGCGGCGCCGGCCCGGCGGTGCAGGGCGATCGCGGTGGTGAACCGGTGTTCGGCCTCGGGCAGCTCGGCCGCGAGCAGGCCGTGGCAGCGGTGGGACAGCGCGAGCCAGGCGTCGCTGCCGCCGGCGTGGATCCACCGGTCGAACGCCGCCAGCGCGCGGTGGGCCCGGTCCGGCCGCTCCACCAGCACGGCGGCCTCGACCAGCTGCGGCGTGGCGAGCACCTGGATCGCCGGCTGCGCGCCGCTCACCCCCGCGGCCATGGCCTCCAGCCGGCCGAGCGCGTCGGCGGGCCGGTCGTCGGCCAGGTCGAGGCAGGCGTGTGCCCACGACACGATCGCGCACGGGCGGCCCAGTGCCCGCTCGGCGATGCCGGGGGTCGCGGTGTCCACCATGGACAGTGCGGTGTCCCGGTCGCCGCGCAGCGCGGCGGAAAGCCCCAGCAGCGACAGGTGTTCCACCCACGTGTTGCGCTGACCCGCGGCCGCGGCCAGACCCTCGGTGGCGGCCGCCTGCGCGCACTCGTGCCGGTCCAGCACGATGGCCGCGAGCGCGAACTGCACGAGTGCCCACGACAGCTCCCACGCCCGCCCGGACAGGCGGGCCCGGCTCACGGCCGCGGACGCGCAGTCGAAGGCCTGCTCACCACGCCCGAGCGCGAACGCCGCCTCGGCGGCCCACACCGCCTCCGCCACACCGTCGGCCACCCGTCCGCGCCGCACCACCCGCCGCAACGGCTCGGCCGCGTCCGCGTGCCGGCCCTCGAACACCGCCGCCAGCCCGGTGAAGTGGTCCGCGACGAACCCCGGGAGGCGCGCCGAGCGGGCCATGGCGAGGAAACCCGGCAGGTCGCCGCACAGCCGGCGGGCCTCGCCGGACAGGAGCAGTGCCGTGGCCGCCGCCTCCGGGTCGGTGAGCCGGGCCGCGGCCGTGGCCAGCTCGTGCGTGGCGACCGCCGGGTCGCCGTCCCGCAGCTCCACCTCGCCGAGCAGCAACGCGCGGCGGCCGGAGTCCACGGTGGAGTCCACCGCGGACTCCGGCGCCCGGGTCAGCAGCAGCCGTGCCCACCCCGGCCGGCCCGCCCGCCACGCGTGTTCCGCGGCCTGGAGCAACCGCTTTCCCCGCACCGTCGGGTCCACGGCGAGCACCGCCGCCCGCTCGAGGAGCGTCGCCGCGGTCGCCTGGTCCACCGAGGTCGCGGCGGCGGCCAGCTCGTCGCCGAGTGCGGCACCGGGGGAGCGGGCGGCCATCGCCTGGTGCCACGTGCGCCCCGCGCCGGTCAGCTCGGTCGCCAGCGCCGCGTGCGCCGCACGCCGCTGCGCCGGGGACGCCAGCGCGTACAGGGTCGAGCGGACCACCTTGCTGGGCAACGCGGCGCCCTCGGCACGCAGCAGCCCGGCGGCCAGCACCTCGTCGACGTCACCGAGCCGCCGCAGCACGTCGAGGTCCACAGTGGACTCGGCGGTCGCGCACACCAGTACGTGCCGCGCGGCCGGTGACAGCGCGGCGAGCCGTGCCCGGTAGTCCGCGCGGCGCGTGCCCTCCGGCAGCTCGTCGGGCAGCGGCGCCCGGCCGGCCAGCTGGTCCAGGGTGAGCGAACCCGCCAGTGTCACCAGGTCGAGGGGGTTGCCGCCGGCGAGGTCGCGCAGCGCCGCCCGTAGCCCAGCCGGCACGTCCCGGTCAATCCGGTCGCGCAACAGCTGCTCGCACGCGTCGTCGCGCAGCGGCGGCAGCCACAGCCGTTCGACGCCGGCGACCGCGTCGCACGCCGGGCGCACCAGCTCCGGCCGTGCCGCCAGCACCAGCAGCACCCGCTGCCCGGCCAGCCGTCGCGCGGCGAAACCCAGTACCTGTAACGACGGCGTGTCGAGCCACTGCGCGTCATCCACCCAGCACAGGATCGGCCGGGTCGTCGCGAGCCGGCACAGCAGCTCGTACACCCCGCAGCGCAGCGGCAGCCCGTCCGCCGAGCCGCGCACCGCGTCCCGCAGTGCCTCGGGCAGCTCCTCGAACCGGGCGGCCACCGGCGACAGCAGCCGGTGCAGGCCGCCGAACAGCAGGTCACGTTCCGCGGGCACGCCCCGCGCCGCCAGCGTCGTCACCGTCCCGGCCCCGGCGACCACCGCGTCAAGCAGGGCCGTCTTGCCCATCCCCGCCTCGCCGAGCACGACGACCCCCGCACCCCGCCCGTCGCACGCGGCCTCGAGGA
This sequence comes from Actinophytocola sp., assembly GCF_045807065.1. Classification (GTDB taxonomy): domain Bacteria; phylum Actinomycetota; class Actinomycetes; order Mycobacteriales; family Pseudonocardiaceae; genus Actinophytocola. Next base: position 6,422 of record NZ_JBJMIE010000585.1, on the reverse strand, counting down.
GCTCCCGCAGCCGGCCCAGCTCGTCGTCCCGGCCCCTGACCGCGCTCGTCGGTCCGCTCCGCAAGCTCCGCCGCGCGGGTACGCCGGTCACGACAACCGGCCCCGCAGCTCGCGCTTGAGCACCTTGCCGGCGGCGGACACCGGGATCTGGTCGACGAGGTAGATGCCGCGCAGCCGCTTGTACGCCACGACCTGCTCGTTCACCGCGGCCATCAGCCTGTCCGGGGACACCGACCCGCTCGCCGGCACCACGAACGCCACCGGCAGCTCGCCGACCGAGTCGTCCGGCTTGCCGACGACCGCGGCGGCCAGCACACCCTCCTGCGCGGCCAGCAGCTCCTCCAGCTCGCGCGGGTAGACGTTGTACCCCTTGTACAGCAGCATGTCCTTCAGGCGGTCCACGATGGACAGGTAGCCGTCCTCGTCGACCACGCCGATGTCGCCGGTGTGCAGCCAGCCGTCCACGAGCACCTGGGCCGTCGCGTCGGGCCGGTTGTGGTAGCCCACCATCACCTGCGGGCCGCGGATGCACACCTCACCGCGCTCCCCGGGGCCGGTCGCGCCGTCGATCCGCACCTCGGTGTCGAAGACCGGCACACCGACCGTGCCGGGCTTGCGCACCCCGGACCGGTAGGTCGGCCCGTTGGTCGCGCCCATGGTGACCTCGGTGAGCCCGTAGCCCTCGCTGATCACCGCGTCAGGCGCCAGCTCGTACAGCCGTCTGATCATCTCCAGCGGCATCGGCGCCGCGCCGGATCCGATGCCGCGCACGGACGTGAGGTCGCGGGTGGCGATGTCCGGACAGTTGAGCAGCGCGGCGAACAGGGCGGGCGCGCCGCCGAGCGAGGTGACCCGCAGCCGCTCGGCGTCCGCCAGGTACGCGGCCGGGTCGAGCCGGTCGTGGAGGGTGGTGCTGGTCCCGGTGAGCAGCAGGGCGTTGAGGCCGGCGATGGTGCCCATCGCGTGGAACCACGGGGTCAGGTTGATCACCACGGCGGTGCCGAGGCGGACGGGCCACTCCTCCTCGGTGCCGACCTGGTCGAGCACGAGGCCGCCCGCGCCGTCCAGCGCGGGCACGGAACCGGTGGCCCAGCAGGAGTACTGCAGGGTGTTGACCACGACGTTGCGGTGCGGCAGCCGCACGCCCTTCGACTCGCCGGTCGTGCCGCCGGTGTAGGCGAGGTGCGCGAGGTCGCCGTGGATGTCGATGTCGACCTCGGGTGGCCGCGTCGGCTGCCCCGCGCAGAGGCCCGGCACCTCCGCGGCGGTCACGGTCAGCGTCGCGCCGGCGTCGGCGATCTGCCGCGCGGCGGCCGGCTCCGGCAGCAGCGGGTTGACCGGCACGAACACCGCGCCGGCGAGCAGCGTGCCGTAGTAGGCGACCGGGTACTCCAGGCAGTTCGGCATCCGCAGCGCGACCCGGTCGCCGTGCGTGACGCCGCGTGCGCGCAGGCCGTGGGCGAACTGCGCGGCGCTCGCACCGAGTTGCGCGTAGGTCAGCGTCTCGCCGTGGCGGGTGAACGCGACGCGGTCGCCGTAGCGCCGGGCCGACCCCAGGAGGATTGCGCCCACCGGGACCTGCGGGTAGACCAGTGAGTCGGGCAGGCCGGGGGGTCGGCTCGCGGGCATGGGGCCTCCTCAACAACACTGGTGAGTTCGCTCCCCGATGAAACACCGAAGAAAAGTGTTTCACAAGCCCGCTGTCGTCTCCGATGCCGGAACGTGGCCCTCGACCAGGGCGGCGAGCAATGTGGACGCCGCGTCGAGGTCGGGCGCGCGGGAGGCGAGCACGTCGGAGTACAGGAAGGCCTCGCCGAGCCGGACGATCGCGTAGGACAGGCTGTCCAGGCTCACCACGGGCGTGAACCCGCCGTCCTCGACGTCGCGGCGCAGCAGTGCGACGTGGGCGGTCATGACCCGCGGCTGCACCCGCCCGTGCGGGTTGGTGAGCACGCGGATCGTGACCACCGGCTCGTCGTCGAGCAGGCGGCGGAACCCCTGGTTGCCGGCGATGTCGGAGCGGTACCGCCGCATCACCGCCAGGCAGCGCAGCTCGCCGTCGGGGGAGCGGACCGCGTCCCCGAAAGCCTTCTCCCACGCACGTTCCGCGCCGGCCATGGTCCGCTCGGCGAGGTACCACAGGGCGTCGCCCATCAGGTCCTCGCGGTTGCCGACGCGGCGGAACAGCGTGCTCCGGGAGATGCCCAGCTCGGTCGCGAGCGTCCGGGTGTCCAGGCGGATGCCCCGGTCTATCCAGTGCGCCGCGGTCCGCACGATCTCGTCGGCTGTCTTGCTCACGGGCGCACTGTACGGCCCGGACGTCCCGGCCTGCCGCGACCGCGCACCGGACTGGCGATTTCACCGATGCGCCGGCTTCGCCCGACTTGCCACAGTCGGTGCCCCATCGCGGACGACGAGCCGATCGGACACGTGCCCCACTCATGACGGAACTGCTCAGCATCGAGAACGTCACGGTGCGTTTCGACGGCCTGCTCGCGTTGCACGACGTCGACCTGGCCGTCGAGGCCGGTACCGTGCTCGGCGTCATCGGCCCCAACGGCGCCGGGAAGACGACCCTGTTCAACGTGGCGTGCGGGTTCGTCCGCCCGTCGCACGGCGTGATCCGGTGGCGCGGTGCGGAGCTGCGCGACCACGCGCCGCACGACCTCGCCGGCCTCGGCATCGCGAGAACCTTGCAGGGGCTGGGCCTCTTCGCCGGTCTGACCGTGTTGGAGAACGTCCTCGTCGGCGCCGGGCGGCTCAGCCGGTCCGGTCCCCTGTCGACGCTGCTGGGCCTGCGCCGGGCGGCGCGTGACGAGGCGGCATTACGCGAGCGCGCCATGGCCATCCTGACCGAACTGGGCATCGTCGAGGACCACGCGGCGATGCCCAGCTCGTTGCCCTACGGCAGCCGGAAGCGGGTCGCGCTGGCGAGGGCGCTGGTGGCGCGGCCGGAGCTGCTGCTGCTCGACGAGCCGGCCAGCGGCCTGTCCGCGCCGGAGATCGAGGAGCTCGGCGACCGCATCCTCACCTTCGCCGCCCACGCCGCGGTGGTCGTGGTGGAGCACAACATGGACCTGATCATGCGGATCTGCGACCGGGTGGTGGTCCTGGACTTCGGCGAGGTGATCGCCACCGGCACACCGGAGGAGATCCGGTCCGATCCGAGGGTCGTCGAGGCCTACCTCGGCGTCCCGGCGTAGGCGGTCGCGGTGCTCGAACTGTCTGCCGTGGTCGCCGCGTACGGTGCGGTGCGGGCCGTCGACGGTGTCTCGATGGCGGTGCCGGCCGGGACGCTGACGGCGGTCCTCGGGGCGAACGGCGCCGGCAAGACCTCGCTGCTGCGCACGATCAGCGGGCTCGTCACCCCGCGGTCGGGCTCGATCCGCTTCGACGACACCGACATCGCCGGGGTGGCGCCGGACCGCATCGCCCGGATGGGCCTGGTGCACGTGCCGGAGCACGGCGGCGTGATCACCGAACTGACCGTCCGGGAGAACCTGCGGCTCGGCGGGTTGTGGCGGCGGGACAAGGCCGACCGCGCCGCCGCGCTGGGTGAGGTGCTCGACCTGTTCCCGCCGCTCGCCGTCCGGCTGGCCGCGCAGGCGAGCACGCTGTCCGGTGGTGAGCGGCAGATGCTCGCCATCGGCCGGGCGCTCATGAGCCGGCCCCGCATGCTGCTGCTGGACGAGCCGTCGCTGGGCCTCGCCCCGCTGGTGACCGCCCAGATCATGCGGGTGCTGCGGCGTTTGCGGGAGGACCGCGGGCTGACCGTGCTGCTGGTCGAGCAGAACGCCCGCAGCGCCCTGTCCGTGGCCGAGCACGCCTACGTGCTGGCGCTGGGCCGCGTGGTCGTGGACGCGCCGGCCCACTCGATCACCGCGGAGGCCCTGCACGACGTCTACCTGGGGGCGACATGAGCGCAGCTTGCGGAGCGAATCGTCGAGGCTCAGGCGAGGGGGCGGCATGAACCAGTTCCTCACCCTGACCGTGGGCGGGCTCGCCAGCGGCGCGGTGTACGCCGCGCTCGGGCTCTCGCTCGTCATCATCTTCCGGGCGACGCGGGTGGTGAACTTCGCCCAGCCCGCGCTCGCCCTGCTCTCGACCTACCTCGCGTTCACCGTCAACCAGTCGACCGGGAACTACTGGCTCGGCTTCGCGGTCGCGATCGTCGGGGGAGCGGTCCTCGGCGCGGCGGGCGACCGGCTGCTGATCCGGCCGGCCCGCGCGCACGGCGAGCTGGGCTCGGTGATCGTCACGCTGGGGCTCCTGCTCGTCGCGCAGGCGATCGCGGGCATGATCTGGACCAGCGAGCCCCGCTCCTTCGGCTACGCCTTCGACTTCCGCGGGTTGTTCTCCGCCGCCAACGTCTTCGCCGTCGTCGCGGTGCTCGTGACCGCGGCCGCGGTCCTGGTGCTGTTCAAGGCGACCCCGCTGGGGCTGCGGATGCGGGCGGCCGCGTTCGCGCCCGAGGCGGCGAGCCTCGTCGGGGTGCGCGTCGGGCTGATGGTCACCGCGGGTGCCGTGCTCGCCGCCGCGGTCGGGGCGCTCGCGGGACTGCTGGCCGTGCCGCCGCTGCTGTACCCGACCGTGCTCGACGGGGTCTTCGTCTACGCGCTCACCGCCGCGGTCGTCGGCGGGCTGGACAACCCGATCGGCACGGTGGTGGCCGGGTTCGGCGTCGGGATCGGACTGTCCTACGTGTCCGGCTACCTGGGGCCGGAGCTGGTCACGCTGGCCTCGCTCGCGGTACTGGTGCTCGTGCTCTCCCTGCGGCCCAACGGGTTGTTCGGCCGCGGCCTCGCGAGGAGGGTGTAGGTGAGCCTGCTGACCCGCCACCTGCTGCTGGCGCTGCTCGCGCTGGCGGCGGTCGTCACGCTGTCGCTCGTCGTGGACCCGTTCACCAACGTGCGGATCGCGACCGTCGGGTACTACCTCGTCGCCGTCGCCGGCCTCACGCTCCTCACCGGCACGAACGGCCAGATCTCGCTGGGGCACGGCGCGTTCATGTTCATCGGCGCGTACACCGTGGCGCTCCTGGTGATCCACGCGCCGACCTTCCCGTTCTGGCTCGACCTGCTGCTCGCCGCGCTCGCCGCCGGCCTGGCCGGCGCGCTGACCGGCGCGGCGGCGGCCCGCCTCGCCGGCCCGTACCTTGCCGGCGCGACGCTCGCCCTCGCGGTCGGCCTACCCGCGTTGACGCAACGCTTCCCCGACGCGCTGGGCGGCAGCAACGGCCTCGCGTTCACCGTGCACAGCCTGCCCGCCGGGCTCACCGGCACCGTCCCGGAGACCCGCTGGCAGGCCTGGGTCGTCTGGGTCGCGGCGCTGCTCGCGCTGGTGCTGCTGGCCAACGTGACCCGGGGTCGGTTCGGGCGCATGCTGCGCGCGATCCGCGACGACGAGGTGTCGGCCGCCCTGGCGGGCATCCACATCGGCCGGGCGAAGATCCTGGCGTTCCTGCTGAGCGCCACGTGCGGCGGTCTGGCCGGTGGGCTGCAGGCCTTCCTGCTCGGCACCGCCGCACCCGGCTCGTTCACGCTCGCGCTGTCGCTGTCCCTGCTGGCGGCCATGGTGCTCGGCGGGGTCGGCAGCCTGTGGGGTGCGTTCTGGGGCACGCTGGCGCTGGTGTACGTGCCGGCGTGGGGGAACGACCTCACCCACGGGCTGGACCTGAGCACGGACGTGGCGCAGCACCTGCCGCTCGCGGTGTTCGGCGTGGTGCTCATCGCCGTCGTCCTCGTGTTCCCGCGCGGCATCCACGGCACGGTCACGCGGCTCGCCGCCGCGGTGAGAAAGAAGGAATCGCATGAGAAGAACTCGTAGTGCCGTGCTGGTCGCGGCCGCGCTGCTGCTCGCCTCGTGCTCCGGCGCGGGTGAGCAGACCGGCGGTGCGGCCGACGCCAAGGCCGACGCGGCGCCCGGCGTCACCGACGACACGGTGGTCATCGGCACGCACCAACCACTGACCGGCCCGGCCGCACCCGGCTACAGCCGCATCTCCGTCGCCGCCAAGGCGATGTACGACTACATCAACGACCACGGCGGCATCAACGGCCGCACGATCGACTACCGCGTCGAGGACGACGGCTACAACCCCACGCGCACGGTCGAGGTGGTCAAGCAGCTGGTGTTGCAGGACCAGGTGTTCGCGATCCTCGGCGGGCTGGGGACGCCGACGCACTCGAAGGTCGTCGAGTACCTCAACAACGAGGGCGTGCCCGACCTGCTCGTGTCGTCCGGCGCCCGCATGTGGGACGACCCGCGGAAGAGTCCGACGACGTTCGGCTTCCAGGTCGACTACACCCGCGAGGGCAAGATCCAGGGCAAGTACATCCGGGACACGCTTGCGGGCAGGAAGGTCGGCCTGCTGTACCAGAACGACGACGTGGGCCGCGACGCCCAGAAAGGCCTGGACCAGT
>NZ_JBJMIE010000584.1:0-6324 GCF_045807065.1 Actinophytocola sp. | reverse complement strand
CGCGTACGCCTGACCGATGCAGAGGTGGATGGCCAGCGCGGCCGGGGGAATCAGCCATCTGCTGTACCCCGGCTTCGCCACCGTGTGTTCACGATCGAGGAACGACAACGTGGCCATGACGCACCTCCGTGTGCTGCCCGGCGAGATCGATGCGGACGCTACTGAGCTAGTGATTGAACGTCAAAACATTCTGGTTGATCGGGCAATAATCGTCATCTATCAGAGATACTTCTTCAGCAGTTGATCGAGTTCGGCCTGCATGTCGACGCGACGGGTGGTGTCGAGCAGTGCCCGCGCGAGCATGGGCTCGGGGTCCCGGTCGGCGAGCACCAGCCCGACCTGGTGCGCGAGGCGCGGGCGGTTGAGCGGCACGACCTTCAGGCCCTCCGGCACGCCGAACAGGTACAGCCAGGCGTGCGCGATGACGCTCGACCAGCGGCCGGTCGCGACATGGGCATAGATGGCCGAGACGGTGTCGGTCTCGACGGACGGCGTGACGGTGACGCCGGCCTCGGCGAAGTTGCGGTCGAGGATCCGCCGGTTCTGCATGACCGAGGACAGCAGGCAGAGCGGCGTGTCCACCAACTCCCCCCAACCGACCGACCCGTGCTCGGCGAACTTGCCGTCGGCGGGGGTGAGCAGCAGGTAGCGCTCGCGGTAGAGCGGCGTGACGCGGACGGTGCCCAGCGGCTCACCGTCCACATAGGTCAGGCCGATGTCGAGGTCGAACTCGGCGAGCCGCTGCACGATCTCCCGCGACGACAGCGACTCGATCGAGATCCGCACCTGCGGATGGTCCTCGAACATGGGCGCGGTCAGCAGCGAGGCGATGGTCTGCGCGGTGGGGATCGCGCCGATGCGGAGCACGCCGGACAGCCCACCGCGCATGCTGGCCAGTTCGTGGCGCAGGGCGTCCTGCTCGGCGAGGATGCGGTGTGCCCAGAGGAGCACCTGCTTGCCCTCGGGGGTGAAGCCCTCGAACCGCTGCCCGCGCTGGACGATCTGGACGTCCAGCTCGGCCTCGAGCTTACGGAGGGCGGCGGACAGCGCGGGCTGCGAGACGTGACAGGCCTCGGCGGCGCGCCCGAAGTGACCCTCCCGCGCGAGCGCGCTCAGGTACTCCAGCTGGCGCAGCAACATGGGGAAAGCGTAGCTGCCGTGATCGGCAACGGGTGGCCTCCGGCCCCCGGTTTCCAGCGTATCGGAAGGCAGCGACGGAAACCGGGGGTGGACCGGCGGGCTGTGGACAACCTCGGTGCGGCGGGGGTTGGCCGGGTTCGCTACTGGGTGATCCTGATCGGGTTGACGATGTCCGCGGTCACGGTCAGCAGGAGGACCGCGCCGCCGACCAGTACGAGGACCATGGTGATGCCGGACAGCTTGGTGTAGTCCACGGGTGCGGCGGCGGACTTGCCCCGGCGGTCGCGCAGCCAGTTGCGGACGTGCTCGTACCAGATGATCGCGATGTGGCCGCCGTCGAGTGGGAGCAGCGGCAGCAGGTTGAACACGCCCATGAAGAAGTTCAGTCCTGCCAGTAGTAGGAGGAACAGCTGCCACAGGCCGGCTTCGACCGCCTCCCCGCCGATCCGGCTCGCGCCGACGACGCTGACCGGCGTCTCCGGGTCGCGTTCGCCGCCGAAGATCGCCTTGACCACGGCCGGAATGCGTTGGGGGAACTCCACCAGCTTCTGGAAGGTCTGGCTGAACAGCTCACCGGCGAACGACGCGGAGCCGCCGACCGCCGACCAGGTCGTGTAGTCGAACGACGTGGTCGCCGACACGCCGGCGACGCCGACCTGGTTGACCTCGGTCCTGCCGTCGGCGTTGGTCACGGGGCGGTCGACGCGCGGGACGTCCACGGTGAGGCGGAGCGTGTCGTCGCCTCGGCGGACCACGAACGGGGTCGGGCCCTCGGCGCGTTGGATCTCGTCGACCATCGCGGTCCAGGTCGGGGTGCCGACGCCGTCCACCGACAGGACCTCGTCGCCGGGACGGAGGCCGGCGGACTGGGCCGGGCCGGTCTCGCCGGGGCGGCAGGCCGGGTTGGCCAGCTGCGCGGTGGTGGTGGCGTCGTGCACGCAGGAGGAGACCTGGGCGAGGACGGGCTTCTCGGCGACGTTGGGCAGGCCGAAGGTGACGGCCATGACGTAGAGCACGATGAACCCGAGGAGGAAGTGGGTGAGGGGGCCGGTCGCCATGACGGCCGTGCGCTTCCAGGTCCTGTGCCGCCACATGGCACGCGGCTCGTCCTCGGGATCGACCTCGTCGAGGGTGGTCATGCCGGCGATGTCGCAGAAGCCGCCGATGGGGATGGCCTTGAGGCCGTACTCGGTCTCGCCACGCCGGAACGACCAGATCCTGGGACCGAAGCCGACGAAGTACCGTCGCACCTTCATGCCGAACGCCTTCGCGGACAGCAGGTGCCCGGCCTCGTGCAACGCCAGGGACGCACCGATGCACAACGCGAAGAGCACCACGCCGATCAAGTACGCGAGCACGTTCGCCCCTCTCACCTGCCGTTGTGGCGAGAGTACGCAGGGCAGGTAAAGAGACTGTTGGGGAAGAAAATGAGCGGGACGGACGGACGTGGGAGGCGTCAGGACCGGGGAAGGTGGTCAGGGAACGGGAGGTGAAGGACGGGCACGTGGCGATGAGAAAGGTGGCGGAGGGGGCGAGGAGGGAAGAGGAGTGGCGGTCGAGGAGAGGTGACTGGGCGGCGAATCGAGGGAGGGCGGCAAGGACTGGCAGCGAGAAACGCGGCGGGGCGGATGGACCGGGGCGAGGGGGAGGCGGAGAGGGGGCGAGGAGTGATGGCGGGGGAAGTGGCGGCGGGAGGGGAGTGTCCGGGGGGAGGTGCCGGGGAGTTTTGAGGGGCAGAAGGAAGGGATGGCAGGGAAGTGGTTCGCGAACAGGTGCTGGGGATGGTGAGGAGCGGCAGGGGAGTGGGTCGGGAACAGGCGCTGGAGTGGGGTGAGGGGTGGCAGGGGGAAGGGTGGCGGGGGAGTGGTTCGGGAAGAGGCGTCGGGGTGGTGGTGAGGGCCGCGGGAGGAAGGAATGGTGGGAAGTGACTCGGAGTGGGGAGAGAAGGAAGCGGTGGCCAGGAGTGGCGGGCTGACAGGAGTGACGGGAAGGGAAGCTGGGGAAGGGATGGTGCGGGTAGGTGGGAGAGGTGGAGACAAAAGCTGCTGTTTGAGTGGGTCAGGACGACAAGGTGTCCAGGATTTGTTGGCCGTATTTGGCTAGTTTGTTCTCGCCTACGCCGTTGATTGTGCCTAGTTCCGCCAGGGTTGTGGGGAGTTCCGTGGCTATTTGGCGCAGGGTGGCGTCGTGGAAGATTACGTAGGCTGGGACGCCCTGGTCTTTTGCTGTGGTGGCTCGCCAGGTGCGGAGTTTTTCGAAGATGGGTTTGGTTTCGGGGGATAGTTCTTGTTGGGGGGTTGTTGTTCTGGTTTTGGTGGGTTTTGCCGCGCGTTTGGGTTCTTCGCGGAGGCGGACCTCGCGTTTGCGGGACAGGACGTCGGCGCTTGCTTCGGTGAGGATCAGGGTGCCGTGGTCGCCCTCCACGGAGAGTAGGCCCTGTGCCAGCAGTTGGCGGATTACTCCTCGCCAGACTGGTTCCGCGATGTCGGTGCCCACGCCGAAGACGGTGAGGGTGTCGTGTTGGAACTGTTGGATTTTCGCGGTTTGGCGGCCCAGCAGGATGTCCACGACGTGGCCTACGCCGAATTTCTGGCGGCGTTCTCGGTCGAGGCGGTAGACCGTTGACAAAACCTTCTGGGCGGCGATCGTGCCGTCCCAGGATTCCGGTGGGGTCAGGCACGTGTCGCAGTTGCCGCACGCTGTGGCTTCTTCGCCGAAGTAGTTGAGCAGTTGGGCCCGGCGGCACACCACCGTCTCGCACAGGGCCAGCATCGCGTCCAGGTGTACGCCCAGTCGTCGGCGGTGTGCGTCGTCGCCTTCTGACGTGGCTATCATCTTCCGCTGTTGGACCACGTCCTGCAGGCCGTAGGCCAGCCATGCTGTGGACGGGAGGCCGTCGCGGCCCGCGCGGCCCGTCTCCTGGTAGTAGCCCTCCACCGACTTCGGCAGGTCCAGGTGGGCCACGAACCGCACGTCCGGCTTGTCGATACCCATGCCGAAGGCGATCGTCGCCACCACCACCAGGCCCTCCTCGCGCAGGAAGCGGGACTGGTTCGTCGCTCTGGTGCGCGAGTCCAGGCCCGCGTGGTACGGGATGGCCTCGATGCCGTTCTCGGTCAGGAACTGGGCCGTGCGTTCCGTCGACGCCCTCGACAGGCAGTACACGATGCCGGCGTCGCCCTTGTGCTCGGTGCGCAGCAGCTCCAGCAGCTGCTGTTCGGGGCGGTTCTTCGCGACGATGCGGTACTGGATGTTCGGCCGGTCGAAGCTGGCCACGAAATGGCGGGCTTCGTCCAGGTTGAGGCGGTGGGCGATCTCCTTGCGCGTCGCGTGCGTCGCCGTCGCGGTGAGGGCGATCCTCGGGACCGTCGGCCACCGCTCGTGGAGCCTCGACAGCTCCAGGTAGTCCGGGCGGAAGTCGTGGCCCCACTGGGCGACGCAGTGCGCCTCGTCGATCGCGAAGAGGGAGATCCTGCCCCGGTCCAGCAGGCGCAGCGTCGACTCGACCTTCAGGCGTTCCGGGGCCAGGTACAGCAGGTCGAGCTCGCCCGCCAGGAACGCCTCCTCCACCTCGTGCCGCTGGCCGAAGTCCTGCGTCGAGTTCAGGAAGCCGGCGCGGACACCCAGCGCCTTCAGCGCGTCCACCTGGTCCTGCATCAGCGCGATCAGCGGGGAGACGACCACCCCCACACCCGGGCGGACCAGGGCCGGGATCTGGTAGCACAGGGACTTGCCGCCACCGGTCGGCATGAGTACCAGCGCGTCGCCGCCGGCCACCACGTGTTCGATGATGTCCTGTTGGTTCCCCCGGAACGCGTCATAGCCGAACACGCGGCGCAGCGTGTCCAGTGCGGGCTTGGTGTCGGTCTCGGGGAGAGTCACGCGGGCGATTCTATGGGGGGCGACCGACAGGCACGGGACGTTGTCCACAGGCGCGAGAAAAAGTCCGCCGAGGCCTGTCGATCCGACCGTCGCTCGTTCGACGCGTGGTCAGCGGCTAGGTTGCGGCCGGACATCGGGAACGGAACGGAAGGCGACGCATGCTTTTCATGGTCATCCGCAAGGCCGACGAGGAGACGGAGGCCGGCGTCCTGCCGAGCGCCGAACTGTTCGAGGCCATGGGTCGGTACAACGAGGAGCTGGTCAAGGCGGGGGTGCTGCTGGCCGGCGAGGGCCTGCACCCCTCATCGAGGGGCGCCCTCCTCCACTTCGACGGCGCCGGGACGACGACCGTGACCGACGGCCCGTTCGCCGAGGCGAAGGAGCTGGTGGCCGGCTTCTCCGTGCTGCGGGCGGACTCGCTCGAGGAGGTCGTCGAGCTGGTCAAGCGCTGGCCGGTCGAGGACGGCCACGGCAACGCCGAGATCGAGATCCGGCAGATCCACGAGGCCGAGGACTTCGGTGACGCGCTGACCGAGGAGAACCGGAAGTACACCGCCGACCTCAACGGACCCAGGTAGGGAGCACTCATGCGTTTCATGGCCATGATCAAGTCGGACGAGCGCGCCGAGGCCGGCGTCATGCCGACCGAGGAGGAGCTCACCGCGATGGGCCGGTACAACGAGGAGCTCGTCAAGGCCGGCGTGCTGCTGGCCGGCGAGGGCCTGCACCCCTCCTCGAAGGGCGCCCGCGTCAGGTTCACCGATGGCCGGCCCACGGTCATCGACGGCCCGTTCGCCGAGGCCAAGGAGCTGATCGCCGGCTTCTGGCTGATCGACGTCAAGTCGAAGGAGGAGGCCGTCGAGTGGATGAAGCGGATCCCGTGCACCGAGGGCCTGCCGGTCGACGTCGAGATCCGGCAGGTGTTCGAGGCCGACGACTTCGGCGAGGCCTACACACCCGAGCAGCGGGAGAAGGACGAGGCGCTGCGGCTGACCGGTAAGCGGGACTGAGCGCCGAAAGGCCGCGTCACCTGCTTTGATAGGCGCATGCCGACACTGGAGACCAACCGCGCGATAGACGCCGTCTGGCGGATCGAGTCGGCCCGGCTCATCGCCGGGCTCACGCGGATGGTGCACGACGTCGGCCTCGCCGAGGAACTCGCGCAGGACGCGCTGGTCGCGGCGCTGGAGCAGTGGCCCGCCTCGGGAGTGCCGCGGAACCCGGGCGCCTGGCTGATGACCGTCGCGAAGCGCCGGGTGATCGACCTGCTGCGCCGCAAGGAGCGGCTCGATCAGAAGGTCG
>NZ_JBJMIE010000583.1:0-3275 GCF_045807065.1 Actinophytocola sp. | reverse complement strand
CGGGGGAGGGCACCACCGCTGCCTCGGCGACCGCCTCGTGTTCGATCAGGACACTCTCCAGTTCGAACGGTGAGATGCGGTAGTCGGACGCCTTGAACACGTCGTCCGCGCGGCCCACGTACGTGATGTAGCCGTCCTCGTCGCGGCTGCCCACGTCACCGGTGTGGTAGAAGCCGTCGCGCATGACCTCGGCCGTGCGTTCCTCGTCGTCCGCGTAGCCCGACATCAGGCCGACTGGACGCCTCGACAGGTCGACACAGATCTCGCCCTCGTCGCTGGGGATGCCCGTCGCGTCGACCAGTGCGATGCCGAAGCCCGGCAGCGCGCGGCCCATCGAGCCCGGCTTCACCGGCTGGCCCGGCGTGTTCGCCACCAGGACCGACGTCTCGGTCTGCCCGAAACCGTCGCGGATGGTCACCCCCCACGACTTGTTGACCTGCTCGATCACCTCGGGGTTCAGCGGCTCGCCGGCGCCGACGACCTTCGCCGGGGGAGTCCTGAGCAGGGTCAGGTCGGCCTGGATCAGCATCCGCCACACGGTCGGCGGCGCGCAGAACGACGTCACACCGCACCGGTCCATCACGGCCATCAACGCCGACGGGTCGAAGCGGCCGTAGTTGTGGATGAACACCGTGGCCTCGGCGTTCCACGGCGCGAACACGTTGCTCCACGCGTGCTTCGCCCAGCCCGGCGAGGAGATGTTGAGGTGCACGTCACCCGGCTCGAGGCCGATCCAGTACATCGTGGACAGGTGCCCGACCGGGTAGGACACGTGCGTGTGCCGCACCAGCTTCGGGCGCGCGGTCGTGCCGGAGGTGAAGTACAGCAGGAACTCGTCGTCGGCGCCGGTGACCCCGTCGGGCGTGAACGCCGTCGAGGCGCCGTCGGAGTCGGCGAAGTCCAGCCAGCCGTCGACCGGCTCGCCGACGGCGATGCGGGTGTACGACCCGGGGACGTCCGCGAACTTCGGCGCGTCGGCCGACCGGGTCACGACGTGCGCGGCGCGGCCCCGGTCCACCCGGTCGCGCAGGTCCGCGGCGCCGAGCAGCGTGGAGGCCGGGATGAGCACGGCGCCGAGCTTCATCGCGGCGAGGATGGTCAGCCACAGCTCACCCTGGTTGCCCAGCATGAGGATCAGCCGGTCGCCGCGGTTGACCCCGCGGGTGCGCAGCCAGTTCGCGACCTGGTTGGACCTGCGGGACACGTCCGCGAACGTCCACTTCAGCTCGGTGCCGTCCTCCTCGACGATCCACAGCGCGGGCCGCGAGGCGGTCGGCTCGGCGCCGGCGATCACGTCGAACCAGTCGAGCGCCCAGTTGAACTCGCTCAGCGCGGGCCAGTCGAAGTCCGCGCCGGCCCGGTGGTAGTCGGTCCGGTGTTCGAGCAGAAAGTCCCGTGCCGCGCGGAACGTCTCGGTGGCGTCCTTGCTCACCCTGTCGCCCTCCTACTTGCCGTTGAACTTCGGCGAGCGCCGCTCGACGAACGCGGTCACCGCCTCGGTGAGATCTTCGCTCGGCAGGAAGGCGGAGTTCCAGGCACCCACGTACCGCAGGCCGGCGGCCACGTCGTGCTCGCGCTGGTGCCCGAGCACGTCCTTGACCCCCTGCACCACCAGCGGCGGGTTGGCCGCGATGTCCGCGGCGAGCGCGTGGGCGGCGGTGAGCAGCGAGTCCTGGTCCGGGTACACGTCGTTGACCAGGTTGATCTTCTCGGCTTGGGCGGCGTCGATGTCCTTTCCGGTGAACGCCAGCTCCCGCAGGTGACCCTCGCCGATGATCCCGGCGAGCCGGTGCAGGCTGCCGAGGTCGGCGACGATCGCGACCTTCACCTCGCGGACGCTGAACTTGGCGTCGGCGCTGGCGAGGCGGATGTCGGCCGCGGCGATCACGTCCACCCCGCCGCCGACGCACCACCCGCTGACGGCCGCGATCACGGGCTTGCGGCAGGCGGCGATGGACGTCACCGCGTCCTGGAGCTGGCGGAGCCGGCCGAGGAAGTCGGTGCGCGGCTTGGCCAGGGCGCGGTCGCCGAGCAGCCCGGCCCAGTCGCCGGACATGGCGGGCAGGTCGAGGCCGTAGGAGAAGTTGGCGCCGCTGCCGGTGAGGACCACCGCGCGCACGTCGTCGTCGCGGTCCAGCTCGCCGAACACGATCGGCAGCTCCCGCCAGAAATCGGGGCCCAGCGCGTTGCCCTTGCCCGGACCGAGGAGCGTCACATTCGCGACCCCGTCCGCGATAGTCACTTCGAGCGAGACCAGGTTGTCGGTCATGCCTGCCATCCTCATCCGTTCGGCCAACACTCGCAGTATGTCCTACTTGACCATCGAGTTCCCCCGATCGTGTCGGCCGAGGTTTGGCAGGCTGGGCCAACTCGGGCGTTACCGTCCGGAACAGGCGGATCTTCACGATATGGAGGGCGGATGGCACGGGAGAACGTGATGTCGACGCCGATCTTCGACCAGCTGCTGCGCGAGATGGCGCAGCGGACGGAGCCGCGCGGCACCCCACCGGGGCCGTCCCCCATGCCGCCGTCACCGGTGCCGCCCCCGATGCCGGCGCTGCCGACCTCCATGACCGCGACGTCGATGACGGCGACTTCCACCACCGCGACCTCCACCACCGCGACCGCCGTGACCGCGAACCCCATGACGGCGACCCCCGCCCCGCCGCCGTCACCGGAGCCACCCGCCACACCGGACGCCGAGCACCACACCCTCACCCCGCGCCGCCGCCACCGCGCCGACTGACCCGCGCGAGTCCAACACTCCCGACCCGCGTGTCCAACAACCCGGACCCGCGTGTCCAACGCTCCCGACCCGCGTGTCCAACAACCCGGACCCGCGAGTTCAACAAATCCGACTGCTCCCATTGATCGTGTTTGTCGAACTCGGCGGTCGTTCGCGTCGGACACGCGGGTCGTCCCGGTTGGACTCGCGCCCACTGTCCTCCTCGCCACAAAGTCTTTAGCAAGGTGAACTACTTGAGTTAGCCTTGTCGAGGAACCTGTGCGAAGGGGGCATTCAACGTGTCACGTGTGCGGTCGCTCGCCGAACTCGGCCCGCACTACAAGTGGATCGCGCTGTCGAACACGACGCTCGGCATGCTGATCGCGACGATCAACTCCTCGATCGTGCTGATCGCGCTGCCGGACGTGTTCAACGGCATTGGCATCAACCCGCTCGACCCGGCCAAGACCAGCTACCTGCTGTGGATGATCATGGGCTTCCTGATCGTCACGGCCGTGCTGGTGGTCAGCTTCGGTCGCCTCGGCGACAT
>NZ_JBJMIE010000582.1:0-10827 GCF_045807065.1 Actinophytocola sp. | reverse complement strand
GGCGCGACGAGCGCGGGATGACTCTCGAACCGCACGCGAGCCGGTGCGTGCGCGAAGGGGAAGTGCACGAACTGGTGACCACCGACCACACCGAGACAGCGCCGGGCGCGCGGATCGACCGGGTGGGTTTCCTCGGGTTCGCCGAACTGCACAACGCGGGCGTGCTCGACCGCGGCGACGAAGTCTGGATCGGCGGCCGGCTGGTCGGGACCGTGCACGGGTTCGACGCCTGCCACTTCCCGAACCACTACAACATCCTCGTCCACGCTCCCACCGTCCACACGGGAGCCGACCTCGACCTCGCGCCCGAGGACGCGGTCCGGTTCAGCCAGGGCGCTCGCGGGTCCGCCGGTTGACGGCCAGCAGCACGACCAGCAGCACGACGGGGACGACCTGGGAGACGAGCTGCATGCCGGTGTCGCTGCCCGGCACCAGGTGCAGCTGGTGGTAGACGAGGTGCGGGACGTAGAACAGCAGCGCCGCCAGCAGTGTCGCCCGCACCAGGCGGAACTCCAGGGAGACCGCCGAGTACACGGCCAGCGCGGCGAGTTGGAGGGTCATCAGGCCGAAGTCACGCACCAGGTGCTCGTTGAACGGCGGGAACAACGTGAGCCACGCCCGGTCGGCGGTGGGGAAGCCGGTGTAGAACGACCGGGGCCAGCACGCCGCCCATACCGCGGGCACCCCCTGGACGAGCGCGACGGCCAGCAACCCGGCCCGGAGCCAGGTCCGGCCGGTCATCTCATGTCCACCGGCCGCTGCCACTGGTCGCCACGGTGCCGGTGAGCTGCCGCAGCAGGGCCGAGCGCCGCACCTTGCCGGTGCCCGTGCGGGGCACCTCGTCCCAGGTGAGGACCACCGGGTCGGGGAGGTCGGGCACGACCGTGCGCCACCGCACCGGGTCCAGCGTGCCGTCGGCGGTGACGACCACCGGCAGCGGCGGCCCCGCCGGCCTGCCGAGCAGGACGCACTCGACCACCTCGGGCAGCAGGTCCTCCACGACGTCCTCGGTGCGCAGGCAGCTGCGGCCGGGCACCCGGTCGACCTCGCGGTCCAGCAGTTCCACGCTGCCGTCGCGGTGGTGGACGCCGATGTCGCCCGTGTTCCACCACTCCCCGGCGCACTTGTCCCGCCAGCGCCGCGACTCCCCCACGTAGTCCAGGCAGCGGGCACGGGTGCGGGCCAGCACGAGCCCGGGGTGGCCACGCGGCAGCGGGTCGAACGTGTCGGGGTCGACCACGCGCAGCCGCGTCCGCACCGGGACCGGGTAGCCGAGGTTGCGGCTCGACGCGTGCCCGACGAGCGAGGAGCGGGTGCGGAACCGGAAGGACAGGGGACCGGTCTCGGTCTGCCCCCACCCCTCCATCCACAGTGGACGCCGGTGCGCGGTGGCGTGGAGGTAGGCCCGCATCACCGGCGGGTGCATGGCGTCGTAGGTGCTGACGAACAACCGCACGCGGCGGAACGGGTTGTGCAGTCGCTCGGTCAGCTCCCGGAACCGGACGTAGGTGGCGGGCAGCCCCTCGACGATCGTGGGCGGGTGGGCACGCAGCACCGGGTCGGCGTGGTCGGCGTCGTGCCGGGAGACGATGACGATCTCCCGCGGCCGCAGGCACAGCGCGCTGGCGGTCCAGCAGAACGTCCGCCCGTGCGCGAAGTCGCTGGCGTTGGCCAGGACGTCGTCGCGCCGCACCCCGATGAGCGGGTAGCGCACCGCCTCGAACCGGGCCAGCCTGCCGATGATGGTGCCGGCGGAGTGCACCACCAGCTTCGGCACGCCGGTGGTGCCGGAGGTGTGGTTGATGACCAGCGGCTCGTCGTCGCCGCGACGCACGGGCGCCGGCGCCCGGCTGCCCCGCAGGTCCGCGACGTCGATCGCGCCCGGCACGCGCCCGTCGAGCACGATGACCCGGGGTGCCACGAACGCCAGGCCGGCCAGGTACGGGGTGCTCGTCACGAGGACGGCGGGTGCGAGCCGGGCCAGCAGCACGTCCAGCACGTCCGGGGCGAGCCGCCCGGAGAGCTGCGCCGGCACGGCACCGACCCGCACCGCCGCGCAGGCGAGGAGGTCGTAGTCCCAGTGGCTGTCCTTGACGATCGCGACGCGGTCGCCGCGGCCGACCCCCGCGGCGGCGAGCCAGCCCGCCATCTCCCGCACCAGCTCCGCCAGCTCCGCCACGCCGTACTCCAGCACCTCGGTGCCGTCGGGGGCGACGTCGAACGGCCGGTCGAGGTGCACGCGGGTGGGCACACCCGCCTCGGCGCACTCGTCGAGGAGCAGACCCATGTCCCTCGGCTTCATACCACCGACTCCTCGAGTCGCGGCGCCGCCAGGCGGGCACGGGCCCGGGACGCGGCCCGCGCGCCGGAGCGCACCGCCGCCTCGCTCGACGGGCACAGTGCGAGCCAGTCACCCGCGTAGTCGACCGGGCCGGGTGGGCGGGCGGCGAACCCGGCGCGCAGCCGCAGGGCCCGCGGCGTGGCCTCGGGCAGGGCGTGGCGGAACGCGTGCACGAAGTTGGTCTGCGCCGCGGCGGACAGGCCCGGCACGTACCGGGTGGCGGCGTGCCGCAGCCGGGCGACGACCTCGGTCTTCGGCGCGGTCAGCAGGTCGGGGACCAGCCGGGGGTCGGCCATGAGGCTGAGCAGTCCCCTGCCGGCCGGCGCCCGGCCCGGGTGCTTGACGTGGTCGACGATGATGCCCGACAACACGCTGTCCTCCACCTCCGGCACGAGCAGCGCGTACGGCTGGGACGACCCGGCGATCCCCAGCGGGCGCTCCAGCAGGCAGCTCACCTTCAGCACCGGCGTGAACGTGCACGCGTTCAGGAAAGCCCGTTCCTCGGCCGGTGGGTTGACGTACAGCTCCGCGGCGACCGGCGCCGGCAGGCACAGGAGCACCGAGCGGGCCGTGAGCGTCCGGCCGTCGAGGACCACGCGGGCGCTGTCCCGGTCGGCGACCACCTGGTGCACGCGGGTGTCCAGCGCCACGGGCAGGTCCTCGGCGAGGCGGCGGGCCAGGGTGTCCATGCCGTCCCGGTACGTGCGCCAGTCGTCCGCCGGGCCGGCGGCCCGCAGCAGGCACAGGACCGGCGCGACGGCCGAGCGGGCGGTGGACCAGCCGAAGAAGCAGCCCGTCAGCGGCTGGAACAGGTAGTCGTGCAGGTCCGGGTGGTACTGCCGGCAGAACTCGGCGACCGTCCGCGCGCCCCCGGGTGTCCGCTCGGGACGGTCCAGGTCGAGCAGCTGCCCGGTGCGCACGGTCCACGCCAGCAGCCGGGCGAGGTCGGCGCGGGCCCGCGGGCCGAGACCGGCGCCGGTCAGCAGGGCACGGCCGGTGGCGAGCCCGGGTCGCGCCCGGCCGTCGCGCCACGTGGCCAGCGGCCGGCCGATCCTCGGCACCTCCGCGGTCGAGAACCCCAGCCGGGCCAGCAGTTCCCAGGTGGCGCGGTGGCTGTGCGGGGACACCTGCTCGGCGCCCTCGTCCAGCACGTAGCCGCCGTGCCGGAAGCTGTGCATGCGGCCGCCGACGTGCGGCCGCTCCTCCAGCACCAGGACGTCCACGCCCGCGCGGCGCAGCTCGTGGGCCGCGGTCAGACCGGCGATGCCCGCGCCGACGACCACCACGTCGACGTCGGTCACGCCAGGCTCCAGGCGGCGAGGAGGTTCGCGGCCACCAGCAGCGCGGTGCTCACGCGGTGGACGGTGAACCCGATCCCGCGGGCACGCATGATGTCACCCGCGACGAAGCCGGTCAGGTACTGGCGCAGCCGCTGCACGGTGGCCGGCAGCATCAGCAGCACGAACCACCACGGCGCGAGGCCGGTGGCCGACGCGACCGCGCCGAGGGCGAACTCGGCGAGCGACAGCGCCCCGATGAACACCGCGTTGCCGCGCGGCGAGGTCAGCGCGGCCACGGTCGGCCGGTTGACGGCCCGGTCGCCCTCGACGTCGTTGGTGTTGGAGTAGACGCCGAACATCAGCGGCCCGAACCCGAACAGGATGCCCTGCAGCAGCCAGAAGTCGCTGTACTGCCCGGTGGACAGGCCCAGCGGCGCCAGCACCAGCGCCGCGCCGAGCAGGACGAGGTAGATCTCCTGGCAGCCGTGGTAGCTGATCTTGAGGCCGTAGGAGTACTGCAGCCCGACCACGTAGGTCGCCACCATCAGCACGACCGTCCACACGGGCAGGTGCGGGGCGGTGAGCAACGCCAGCACCCACAAGGCGGCCCCCGCGGCGGCGCTGACCCACGCGAACCGCAGTGCCTGGGCCGGGCTGAGCGCGCCCGCCACCAGCGGCTTGCGTTCCTTGCGGCGCAACGGGTTGTCCGGGCCGTAGTTGCGGATGTCGCTGCCGTCCAGGTAGCCGGTGTAGTCGTCGAGCGCCACCTGGGCCACCATGAACAGGACCTCGCCGAGCAGGAACAGCAGGACGGTCGCCGCCTGCCGCCCCCCGAACCCGGCGACCGGGATCGCGGCGGACAACGTGACGAGGACGGACAGGTAGTAGTCGTAGACGTCGAGCTTGCCCAGCCGGGCGTAGTCGCGGATCCGGCCGGCCCGGCGGACGACCGGGGCGGTGGTCGGGGCGGGTGTCAGCACTGGCCGTCTCCTCGGGTCGGGCAACGCAGGAGCGCGGCGGTGGACCGGTCGCCGCCGTAGTCGATCCGCCTGGTCGTGACGACCTCCGCGCCGGCCAGCAGCGCCTGGTACTCGACCAGGGTCCGCAGCCGGGACCAACGGCTGACCGGCACGTGCGCGTGGTCGTACTCGACGAGCACCACGTACCGGCTGGATGTGGCCAGCGCCTGGCAGGCGGCACGCAGGCGGTCCTCGTCGAGCACGTGCATGAGCACCCACACGCTCACCGCCACGTCGAACTCGCCGTGCCAGCAGGCGTCCTCGACCCGTCCCGCCTGGAACTCCACATTGGACAGTCCGGCGCACGCCGACTGGGCGGCGTCGAGCATGGGCGGGGTCATGTCCAGCGCGACGACGCGGTCGGCGTGCGCGGCGATGACGGGGGTCAGCCGGCCGATCCCGCAGCCCGCCTCCAGCACCGACCGCAGCGGCCGGCCCTCCGCCGCCGCGGCGCGGTCGAGCAGGTCCGCGAGCACCCGCCGGGTCAGCTCGGTGACACCGGCGTTCAGCTCGGCCGGCTGGGAGGCACGCATCACCCTGGCCAGACCCGGGCGCCCGGCCCGCCGCCGCCACTCCGCGGCCACGGCCTCGGCGGTGACCGTGCCGGTGCCGGTGCCGGTGTTGATCCCGCTGCCGGCGCTGGGGTTGATGCCGGTGTCGCTGTCGGTGTCCATGAGGTCGCCGGAGATCACCCCGGCGTCCGCGATGTACTGGGTCGTCACGGCAGCGCCTCCGGTTCCTCTCGTGCCGGCCCCGGGGAGGTCAGCCGGCCCCGGGTGTCCAGCACGCGGCAGCCCGCGGCCGTGAGGGCGGCGGGGTCGTAGCAGCGGTGGCCCTGCAGCAGCACGGCGACGTCGGCGCCGGACAACGCGGCGAGGGTTTCGACCGCGGGGACCGCGACGCCGTCCACGGCGAAGCTCGTGACGTGCGGGTCGTGGAAGGACACCGACGCGCCACGGCGGCGCAGTTCCCGGGCGATCGGCTCGGCCGGCGAGTGCCGGGTGTCGGCGACGTCCGCCTTGTAGGTCACGCCGAGCAGGACCACCCGGGCACCGTCGACCGGCACGTGGTCGCGGGCGAGCAGCGCCGCGGTCCGGTCGACCACGGCGTGCGGTGTCCTGGTGTGCACGTCCCGCGCCGCGGCGAGCAGGTGGAGGGGGTGGCCCGCCTGCTCGGCCCTGGCGGCGAGGTAGCGCGGGTCGACGGGGATGCAGTGCCCGCCGACGCCGGGCCCGGGCCGGAAGGGCGTGTACCCGAAGGGCTTGGTGGCGGCGCAGTCCAGGACGTCCCACACGTCGATGCCGGCGTGGCCGCAGTAGGCGGCGAGCTCGTCGACGAGCGCGATGTTGACGTAGCGGTGGATGTTCTCCACCAGCTTGGCCATCTCGGCCTCGCGCGTACCCCTGGCGACGACCACCGCGTCGACGAACCGGCTGAAGAACGCGACGGCGTACTTGGCGCACAGCGGCGTGCAGCCGCCGATCACCCTCGGCGTGTCACGGATGCCGAAGCGCCGGTTGCCCGGATCGATCCGCTCCGGTGAGAAGGCCAGGTGGAAGTCGGTGCCGACGCGCAGGCCGCTGCCCTTCTCCAGCAGCGGGCGCACGGTCTCCTCCGTGGTGCCCGGGTGGCTCGTGGACTCCAGGACGACCAGCACGCCGGGCCGCAGGTGCGCGGCCACGGCGCGGCTCGCGTCCCGCACCGGGCCGAGGTCGGGGTCGCCGCGCTCGTCCAGTCCGGTGGGCACGCTGATCACGACGGTGTCGGCGGTGGCGAGCACGGCGTCGTCGTCGGTCGCGGTGAACCCGGCCGACCGCATGTCCGCGAGGGCGGCGGCCGGCACGTCGTCGATGTGGGAGACACCGGCGTTCAGGTCGCGGACGACCGGGGGCGAGATGTCGTACCCGGTGACGGAGAGGCCTGCCTCGCAGGCTCGGCGGGCAAGGGGGAGGCCGGCGTGACCCAGTCCCATGATCACCACATCAGGCAAGGAACACTCCGAAGGTGTACGACGATCGGTGCTCCCGCGGGACGGAGAGCACCGATCGTGGCCGGTGGACTCGGGCGGGGAGGTCAGAGCAGTTCGAAGTCGGTCCTGCCGAGGTGGAAGTCCACGCAGGCCTGCAGCACCTCGTCGACGCTCAGACTGCCGTCGCCGTCGGTGTCGATGGTGTCGAACGCGTCGCTCGCCTGCCCCTCCCCCGCGCCGATCGCGGAGATCCAGGCCACGAACTCGTCACGGTCGATCGTGCCGCTCCCGTCCCGGTCGACCATGCCCACGACCGCCTGGACCATGGGCCGCAAATGGTCGCGGAGGACGCGCTCGTCGCTCGCCATCCATTTCTGCGCGGCTTTCTGGAACTGCTCCCACGAGACCGCGCTCGACGAGCCGCCACCGCCGTCGCGCGCGATGTCGTCGTACATACCGGTGAGGGCCTTCTTCAGCTGGGTGGCCCGCTGCGAGTTCGGGCGCTCACCCATGCGCTCGGCGATGTCGTCGGCCTCACGCTCGAAGTCCGACTTCTCCAGGACACCGCTGTGATCGTTGTCCCACCGGTTGAAACGGCGCTGCAACCGATCCTGCACATTCGTATCTGACATGACCGCGGACAAAAGTGGTCCCCTTTCCTTACGATCCCGGAGAGATTCCGAGGCCGGGAACGAGCTGCACACGAAATTGAAAGAGCGAACAGAATATTTCGATTTCCGACCGGACGGCCGATACCGACCTCTGGAGTTTAATCACAGATTTTTCGGCATGGCGACACGAGTTCAGGATCTCACTCGAAAGGGACCGGCACCGGTGGCATATCTCGCCGCCACCTCACGTAGTGCGTCGCCGTCTCTCGCACGGTTACCGAGACGAGTGAACCGGTACGCCGGAATTGTGAACTACGGAACGTGTCGAACGATGCGCGACCACGCACGGAAATATCAGCCGGACGCGCGCGACCCAGCCCCGCGCCGGGGAGCCGGAAATCCCGTGGACGCAGGGCTTCGCGTGTCTTCGTCTGTGCGAGTGCGGGTCGGGCTCGGGTCAGGCCGGGACCCACAGGGTCACGCGCGTGCCGGCGCCGGGACGGGACTCGATCGTGGCGGTGCCGCCGACCTCGGCCATGCGGCCGACGATCGACTCGCCGATGCCGAAGCCGGGCTGGCCGTGGTCCAGGTCGAAGCCCGCGCCCGAGTCGCGGGTGGTGACCGCGACCCCGCCGTCACGGGTCTCGACCGTCACCTCCGCGTCGGAGACGCCGCTGTGCCGGGCCGTGTTGCGCAGGGCGGCGCCGGTGGCCTCGCGCAGTGCGCTGCGGCGGTCGGGGGGCAGGCCGGCGTCGACGCGGGCGTCCAGGCCGTCCAGCCGCAGCTTCGTGCGCAGGCCGTGCCAGGACAGCTCCGTGACCACCCCGACGAGGTCCTCGCTCAGCCGGGTCCCGCGGCGGCGGTCGAGGTCGCGGCGGAGCAGCGCCGCGTACTCCCTGGCGACCTGCCTGTTCCCGGAGGTGTCGGCGAGCAGCGCGAGCGCGTCCAGCGCCGGCAGTGCGGTGTCCTGGATCCGCTGGTCGGCCCTGACCTGCTCGATCGCCCGGCCGCGCCGCACACCGACGGCGAACGCCGCCCACACGCCGCACCCGAACAGCACGGTCACCAGGCCGACGAGCACGTAGTCAGACATGCCCACCCCCGCTGGGCACGTCGGTCCGGACGTCGTGTGCGGACATCTGCGTGGCCATAGGAAGACACTAGGGACCGCGCCGCGGTCGTGGTGACGGTCAATCGCCCCTCAAAGCTCGTCGACCCCGACCAGGCCGTCCTGGATGGCGCGGGCCACCAGCGCCGCCTTCGTCGGCGCCTCCCTGCCGACGCTCGCGTACTTCACCCGCACCCGGTCGAGGTAGGAGTTCACCGTCCGCGTCGACAGGTTCAGCCGCTGCGCGACCATCTCCTTGGACTCGCAGTGGAACCACTGCAGCAGCACGTCGACCTCCCGCGGGGCGAGCCGGGGCCGGTTCGAGCGGGTGTCGGTGCCGAGCGCGCCGGACAGCGCCGGCGGGGTGTACGGCGTGTGGGTGGCCGCCGCCTGGATCGCGGCGACGAGGTGGTGCTCGCCCTCCGCCTTGGTGAGGTAGGTGAACGCCCCGATGTCCAGGCAGGTCAACGCGGTCTCCCGGTCGTCGCGCATCGTGTAGACGACCACCTGCCGGCCGGCGTCGACCAGCCGCTTGAGGTCCCCGTACACCGGGCCGGCGACCCCCAGCTGCAGGTCGAGCACGACCACGTCGGCGCGGTCGCCGGGCTCGAGCCAGGCCGCCCCGGCGTCCTTGCCGGAGGCCACGACCTCGATCGGCGGGGACGCGGCCGCGCACCACGCGCGCACCCCGGCCGTGACCGCGGGGTGATCGTCCACGACGACCACCGTGATCATGTCCGTCCTCCCGGGCCCCACCACGTCGCCTCCACCCAGATCCGGTCCCCCATGACCACCGTGGACGTGCTGATCGCCTCGTCGTCCACCGCGGGCACCGCGTCGGGCGGGGCGTCGGCGACGACGCTGACCGTCACCGTCCCGTCCCGGCCGACGACGGTCAGCCGTGCCGTGCTCTTCGCGGTCGCCAGTGCCGCCACCGCCGGTTCGGTGACCAGGCGGCGGACCTCCGTGGGCATCGGCGGCCGCTCGCCGCGCTCGGCGAACTGCACCGCGACGCCGTTGCGCTCCGCCAGTTCGATGCACGCCCGCAGCTCGTGCAGCAACGGGTCCGGCGTCGTCGGGTCCTCCGCGAACAGGCGCCGCATCCGGGCCGCCTCCACCGCGCACGCCCGGCGCACGGCCTCGTCCGCCGGGTCCAGCGCACCGGACGCCAACCCGCCGAGCAGCGGGGTGACGCTCTCGGCCAGCGCGGCGTAGCGGTCGCGGCGGTCGGCGTGCAGCTGTTCGGCGACCACCTCCGCCGTGCGCAGCGCCTCCCTCGCCCGTGTCGCGGTGGCCGCGCTCGCGGCGACCCTGCGCAGCAGCACCGCGAACACGCAGACGGCCAGCTGGAAGCTCGCGGTGACCGCGGTCTCGTTGACCACCCCGGCGAACGGCACGGCGGCGGCACCGCCGGCCACCACCTGGACGGCCGTGACGCAGTAGTGCGCGGCGAGCAGGCCGGCGAAGACACCGATCCCGCTGCCCAGGGTCAGCAGCACCAGCGGCCAGCCCGCGGTGCCGTAGGACCAGTGCGCCGTCCCGAACCGGTGCCGGGGCGCCACCCCCGCGGTCGCGGCGATCGACGCGGCGAACACCAGCCCCACCACCGGCCACCGCCACCGGCCCAGCCGGCGGTGCCGGACGGTCGTGGCGGCGACCAGCAACGCGACCGCTGCGAACACCGCGATGGCCGCCACCTGCGCGACGATCGAGGTGTAGTTCTCCCGGTTGGCGAGCACGACCGGCACCTGCAGTCCGAACAGGACGGTCAGGGTCACGCCGACGGTCGCCCACCGCAGACCGCCGACGAAGCTCATGGCGATGAGCTCCGTGTTGTCCTCAGGCACCGGACCACTCCATCCGCACCGCGGTACCCCGGCCGGGCCGGCTGGTGATCCGGGTGTTGCCGCCGGTCCTGGCCATCCGCGCGACGAGTGAGCGGGTGACCCCGTAGCGGTGGCCGGACACGCGTTCCGGGTCGAAGCCGGCGCCGTCGTCGCACACCTCCACGACGATCGCGCCGGCCTCGTCGCGGCGGACGGACACCGTCGCCTCGTCGACCCCCGCGTGCCGGACGACGTTGGTCAGCGCCTCCCGGGTGCCGTGGCACAGCGCGGCGGCGATCACGGCGGGCACCTGCGGCGCGCCCTCCGTGCGCCAGGTGATCCGCAACGGGACGTACGCCGCGACGTCCTCGAGCCGGCCGACCAGGTCCACCGGGTGGTCGGACCGCTCCGGGGCGCTGCCGATGACCTCGAGGTCACGCGCGGCCTGCGCCGAGAGCCAGGACGCGCGCTCGCGGACCACGCCGGTGCCGACCATCAGCAGGGTCGCGGAGGCGGTGTCGTGCAACGCCGCCTGGTACTCCTGCTCGTCGGCACGCCGCGCGGCCGCCACCGCCGCGTCCCGCCGCGCCCGCTCCTGCCGCGCCACCATCCGGTCCGCGCGCCGGCCGCTGCGCCGGACGAGCACGAACACGCCGCGGGAGAGCGCGGCCTC
>NZ_JBJMIE010000581.1:0-8710 GCF_045807065.1 Actinophytocola sp. | reverse complement strand
TGGCCCCCGGCGGGGCCGGCGGCTTGGGTGCCCCGGGAGGTGCGGGCGGCTTGGGCGCGCCAGGCGGCTTCGGTGGGCCACCCGCACCCGGAGGCTTCGGCGGCCCGCCCAACCCGGGCGGCCGCGGGGGTCCGCCGGGCCCACCCGGCCGCGGCGGCCCGCCGGCGAGGCCGGGCTTCGGCTTCTCCGGGGCCGGGTCGCGGTCGCCCACGTCCAGGTACAGCACCGACTGGATGCGGGAGAACCAGCCGCGCTTGGGCTGCTCCTCGTCCTCCTCCTCGGGGGCGGCCGCCGGGACGGGCGCGGGGGCCACCTTCTCCCCCGTCCACTCCAGGAAGGCGCCGCACGATCCGCAGAACGCGTCGGCCTCCTTGTTGTGGAAGCCACAGCTCTTGCAGACGATCATGGCCGGTCCACCTCCACTCTGTGCACGACGTGCGCCGGCTTGGCGGCGGCCACCGCCGAGTCGACCAGGTCCATGGGGACGCTCGACGGGTCGTGCACCCTGATGCGCACGGCCAGCCTCGGTGACGCCTCGCCGGGCATGGCGGCGCCCGGGTTCTTCGACCAGCCGACGCCGCCGCTGTCGGCTATCTCCACGCGGCCGCCGGTCAGCACCTGGAGGTTCGCCCGCAGGCCGGCCACCGTGCCGCGCATGCGGTACATCTCGACCGCCGTGGCGATCACCGCCCTGCGGCGCTCGATCGGCCAGCCCTCCTCCAGCTCGATGCCGACCCAGCCGGCCATCCAGGCGAGGAAGTCCTCCGGCGCCAGGTACGGGTCGAAGTAGTCCACCAGGCAGTCCAACGTGGACAGGATCGGGGCCAGCACGTCGTCGAAGCCGCCCACGAACCGTTCCGTGAACGGGTCCTCCTGGTACACCGCGGGCAGCATCTCGATGAACGGCGCCGCCGTCGCCATGCCCGCCACCAAGCCGCGCATCAGTGGTCCTCCACCTTCACGTGGTGCTCGTAGGAGAAGATGAGGCTGTGCGGGTCGACGTCGAGCCGCTGGCACTCCTCGCCCCGTTCACCGGTCACCGGGTTGGCGCCGAACAACCGCACGTCCTCCACCAGGTCGACGCCCCGGACCCGTTGCAGCAGCGCGTAGACGTCACCGGCCTGCACCGGGCGGCCGAACTCCCAGCCGCGCCCGTCGCGGCCGCCGCTGACCGGGTTCAGGTAGCCGTACAGCGCCGCCAGCGCCTCGGCACGCACGCGGGAGGTGTCCAGGCGGGGGCGGGCGATCACGCGGGCCACCACCGTGACGCCGCGGTAGCGGGGTGGGGACACCAGCACCCGGGTGCCGATCAGGCGGACCTCGTCGAGGCGTTCGGAGATGCGGGCCAGGGTGTCCTCACCCGGCACCAGCTCCGCGAACTCGATCTTGCCGTCGACCTCGGCCGCGGCCGGGACGATCAGCACCCGCACCGAGCCCGCGTCGGTGTCCTGGTCGCCCGCCGTCACGCACCGCACGCGGGCCACGTCCGGGGCGGCCTCCTTGGTGATGGCCTCGTAGTCCTCCGCGGTCACCGCGCGGCTGCGGGTGCGCAGCAGGATCGGGCCGCGGGCCTTCGCCTCGTCCAGGCTCTCGCCGTCGACCCCGCCCCACGCCGACTCGATGTTCTCCACCCTGGCGACGAAGGGGATCGACGACTTCAGCGTCTGGATCGCGCCCTTGCCGACGTTGCCGATCCGGCCGCCACCGGTCGCGTACCTCCGCAACCGGACCGTGGTGCCGTACGGGGGCACCGCGCCGTACTGGCGCAGGCTGCCGTCCGCCTCGCGGATCGCCGGTCCGAAGTGGACCAGGCCGGCGGCGGCGTCCAGGATGTAGTGCCGGTCGACCGGTTCGCTACCGGCGAAGTTGTCCACCCGCGTCCATTCCTGCCAGCCGTCGTCGGACATCGTCTCCAGCACCACGTCGCCCGCGCCGATGACCAGCGGCGCGCGGCCGACGGAGAACTCCTGTCCCGACACGCCTTCCGAGTCGCCGAGGACCTCCTCCTCGATGATCTCGCAGTGGTTCGCGCCGACCGTGCCGCCGATCGTGCTGGCCGACAGGGCCGTCACGAGCGGCGACGCCTCGTACGTCGGCCAGTCCTGCGCCACCTCGATCACCCGGGCCCGCAGCCAGCCCGCCGCGTGGCCGCCGAGCACCGCGGACTCGTGGTCACCGGGCACGTGCACGTGGATCTCGCCGGTCGTGTTCAACGCGCCCGTGCCGTCCGTGCTGACCCGGCAGCGCCGCCACTCCGTGCCGTTCCACGCCTCCCAGACGAGCGGCGGGTGGTCCGGGTGCACGCCGACGCCCTCGACCCGGCAGTCGAAGTCCAGGCGCACCACGCAGTTGGGCACTGGGTTGGACAGCCCGACGAGCATCGCGTCGTCGACCCGCGGCACCGCCGAGAACGCCGGGATCGACTGGCCCATCTTCAGCTCGTCGGTGTGGTCGATCTGCGAGTCCACCCCCGCCGCCTGCGTCGCGACGAAGCTCAGCGAGCACGGCAGGATCTGCAGGTCGGAGCTGGTGGAGAACACCACCGACTCCTCCTGCTCGGTGCGCAGCGTGGCCACGGAGGTGCCCATCGGCACGCCGACCGGCGTGATCGCCGGGGCGGACAGCCAGAACGTGACGCCGGCCTGCGCCGCCGTCGGCGGGATCAGCCGCAGCCCGATCAGTTCCAGGAACTTCACGTACAACCGGTCGGGCACCTGGTTGAGCCGGAACAGCAGCTGGTCGGTCATGTAGGCGAACGTCTCGATCAGCGTCACGCCGGGATCGGACACGTTGTGGTCCGTCCACTCCGGACAGCGCCGCATGACCATGCGCTTCGCGTCGTCCACCAGGTCCTGGAACCGGCGGTCATCGAGGTTCGGGGCAGGCAGCGCCATCAGTAGTCACTCCCGTCCTCTGGGATGGTGTAGAAGGGGAAGACCAGGTTGCGCCGGTCGTTGGTGTCCTTGGGCCGGTACTGGATGTCGATGTACAGCACGCCGTCCTCCTCGGGGTGCGGCGTGACCAGCACCGCCTCCACGTCGACGCGGGGTTCCCAGCGCAGCAACGCGTCCCGCACCACCTGCGACAGCTCGCCGACGGTCTCGACGTTGATCGCCCGGAACACGAAGTCGCGGATCCGGCTGCCGAACTCCGGGCGCATGGGCCGCTCGCCGGGGTAGGTGGCGAGGATCAGGCGCATGGCCTGCTCCAGCTCCACCTCCCGGCGCACCAGGGCGATCCCGCCCTGCGGCGCCACACCGAGCGGGAACGCCCACCCCGCGCCGATGAAATCCTGCCGTGTTGACTGGCTCGCTCCGCTCATCCGCGGCCGCCTCCTTCCGTCGTCTCGCGCTCGACGCTCGTTCCTCGCTCCCGAGCGCGCTCCTCCGTCAGTCCGGCGGCGGCTTCTTCGCTGCGCTCGCGTGTTGACATCGACATCCCTTAGTTCAGCTTGATCAGAGAACCCTTGACCTCGACGATGGCGCTGCTCTCGATCTTCACGCCCAACTTGCCGTTGAGCGAGAGCTGGCCCTCCGTCTCGATCTTGACCCCGCCCATGCCGCCCTTGATCGTGATGCCGCCGAGGTCCTTGCACTCGATCGTCAGGGCGCCGTTGGGCGACTTGGACTCGGGCGGCTGCGGGTTGCACGCCAGGGTCACGGTGCCGGCGACCTGGTCGATCACCAGACCGATCTTGTCGCCCTTGGTGCCCAGCTGGATCTTCGACTGGATCGGCGGCAGGCTCCCCGGCGGGCCGGGCGGCAGCTCGTCGGCGAAGGTCAGCTGGTTCCCGGCGGGCGTGGCGATACCGCGCTTGGTCACGATGCCCGAGCCGGCCACCGCGTTCTTCAGCTCGCCGTAGTCGCTCTTGCTGTTGATCAGCCCACCGAGGACGTACGGCCGGCGCGAGTCGCCGAACTCGAAGCCCACCAACACCTCGTCGCCGACCTGCGGCAGGAACAACGCGCCCGTGCTGGCCCCGGATCCGAACTGCACCACCCGGGCCCAGTCCGACTCGAAGTTCGGCGCGAGCCAGGGCAGCGCGACCTTCACCCGGCCGAGCTTGTCGGGATCCTTGAGGTTCGTGACGATGCCGCACACCAGGCCGCCGAAGCCGCGCTCCTTCGGTTGCGCGCCACCGGAAGCCAGCCCGAGCAGCGACCGGTTCTGCCGCCCGGACACGAAGAACCGGGTGCGGTAGCCGTGCTCCTCCGCGTCGAACACGTGCCGCGCGTTGGTGACGAACCACTTGCCGCAGAACTGTGCCGGCACCCCGTCGATCTCGACCTCCGCGCCGGCCTGGATGTCCGGGTTGCCCGTGGCGTCACCCTCGGCCTCCGCGAACGTGCTCGCGATGTGGTCGGCCACGCCCTTGGCCGCCGCCTCCGCCGCGGTGTCGGCCGCCGGGCCGACGCCGAGCGGGCGGTCCACCACCAGGTAGGCCGTGTTGCTCGCCTGCTGGCCGAAGTCGAGGCTCGGCATGCCCGGGATCGACGGCAGGGCCGGCAGCGACGGCAGCGAGATCAGCCCGTCGGTGAAGGACTTCGCGAGCTTCGCCGGGTCCTGGTCGTCGATGTCCGCGGTGCCGGTCTTGGCGTCCACCTTGGCCACCGCCACCCGCGCGTCCTTCGGGTCCCAGACCCGGACCTCCACGTCCGGCGTGAGGTTCGCGGCGGAGAGGCGGGGCAGGAACGTGTGCAGGTTGTCCTTGAAGGTGAGCGTGCTGCCGAGCCCGAGCATGCTGGCGAGCGCGGCGACGACGCCGCCGAGCAGCCCGCCGCCACCGTCCTTGCGCCCGGATGCCTTGCGGAAGAAGAACCTCCCGCCGACGACGCCGGTCTCGTAGCCGATCTCGCGGGCGCGCTGCTGGAGGAAGTCCCAGTCGGTCTGGGCGATCTGCGCGATGTGGTCGTGCGCGACGGACGTCTCCTCGACCGAGCCGATGTCCAGCCCGGCGTCGCTGGCGACCTGCCGCGCGATCTCCGAGTCCTTCATGTTGAGGAAGGTCTTGGTGCGCTTGGCCCGCTGCAACCGGTGCGCCTTCTCGTAACCGCGCACGACCGAGTAGATGAGGCCCTCCTGGCAGATGGCCTCGATCGAGGTGACCTCGCCCTTGATGAGCGAGGACGTCGAGTCGCTGTCCGGCGCGCCCGCGAAGATCTCGACCGTCGTGCCGATCGACAGGCCCGCGTCGGAGACGATCGTGCCCTCCTCGTCGACGAAGGTCAGCTCGAACATGTCCGGCAGGTGCAGGTGCGTGTCCACCACCGCGCGCACCAGGTTCTCCGCGACGTTGGGCAGCAGGGGGATCCCGATCATCTTGCCGACCTTCACGGTCGGCCACACGATCGCGGTGTCGTCACCGCCGCCGAGCAGGCTCGTCATGCCGCCGCCTCCTCCGCTCCGCAGGCTCCGCTCATCGCCCGCTCCGCTGGTCCAGCTCGTCGGGGTTGGGCAGGTAGACGGTGGCGCCCGGACGCACCCTGGTCGGGTCCTTGATGCCGTTGACCTCGGCGATGCGCCGCCAGGCGTTCGGGTTGCCGTAGTTGGCGGTCGCGATGGTCTGCAGCGACTCGCCGTGCCCGACGGTGTGCGCGCGGCGGCCGGTGAGGCCGCCGGAGGTGGGGTTCTGCGGCAGCGTGCCGAGCAGCGACGGCACCTCGTTCATGGCGAGGGTGACCTCGGCCCGCACCGGGATGCCCGCCGAGGTGAACCGCTTGTACACGATGCCTATCTTCTGCAGCTGCACCGTGTACATGAAGCCGATCATGGGTGGGCCCCACTGGAACGTGAGCTCGGGCGGCTGTGTCTTGAGGTTCTTGCCCGTCGCCGCGGACAGCAGCTGCCCGAGGAACCCGCCGCTCGGGTTCGTCCACGTCAGCAGCGTGTCACAGCGCAGCTTGGTGTCCAGCCCCTCGAAGACCACCTTGCTGATGTTGATGGTCAGCGGCGGGATCTTCTGCGTCTGCGCCCGCCCGCCGCCCCTGCTCGGTGACGGCGTGGTCTTCTGCACCGCCTGCCGGGCAAGGGAGATCTCGGTCGGGTTGAAGTCGAAGTACACGAACCCGATGTTGGGCAGCGTCGTGCACCGCAGCGACGCGGGCACCCGGGCGCCGGCGAGCGACGCGGCGCCGATCGCCACCCCGGCGGCGAGGTTGGCACCGGCCGACACCATGGCCACGGTCATCGTAGAACCTCTCTGCTCTCGGTCGTCATTCCCTCAGCGAGTTCCGCTCAGAGAAAACCCTCGTGGACGAGCACCAGCTGCTCCATCGCGACGCCGACGGACATGGCGTCGAGGTCCGGGCCCTTCCAGCTCTCCGGGTAGACGTTGCGCAGCATCCACCGCGTGACCTCACTGCCCCGCGAGTCGAAGAGGATGATCGTCGCGGTGCCACCGCCGCCGCTCTTGTGCCCGTCGATCCAGTTCGCGGCGCGGTCCTGCAGCCAGCCGAGGACCTTCTGCGTGTCCTGCTTGCTGATCGCGCGCTGCAGGACCACCTTCGAGTACTTGATCTCGCCGGGCAGGATCGTCTGGTACTGGTAGTTCCCGCCGTCGGTGACCGGCACGGAGTTGAACGTCACCTCGAGGCCCTGGCACCGTGCCCAGCCGCCGAGGTCCACGCCCTGGACGGACACGTGGAACCGCGCCGTGAGCGCGAGCAGGGTCTGCAGGCTGGCAGTCATGTCCCGGTGCCTCAGACGAGCTTGCGCTCGTCCTCGAGGAAGCCCTTGTGGACCAGCTCGAGCGTCTCGATCGCGACCTGGCTGGCCCCGGCGTCGAAACTGTTGATGGCCCACTTGCTCGGCATGACGTCCCGCAGCTTCCACTTGGCCGCCGGCACCGCGGCGCCGCCGGAGGTGTACAGCTCGATGAAGCCCTCGAAGGGCTCCCACTCCCACGAGGTGCTGTCCAGCCACTTCTTGGTCTTCTCGAACTCCTCGGAGACCGCGCGGGAGAGCTTGACGTTGGTGTACTTGGTGTTGCCGGGGAAGTAGAGCCGGTCGTTGCCGCCGTCACCCATGCGGTACTCGGCCACGTCCCAGGTGACGTCGAGCCCTTCGGCCTTGGCCCAGCTGCCGAGGTCGTACTCCGACTTGCCCGACATGCTCACCACGAACCGGTTCGAGAGGCCGACCTGTGAGGTGTCTGTCAGTGGCATCGCTTCCTCCTAACGGAAATCGGTGAGCATTCCGGCGCGCTCACGGTCGACGAGCAGTTCGGTGCGCAGCCGGCTGCGCAACCGGTCGTAGAGCCGGGCGGCCAGCTCGTCCAGGTCGGCGTCGTCCATGTTCGCCGCCGAGCCACCGGCCCCGGCCCGGCCTTCCCGGTCCCGGTCCCGGGTGCCGGTGTCGTCGCCGGTCTGTTCGTCCTCGTCGGACTGCCACCACGTGTCGGAGTCGAACTGCGTCTCGGCGTCGGCGCCGAGCAACCCCATCCGGTCTGCGATCCGCTGGTCGGCCGGTCGGTCGTCGGTGGTCCGGCTCCCGAACCAGCTGTCCTGGCCGCCGTGGTGGGTGTCCATGCCGGTCAGGGCGTGCATCCAGGCCTGGGGCGAGTTCGCGACGTACCGCTCCTCGGGCTGCTGGCCCGACCGCGAGCCGCGGTTCCCCGACTGCGCCGGGTGCGTGGTCGTCTGCTGGAGTGCCGCCTCGTCCGTGACACGGCGGTCGATCGCGCTCAGCTCCTCGGCGGACAGGTGTGTGACGGGCAGCGCGCCGACCGCCAGGTTCCGGTTGCGGGTGGCCAGCGCGGCGGCGATGAGCTGCTCGCGGCGGGTGGGGCCGTTGAAGCCGGACGGGGTCCTGCCCGGCGCCGTGGTGTCCTCGGCGTGGGCGGCGGCGGTGCGCTCCCGGTTGTTCTGTTGCTCGACCCTGGGGTTCGTCCACTCGGCGACGACGTGCCGGGCGGACTCGGCCGCGATCCGGCCCACCTCCTGGGTGGTCACCGGGTCGAACGGGCTCTGCAGGGTCTGCGGGGTGGCCGGTTGCGCCGGTGCCGCCATCAGCTCGGTGGCGAGCTGGGCCACGGCGTTGAGGTCGGGGTCGGCCGGACCGACCGGCTCCGGCGGGGGTGCGGGTACGGGCGCGTGGATGAGCGGCGGGGGTTCGGACGCGCCGGCCTCGCCGCCGTAGAAGCGTTCCGCCGCCTGGGCGTCGGCCTCGAGCCGCTTCCCCAGCGGGGAGTCCGGCGCGGGCAGGCGGGTGCCGAGCGTGCGCTGCTGGACGGCGTGGACCAGCTCGTGGGCGAGCAGGCCGCGGGCCCCCGGTGAGTCCACCGGGCCGGCCTCGTCCGGGAGGAAGACCGCGCCGCCGGCCGCGAACGCCCGTGCGCCACGGGCTTTCGCGGCCTCACCGACTTTTGGGCCGCGGTACACCGGGACCTCGGACACGTCGGCGCGCTGCCGGCCGCGGACCTCGCCGGCCAGCGCGGGCGGCACGCGGTCGACGACCGTCCCACGTGGACGCTCCCGGCGCGGCGCCGGACGCAGCTCGGGCGTGGCGCGGTAGGTCGCGGCCACGGGCTTCGCCTGCGCGACAGGACTCGGCGGAACGGTCTCCGGCCGGGTCACGTGGTCGGTGGGGGCCGCGAGAGTGGTGTCGACGCTCGCGGGTGCCCGCGTCGCGGCGGGTGGGGCCGTTGAAGCCGGACGGGGTCCTGCCCGGCGCCGTGGTGTCCTCGGCGTGGGCGGCGGCGGTGCGCTCCCGG
>NZ_JBJMIE010000580.1:0-24717 GCF_045807065.1 Actinophytocola sp. | reverse complement strand
GTTCATCGAGTGTGTCTTCGGGGATACGACGGCCACGCGCCTGCCCAGCCGATGCACGTGTACGCGGTCGGCTATCTCGAACACGTGCGGCATGTTGTGGCTGATCAGCACCACCGGCAGGCCGCGGTCGCGGATCCGGTCGATCAGTTCCAGCACCTTGCCGGACTCCTGGACGCCGAGCGCGGCGGTCGGCTCGTCCATGATCACCACGCGGGAGCCGAACGCCGCCGCGCGGGCTACGGCGACGGCCTGCCGTTGGCCGCCGGACAGGGTCTCGACCAACTGGGCCATGGACTTCACGTCTATGCCCAACTCATCGAGCACCCTGCGTGCGTCGCGGCGCATGCCCTTGGTGTCCAGGCGCCGGAAGACCGCGCCCAGCGGGTCCTTGCGCCTCCGCTCGCGGCCCAGGAACAGGTTGGTCGCGATGTCCAGTGCCGGCGCCAGCGCCAGGTCCTGGTACACCGTTTCGATGCCGTGGCGGCGGGCGTCCAGCGGGCCGTGGAACCGCACCGGACGGCCGTCGACGAAGATCTCGCCGGCGTCGGGGATCACGGCGCCGGACAGTGCCTTGATCAGCGTCGACTTGCCCGCGCCGTTGTCGCCGACCACCGCCAGGACCTCGCCGGCCTCCAACTCGAAGTCGGCGCCGTCCATCGCGGTCACGCGGCCGTATCGCTTGACCAGGCCGTGGGCCTCCAGTACCGGGCTCATCGCTGCCTCCCCCGGGAGAACCGGTCCACGGCGACCGCCGCGATCACCAGCGCGCCGGTTGCCACGTCCTGGTACAGGTTGTCGATGCCGGCCTGGGTCAGGCCGGACCGCAGCACCGCGACGATCAGCGCGCCGACCAACGTGCCCAGCACGCTGCCCCGGCCGCCGAACAGGCTCGTGCCGCCGATCACCACCGCGGTGATCGAGTCCAGGTTGCCGAGTTGAAACGCGTTGGGATCGGCGTTCGGCACGCGGCCGAGCGCCTGCCACGCCGCGATGCCGTAGGTCAGCCCGGCCACCAGGTACACCGACAGGACCGTGCGGCGCACGTGGATGCCCGACAGCCGCGCGGCCTCCGGGTCGTTGCCGACGGCGTAGACGTGCTTGCCCCACGCCGTGCTCGACAGCGCGTACCAGAGGCCGAGGAACATCGCGAGCATGACCGCCATGCCGTACGTGACCTCGATCTGGCCGAACAGGTACTGCGTGGTGCCGAGCCAGCCGAGCGTCCCGTCCGTCACCGGGAAGCTCTGGCCCTGCGCGTAGAGCCTGCTCGCGGCCGTCACGATCGTCAGCAGGCCGAGCGTCACGATGAACGGCGGCAGCCGCAGTCCCGTCACCAGACCGCCGGTGACGCAGCCGATCGCGCCGGCCACGAGGACTCCCACGACCAGCGCGACCAGGCCGTTGGCGCCCGTCAGGGTCAGCTTCGCGATCAGCAGCGTCGCGAGCACCGCGATCGCCGCGTTCGCGAGGTCGATGCCCGCCGTGAGGATGACGAGCGTCTGGCCGAGCGCGAGCGTGCCGATCACCAGCGACTGCTGCACGACCAGCGACAGGTTGTCTACCTCGAGGAACGTGTCCGTCGTCAGCCCGAAGACGGCGATCGCGACGACGAGCGCTATCGCCGGGCCGATCGCGGGGGTGCGGAGGATGAGCTCGCTCGGGGAAACGCGGGTCGTCATCCGGTCAGCCCCAGCAGTTCTCGAGGCCCCACGCGGTGTCGTGGCTGTCGATGCCCGCGAGCGGCTTGTCGGTGATCACGGCGGTGTCGGTCTTGACGAACCCGCTCGGCTTCTTGCCGGACTTGGCGAACTCCACGGCGAAGTCGACGCCCTGCTGCGCCATCTTCTTCGGGAACTGCATGACGGTCACCGCGATCTCGCCGTTCTTCACCGCGTTCACGCCGTCGCAGGAGCCGTCGATGGAGCCGATGACGACCTTGTCCGTCAGGCTCTTGGCCTTCACCGCCGCGTAGGCGCCGCGTGCGGCCGGCTCGTTGATCGTGTAGACGGAGTTCACCTGTCCCGAGACGCGCTGCAGCAGGTTCTCGGTCGCCTGCTGGGCCTTGTTCTGCTCGCCGTTGGTCGCCTCGGTGCCCAGGTTCTCCGGCGCGGCGGCCTCGACGAACCCGGCGTGCCGCTGCTCGGACACGGTCGAGCCGGGCGTGCCGTCGAGCAGGATCGAGCGCGCGGGCTGGCCGTTCAGCGCCGCCTTCACGTACTGGCCCTGCAGCCGGCCGGCCTCGGTGTTGTCCGTGGCGATGGTCGCGTCGACCGCGTCCTGCGGATCGGTCTCCGTGTCGAGCGCGATGACCAGGACACCGCGGTCGCGGGCCTTCTTGATCGCGCCGAGGATGCCGGTGGAGTTGTTGGGGGTGACGAGGATCGTCTTCGCGCCCTGCTGGACGAGGCTCTCGATGGCCGAGACCTGACCGTCGTTGTCGCCGTCGAACTTGCCGGCCAACGCGACCAGTTCGGCGCCCTTCTTCCCCGCCTCCGCCTTGGCCGCTTCCCGTAACGCGACGAAGTAGGGGTTGCTGTCGGTCTTGGTCACCAGGCCGATCTTGACCTTGCCGTCCCCAGTGGACTCGTCCGAACCGGACTTGGTGCTGGTGCAGCCGACCGCGAGCGCGGCGACCGCGAGAACCG
The DNA here is from genome assembly GCF_045807065.1 of Actinophytocola sp. GTDB lineage: Bacteria > Actinomycetota > Actinomycetes > Mycobacteriales > Pseudonocardiaceae > Actinophytocola. The sequence goes on along the minus strand of NZ_JBJMIE010000580.1, from coordinate 22,072 downwards.
CAAGGAGAGCAGGACCTCGGCGTCCCATGGCTACCTCCAGAACAGGGCTGGTTTGCGGGGAAGTTATTGCGCTCAGTACCGTGACGCAACCGTTTGCGCAAACGCTTGCGCCTTCCTCGATCAAGGAGCTGTCCGTGGTCACGATGAAGGACGTCGCCGAGCTGGCGGGGGTGTCCATCACCACCGTGTCACACGTGGTCAACTCCACCAGGTCCGTCGCGCCGGAAACCAAGGCGCGGGTCCTGGTCGCGGTCGAGCAGACCGGGTACACGGGAGACGCTATCGCGCGCTCGCTCGTCACCGGCGGCACCCGCACCCTCGGCGTGGCGATTTCCCTGGTCGCCAACCCGTACTTCGCGGAGTTGCTGCGGTCTATGGAGCACGAGATCACCCGATCTGGTTACACGCTGGTGCTCACGGACACGCACGAAGAGCCATACATGGAGCAGGCCGCAGTGCGGATACTGCGGTCGCGGCGGGTGGACGGGTTGATCCTGACGCCGTCGCCCGGCGTGGCGGTGCTCGGCGAGCTGAGGCAGCTCAAGATCCCGCTCGTGCTGGTGGACCGGCTGACCACGGCGCAGGACATCGACCAGATCGGGCCGGAGAACATCTACGCGACATCGGGGTTGGTGCAGCACCTGGCGTCGATCGGGCACCGGCGGATCGCGATGATCAGCGGCATCGAGGGCCTGGCGACGACGACCGAGCGGGTGTTGGGGTACCGGTTGGGCCTGGGACGGGCGAAACTGACGTGGGACGAGTCGCTGGTGGTGTCCGGTTCGTCCGCTGCCGAGCGGGCCGCGGCGGCGCTGGCACAGCTGCTGTCGTTACCGTCGCCCCCGACCGCGGTGGTGGCGGCGAACAACGTGATGCTGCTGGGGGTGCTGCACGAGTGCCGGGCGCGGGGGTTGAAGGTGGGCCGGGACCTGGCGGTCGTGGGATATGACGACGTCGACTGGGCGGACCTGGTGGACCCGCCGGTGACGACGGTCGCACAGCCGATCGCGGAGATGGGGCGGGCGGCGGTGCGGATGCTGCTGGACCGAATCGCTGACCCGACTCGGAAACCGACAACCGCCCGGCTGCCGACAACTCTCATGCACCGGAACTCGTGCGGGTGCGGGTTGTAGGCGTGGCCTCCGGCCCCCGATTCAATTGTCCCACGGGACACCGACAAGGCCGAGAAGTTGTCCACAGCCGACGTGGTCGTCCACAGGCAAGATCCACTTCCCGTGATTGTCGGTGCCCGCCGGTAGAATGGGACCGGGGCCGCCCCCGGGACAGGGTGGGGGCTGCCTACCTTACGGGCGGAAATTTTCGGTGACAGTTTCGGTGGAGGTTGCGGGGATTGGTCGGGGCGACTTGGGGTGGTTTTTATGCTGCTGACCAGAGGTGCATGCCTGCGTAGCTGCGCCAGGGGCGCCACTTGTTGGCGTGGGCTGTCAGGTCCGGTGGGGTCGTGGGGACGCCCAGTTTGGCCGCGCCCTTCCTCAACGCCACGTCGCCGGTGAGCAGGACGTCTGGGGCGCCCAGTACGCGCATCAGCACGTAGCCCGCGGTCCACGGCCCAACCCCCGCGAACTTCTGCAGAGCCTCCGACAGTTCCGCCGGGTCCGCGCCTACGTGGACGTCCAGGTCGCCGGCGGCGAGGGCCGCGTTGACCGTGAGGATCGTGTCTATGCGGCGGCGAGGGCCCGTCAGCACGGTCGCGGCCTGTTCGGCTATGGCCGCGGGAGTGGGGAACAGGCTTGTCAGGGGGCCGTCCGGGTTGGGGAGGTGGTCGCCCAGGGCTTTTGTCAGGGTTGTCAGTGCGGTGCGGGCTGCTGCCACCGTGATTTGTTGGCCTATCAGCGCCCTAGTCACTATCTCCGCGCCGTCCACGGCCCCGGGTAGGCGTAGGCCCGGGTTCTTGCGGACCCGCGGCTCCAGCAGCGGGTCCGCGCTCAGTACCTCGTTCACCGCGCCTGGGTCGGCGTCCAGGTCCAGTAGGCGGCGGAGTCTTGAGACGGCGCTGCCCAGGTCTCGCATGTCCGTGAGGGTCAGGGTGCAGTCGACGTGACCCGCGGCTGGGGTTAGCCAGGCTGTGCCTGTGCCGTGCGCCAGGCGCATCGCTCGGCCGTAGGAACCGTCCTGTACTGCTTCTACGCCGGGGATTGCCCTTGCCGCCAGGAAGGCCAGCAGGTTGTCGTGGTCGAAGGGGTCTCGGTACGGGAGGCGGAGGGTCACCTTTCCCGGCGTTGTCTGGATCGCGCGTCGTTTTGCCGCTACCCGTAGGCCCGTGGGGGTGGTGGCGAAGACCGACCGGATGGTGTCGTTGAACTGTCGGACGCTCGCGAAGCCCGACGCGAACGCAATGTCCGCCAGTGAGAGGGTCGTCGTCTCGATCAGTAGGCGGGCTGAGTGGGCTCGGTGGGCTCGGGCCAGTGCCAGCGGGCCGGCGCCCAGTTCCGCTGCCAGGACCCTCGTGACGTGCCGCTCCGAATAACCCAGGCGGCGGGCCAGGCCCGGGACGCCCTCGCGTTCGACTATGCCGTCGGTGATCAGGCGCATCGCTCGGCCTGCCAGGTCGGCTCGTAGGTTCCACTCCGGCGAGCCCGGGACCGAGTCCGGAAGGCACCGGCGGCACGCTCGGAAACCCGCCTGTTGAGCGGCCGCCGCCGTCGCGAAGAACACGACGTTGCTGCGTTTCGGCATGATCGCCGGGCACGACGGGCGGCAGTAGATGCCCGTGGTGCGGACGGCCAGGATGAACTGGCCGTCGAAGCGGGCGTCTCGCGACATCGAGGCTCGGTAGCCCTGTTCCTCGTCAATCAGCACGAGGACCATGCTGCCAGCGGGGCAGTACCTCGGGCTCGCGGTATTCGGACACGACGGCGGCCGCCCCTCCACATCGGGGAGAGACGGCCGCCGTTCGCTCAGGTGCCGGTTACGACACCGACTGCACCACCAGGTCGCCGCTGCCCACCAGGATGTTCTGGTCGGTGCGGATCTCGATGTTGCCCAGCAGGACACGGCCGGCGGCCGGGACCGCCTTCGGTGTCACGACGCCGGGCACGGTCCACGTCGAACCCGCCGCGTGGGACGCGTTGGCGTCGGTGACCGCCACGTCGCCGAACGCCGGGCTGGTGAACACGTCCACGTAGTCGTAGGCCGTGCTGCCGTCCGGCACCGCGAAGCCGTCGACCAGTGCGATCCACGTGCCCGCCGCCGGGTTGTTGACCGTGACCGACTCCTCCGCGTCGCCGTCCGCGCTGCTCGCGGCCTGGACACAGCTGCCCGTCGTGCAGTTGTACAGGAACAGGTCCAGGTCAGCGCTCAGGTCGGCCGGGTTGCCGATCCTGACCTTCAGCTGCTTGGCGCCCGCGGTCACCGGGATCTGGAACTGCGCCTGCCCGCCCTCGGAGATCGTCGGCCGGCCGATGCGTGCGCTGCCCAGGTCCGTGCCGACCGCGCGACCCGTGAACGGACCGAACTTGTTCGTCAGCGTGTACGAACGGTTGACCGGCTGGTTCACCGTGGCCGTCGGGATCGTGTCGGGGTTCGGGGACACCGTCGCGCCGAGCACCGACACCGTCAGGGTGTACGGCGCCTTGGCCACGTCCGACGTGCGCCGGGCCTCGACCACGATCTCCCACACGCCCGGGGTCGGGTTGACCGCGGTGCGGGTGGTCGGGCTGTCACCGGCGTTGCAGGCGTTGCCCGGCGGGACCGGCGGGTTGTAGCAGTTCGTCGTCTGGGTGTTGCTCTCCAGCGCGATGCCGTACGGGTGGTAGCGCAGGAACCGGATCTGCCCGGCGCCCGGCGTGGTGCCGCCGCCCTGCAGGTCCACCTTCAGCGCCGGGGTGCCGGCGGGCACCCGCACGAAGTAGCTGACCCAGTCGTTGCGGGCGACGGTGCCGCCGTGCTTGACCTGGTAGCCGTTGCCCGCGGTGAAGTCCTCCGCGGCGACCACCGTGTTCAGCGTCTGGTACTCGATGCCCGTGGTCAGCGGGCTGTCCAGGTTCAGGGTCGCCGAGTGGATGCCCGCGCTGCGCGGGTTCACCGTGACCCGGAACTTCACGGCGCTGTTCAGCGGCAGCAGGATCACCGGCATCGAGCTGAACGTGCCGTCGTTGCCCTCCCACCTGACCTGGTAGGTCTGCGGGGTCTTCGGCCCCGTCGTGCGCTTGAACGTGTACTCACGCACGTACCGGTCGCCGGACTTGACGCCCTCGCGGTCGTAGATGCCCTGGCCGACGCCCGGGTTCACGAGGAAGTCCGACAGGATCGTGTTCACCGGCACGGACGAGCTGATCTCGGTGGTCCTGATGTCCGCCTTCAGCAGGTTCCAGGCCTTCTTCACGTCGATCAGGCCGTTGCCCTGCTCGTAGGCCTGGTAGTTGTCCAGGTACCGGGCCGAGGACTTCATCGCCGTGCGCAGCTGGTCCGGCTTGTGCGAGACACCCGTCTGCACGGCCGCGCTGACCAGCAGCGCGGCGGCCCCGGCGGCCGCGGGGGACGCCATCGAGGTGCCCTGCAGCATCGCGTAACCCGGCGGCAGGGCGTAGGTGCCGGCCACCGGACCACCCGGCATCCAGGTCGGGATCGTCGAGATCGCCGAGCCCGGCGCGACGATGTCCGGCTTGAAGCCACCGGCCTCGGTCGGGCCGCGGCCGGAGAACGGGTGGAGGTTGTCCTCGGTCAGCGCGTCCGAGCCGTAGTTGCGCTGCCAGGACGCCTTCGAGATGTACGAGCCGACGCTCATCACCTTGCTGGCGAGCGAGGGGCCGCTCACGGTGTTCGTGCCGGGGCCGTCGTTGCCGGCGGAGATGAAGATCTGCACGTCGTGCTCGTCGATCAGCCGGTTGTACAGCAGCTCGGTGTCGGACTCGCCGTCGTTGATCAGGTCGAGGCCGCCGACGGACATGTTGATCACGTCCACGCCGTGCTCGGCGGCGTAGATCATGCCCTGCTCCATCGCGTGCCGCGTGCAGCCGGTGACGAACAGGCAGACGCGCACGGACAGCAGCTTCGCGCCGGGCGCCGCGCCGCTCATGTTGCCGCCGAACAGGCTGTTGCCGGCGACGATGCCCGCGACGTGCGAGCCGTGCTCACCGGACACGATGCCGATGTTGACCGCGTTGTTGGCCGGGTCGGTCTGCACGACGAACGGCATCGACTCGCGGATCGGGGTGGCCGGGTTGTCGGTGCCGAACTCGTCCTGGTCGCCCTTGACCTTGTAGTCGGTCATGGGCTTCTCGTCGGCGAAGCTCTTGTTCTGGTTCGTGTCGACCCAGACGGTGTTGGTGGCCGTGTCCCACAGAACGCCGAACGTGCCGATGCTGCCGGCCGGGTTGCCGTCGCGGTTGACGTCGTTGCCGAGCTCACCGCCCAGCCGTGGGTCGCGCTCGTTGAACAGGCCGTACCGGAACTGGGCCGGTTGTCCCGGGGCCGGGCTCGTCATGTCGATCCACGTCGGGTCGTCGTCGTTGTTGACGCCGTCGGTGAAGCTGGAGTCGGTCGCGGTGACCCAGTCGACGATCTTGGCTTCGCCGGTGCTCGTCGTGTTGAGCGACGGGTGGCCGAGGTCGACGCCGGAGTCGATGATGCCGACGGTCACACCGCGCCCGTCGAACTTCTTGTTGTCCTGGACGAACTGTGCCGCGCCGGTGTCGCCGGTCGGCATGTACGGGTTGACCTTCGGGGTGTTCGCACCGGGCGCCGGCTGCGGCGTCGGGTCCTGGATGCCCTCCGGCCGCGGCTCGTCGAAGGAGTAGGTCCTGTCGAGGTCGAAGCTCGCGAGCGCCGGCTGCTTGGCGGCCTTCTCGACCTTGTCGATCGGGACCTCGGCGCGGACGTAGCCCAGTTCGTCGGCGCGGTAGGAGATCTTGGCGCCGGCGCTGGTGAGCTGGTCGATGGTCTGCTTGGTCTGGCCTTCCTTGGCGAGCACCAGGACCGTGACGGTGCTGGCGCCGTCCCGCTCTGCCTGGATGAGCAGGTCGCGGTCCTGTTTCCCGAGCAGGTCGGCCACGTCGGGTGGTACGGCCGTCGGATCGGCGGTGGCTGTTGACGGTAAGGCGGTCAGCGAAAGGCCGAGCACCGCCGCCGTGAACGCTGCGCCGATTCCCCGCCGGCGCGATTCACGTTGGGTCATACCAAAGTCCCTCTTCTAGTACCGGGCTCCTGATCGAGTCCACAGGCGCTCACGGAGTGTTGTTGAGCTGCTGGGATGTCGCTAGCGTCCAAACGGGGTAATCCTTCGTGAGGTGCGACGGCGGTCGTCTCCGTGGAGCACGTAGAGTTACGCCAGTGAGCTTGACCCTCGGGATCGTCGGACTGCCGAATGTCGGCAAGTCCACCCTTTTCAACGCCCTGACAAGCAACGACGTGCTGGCGGCGAACTACCCGTTCGCGACCATCGAGCCGAACGTCGGTGTGGTGGCGCTGCCGGAACCGCGGCTCGACGTGCTGGCACGCATGTTCGACAGCGCGCGGACCGTGCCGGCCACGGTGTCTTTTGTGGACATCGCGGGCCTGGTGCGTGGCGCCTCGGAGGGCCAGGGCCGCGGCAACCAGTTCCTGGCGAACATCCGCGAGGCCGACGCCATCTGCCAGGTCATCAGGGTGTTCGACGACCCGAACGTGGTGCACGTCGACGGCAAGGTCGACCCGTCGGCGGACATCGAGACGATCAACACGGAACTCATCCTCGCGGACCTCCAGACCGTGGACAAAGCGCTACCCCGGTTGGAGAAGGAGGCGCGGACCCGCAAGGAGGCCCGGCCCGCCCTGGAGGCCGTCAACACCGCGCGGGCCATCCTCGACGGCGGGCGGACGCTGTTCTCCGCGCAGTCCGAAGTGGATGTGTCGCTGTTCCGGGAGCTGTCGCTACTGACGGTCAAACCGTTCCTCTACGTGTTCAACGCGGACGAGGCCGTGCTGTCATCTTCGTCACGTCGGTCCGAGCTCACCGAGCTGGTCGCGCCGGCGGCGGCCGTGTTCCTCGACGCCAAGGTCGAGGCGGAGCTGCTGGAGCTGGACGACGAGGAGTCCACGCGGGAGCTGCTCGAGTCCATCGGGCAGGAGGAGCCCGGGCTGCACTCGCTGGCGCGGGCGGGGTTCTCGACGCTGGGATTGCAGACCTACCTGACTGCCGGGCCCAAGGAGGCACGGGCGTGGACCATCCACAAGGGATGGACCGCGCCGCAGGCCGCCGGGGTCATCCACTCGGACTTCGAACGTGGCTTCATCAAGGCGGAGATCGTGTCCTACGACGACCTCGTCGAGGCCGGCTCCATGGCGGCGGCCAAGGCCGCCGGCAAGGTCCGCATGGAGGGCAAGGACTACGTCATGGCCGACGGGGACGTGGTCGAGTTCCGGTTCAACGTGTAGGGCGGAAAGGGCTGTCCAAGCTGACGACGACGGGGAACGGCCTGTCCAGTTCAAGCTTGCTCCGGTAGATGCCCGCCGGCGCGTAGGCACGAGTTGGCTCGTCCAGCTCGTACACGTGCACCACCGGCCGGCCGTCCTCCTCCTCGACCAGCCAGTAGTGCCTGATCCCCGCCTCGGCGTACTTGCGCAGCTTGACCGTGCGGTCGCGATGTTCCGACTCGGGCGAGGTCACCTCGACCACGAGCAGCACGTCGTCAGGGGCGAACCAGGTTCCGTCGGCGCTTACCCGCTTGGTCGTGACCACGACATCGGGCTCGGGCCGGTTGCGGTTGTCGAGCCGAACAGTCACCTCTCGGTCGACCTCGAAGTCGGCCGGCGCCTGGTCGGTGAGCGCCTGGGTGATGGCCGTGACGACGCGCGAATGCCAGATCCGCTGTGGCGACATCATGAAGACGAGGGCTCCGTCGATGAGCTCGGTATGGCGTGGTGCCTCGGGGAGACGGTCGAGATCCTCCGCGAACCAGCCTTCCGGGCGCGGCGGGCGCATCCAGTCGGGCAGCGAGGTCATGCTCCAAGGTTAACGCAGCTCACACGGCGGCGCGGCCGTTGTTGGCCTTCGTGGCGATGATGGCCGCGGCGCGGATCGCTTCGTGTAGCTGCCACACGGACTGGGCCGGGAGGTAGAAGCCCTCGCCGGGTGGGGGGACCACCGCCACGCGACCGTCGGAGACCGTGACCACCAGGGTGCGGTCGCGCTCGAGTGCGTCGACCACCGGTACTTCCCAGACTTCCTGCGCATTCATGGCTTTCTCCTCGCAGGCTCCGCGGCCGCTCGCGCTCCGAGCAAGCAACACCTGTCGCGACCGCCCTATTGACCGGAGGGTCGCCCGAGTGGGGATCGTCGTTACCAGACCGCGCTAACGGAGTAACGAGCGTTCGGTCGGGGACAGTTGCAGCTGCTCCGGTGGACGTGCCAGCTGCTTGGTCAGCGCCGGGAGGGTGTCGTGGATCCAGCGGTTCTCCCGGCCCAGCAGCCGGACGTGTTCGCGGAGCTCCTCCGGGCCCGGGAACGACGCGATCCACAGCACCACGTTCGCGTCCTCGCGGAACGGCAGCGCCGGGAAGTTGTTCTCCGCGCGCAGGGTGCGCAGCACGGCCAGCGGCGGGGCGCCGGTCGCCCTCAGCATGGGCTCGACCTCGGACTCGAAGAAGCCGAGGAACGCGTCCTCGCCGCCGGCCGGCAGGTGGTACAGGGTCACCGTGACCAGCGTGGTCGGGCCGCCGCGGGTGCGGCCGGTCAGGTCGAGGCCGGCGACCGGACGGAGCAGCAGCACGTCGTCCGAGTCGATCATCGTGGCGTTGGCCGCGTCGCGGTGCTCGCGCCAGACCGGGCCGCCGTAGAACGCCGGCAGCGCGGTGCCCCTGGTCGGCATGTCGGCGAAGCCGCGCAACCACACGAAGCGGTCCCCGTCGTCGCGGTCACGGAACTGGCCCAGGACCTGGGCGCCCACCGCCTCCTGCGGCGCCACGAACTCGCGGTCGAACAACTCGATCAGCTCGTCGCGCCGGCCGGGGCGGAGGGTGTACTGCCGGAGCTCGAGAACCTCGGACATCGCCGCTCCCTCATGCGGTAGCCACCTGGGTGGGTGACACCTTATTGGGGCGCCCGCCGTGTTTGATGTACGAGTGCCCCGTCTGTTGCTCGGCCCCCTGTTACGCCACGTCGACTCGACCTCCGCCACGGTGTGGGTCGAGACCGACCAACCCTGCACGGTGCGGGTCGCGGACTTCGAAGCGCCCACGTTCACCGTCGCAGGGCACCACTACGCGCTGGTCGTGATCACCGGGTTGGCCCCGGGCACCAGCACGCCCTACGAGGTCGTGCTCGACGACGAGACCGCGTGGCCCGTCGACGGCTTCCCGCCCAGCCGGATCCGCACCTACCCGGAAGGCGGCGACCCCGACTTCCTGATGCTGTTCGGGTCCTGCCGCAAGCCCGAGGACCCGAAGCTCGGGGCCGACGCGCTGGCCGCCTACGCCAAGCGGATGCTCGACCAGGACGAGCGGGACTGGCCCGACTCGCTGCTGCTGCTCGGCGACCAGGTCTACGCGGACGAGACGACCGACGAGACGAAACGCTGGATCGCGCGGCGCCGGTCGACCAGCCAGCCGCCGGGGACCGAGGTCGCGAACTTCGAGGAGTACACGCACCTGTACCACGAGTCGTGGTCCTCGCCGCTGACGCGCTGGCTCCTGTCCACCGTCCCGACCTCGATGATCTTCGACGACCACGACGTGCGGGACGACTGGAACACCTCGCAGACCTGGCGCGACGAGATGGCCCGCACCTCGTGGTGGGACGAGCGGGAACGGGGTGCGCTCGTCAGCTACTGGATCTACCAGCACATCGGCAACCTCGGCCCGGACGAGCTCGACCGGAACGAGCTGTGCCAGAAAGTCTTCACGGCGTCCGGCGACGCCACTGACCTGCTGCACGACTTCGCCGAGCAGGCCAGGCACGAGGTCAACGGCCGCAGGAGCACGCGGTGGAGCTACCGCCGCGACTTCGGCAACGTCCGGCTGCTGGTGATCGACACGAGGTCCGGCCGGATCCTGGCCGGCGGCGCGCGGTCGATGGTGAGCGACGGCGAGTTCGACTGGATCGAGGAGAACGCGACCGGCGACTTCGACCACCTGCTCATCGGCTCGTCGCTGCCCTGGCTGATGCCGCACGCCATCAGCCACCTCCAGTCGCTGAACGAGCTCGCCTGCCGGCGCGGCGGGTGGCGGGGCCGGCTCGCCGAGAAGCTCAGGCAGGCCGGGGACCTGGAGCACTGGCCCTCGTTCCGGGCGTCGAGCGACCGGCTGGCCCGGCTCATCGAACGGATCGCGCGGACCGACACGGCCACGATCAGCGTGCTGTCCGGCGACGTGCACCACGGCTACGCGGCGAAGGTCCGGTTCCCGGAGCCGGTCACCGCGGCCGTGTACCAGCTGGTGTGCTCGCCACTGCACAACCACCTGGAGACCTGGGTGCGCCCGTTCTTCTACCTCGCCTGGTGGCGGCCGCTCGCGGCGGTGCTGCGGTGGCGGCTGCTGCGCGCGGTCGACCCGCTGCCGGTGTCGTGGGAGAAGGTGTCCGGACCGCACCTCGGCAACATGGTGGCGTCGCTGCGGGCGTCCGGGCGCGACGCCGAGATGGTGCTGGAACGCGCGAGCGACGCCGAGCTGACGCCGGTGGCCCGGGTGCCGCTGCGGTGACCACAATCAACGCATGACCCACGGACCGCAGCAGCCGTACGGACCACCGCCCGCCACGGGACGGCTGGTCGTGCACACCTCGCACAACCCGATGGCGTTCCTGTTCGGGCTGACCGGCCCCAGGGTGACGCTCAACGGGCGACCGACCAACGTCAGCTGGGGCGAGGCACCGTTCGACCTGCCGCCCGGGAACTACCAGGTGCGGGTCGTGACCCGGTACCTCGGCGAGTTCGGGCCGGCCGAGCTGCCCGTGGCGATCTACCCGGGGCAGCTGACGACCGTCTACTACCGGCCGCCGTCCACGATCGGGATGAAGGGCTCCATCGGCTTCGCGCCGCAGAAGACGCGCGGCATGTCCGCGATCATGGTGATCAACGTGATCGTGATCGTCCTCGCCATCGCGGTGGTCCTGGCGATCGCGCTCAACTGAGCGAGTCGAGCACGCCCTGGATCTTCTCGGCGAGCGTCACGTCCAGCGCGGTGATGCCGCCCTCCGAGTGCGTGCTGCAGCGGAAGGTCAGCGTGCGCCAGCGGATGTCGATGTCCGGGTGGTGGTCGTCGTTCTCGGCGATCTCCGCGACGCGGTCCACGACCTCGATGGCCTGCGGGAAGCTCGCCAGCTCCACCTCGCGGCGCAGCGCGCGCACCGGGCCGTCGTCGAGGGACCAGTCCTGGAGGCGGCCGAGGGCCTTGCCAACTTCTTCGTCTCTGAGCAGCTCGGGCATGGGTACATGGTGACGGGTGGGTCAACCGTCCGCACGGGTAGGCTCGGGAGACACACGGGAGTCCGGGTTGCCGGGCTGAGAGGAGGGCGGCCGCCCTCGACCGTTCGAACCTGATCCGGGTCATGCCGGCGCAGGGAGGAGGCAACGGTGCGTTTTCGTGTCTGCGCAGTGGTTCTGGGGCTGGTGCTCGCCGGCTGCTCGGTGGGTGGCGGGGGCGACAGTGGCGAGCGGAAGCTCGTGCTCGTCACACACGACTCGTTCGCCATGAGTGACGACGTGCTCAAGTCGTTCGAGCGCGAGACGGGGATCACGATCGACGTCCGCAAGCTCGGGGACGCCGGCGCGCTCACCAACCAGCTCGTGCTCACCAAGGGCAACCCGATCGGAGACGTCGCGTTCGGCGTGGACAACACGTTCGCGTCGCGGGCGCTCGACGAGGGCGTGTTCGCGCCGTACGAGGTGAAGGTGGCCGGGCCCGCGGACTACGCGCTCGACGACACGTTCCGGCTCACGGCCGTCGACCTCGGGGACGTGTGCCTCAACGTCGACCCGGCGGCGCTCGCGAGCAGGAACGTGCCGGAACCGACCAGCTACGCCGACCTCGTCAAGCCCGAGTACAAGGACCTGCTCGTGGTCGAGGACCCGGCCACCTCCTCACCCGGTCTCGCCTTCGTGCTCGGCTCGATCGCGAAGCTCGGGGCCGGCTGGCAGGACTACTGGAAGTCCCTGAAGGCCAACGGGGTCAAGGTCGTCAGCGGCTGGGAGGAGGCCTACACGCAGGACTTCTCCGGGTCGTCCGGCAAGGGGCCGCGGCCGATCGTCGTCTCGTACGCGTCCTCGCCGTCCGCGGAGCTGGACGACAACGGGAACCCCCGCACGAAGGCGGTGCTGGACACGTGCTTCCGGCAGGTCGAGTACGCCGGGGTGCTGGCGGGCGCCAAGCACGCCGACGACGCGAAGAAGGTCGTGGACTTCCTGCTGTCCGAACGGTTCCAGTCGCAGGTGGCGGAGCAGATGTACGTCTACCCGACGCGCAAGGGCGTGTCGTTGCCGGCGGCGTGGCAGAAGGCGGCGCCGCTGCCGGCCGCGCCCGCGGAGCTGCCCGCGAAGGAGATCCAGCGCAACCGCGAGCAGTGGATCAGCCAGTGGCGCGGCATCGTCGAGGGCTGAGGCCACCGCCGGAGCGGAACGACCGGGGCGTCCGCCGTCTCGACCGACGATCAGCGCGGGAGGGAAGACGGCGGGTAAGCGGAGGCGAGAGTGAAGCGACCCATTGAACACGGCCTGGCGCTCGTCGCGTTGGTGCCGTTGGGGTTCCTCGCGGTCTTCTTCGTGTGGCCGGTGGTCGCGATCCTGCGGCTCGGCCTCGACGAGGGGGGTGTGCTGGCCACGCTCGGGACCGCCGAGGTGTGGCGGCTCGTCGGGTTCACCGTCGCGCAGGCGGCCGGGGCGACCGCCGTGGCCGTCCTCGCCGGCCTGCCGGTCGCGTTCCTGCTGGCCCGGACAAACCTGCCGGGGCTGTGGCTCGTCCGGGTGATCATCCTGGTGCCGTTCGTGCTGCCGAGCGTCGTGGTCGGGTTGGCGTTCCGCGCCCTCATGCCCGCCGGGGGCGTGTGGTCGATCGTGCTGGCCAACGCGTTCTTCAACGTGGCGGTGGTGGCACGGACCGTGGCCGGGCTGTGGACGCACCTCGACCGGCGGGCCGAGGACGCGGCACGCGCGCTGGGCGCGTCGCGGCTGCGGACGTTCACGTCGGTCACGCTGCCCGCACTGGCCCCCGCGGTCGGGTCGGCCGCGGCGGTCGTGTTCCTGTTCTGCGCCACCAGTTTCGGTGTCGTGCTGATCCTCGGTGGCGCGCGGCTGCGGACACTGGAGACCGAGATCTACCTGCGCACGGTGGAACTGCTGGACCTGTCCGGTGCCGCCGCGTTGTCGTTGCTGCAGCTGGGCGCGGTCGTGGCGGCGCTGTCGATCGGCGCGGTCGCCCGGCGCCGCAGGGAGACCGCGCTGCGGCTGCGTGGCCAGGCCGAGTCGGCGCGGCGGCCCAGCGGTGGCGAGTGGTTCGTGGTCGCGGCGGCACTCGCCGTGGTGGGGTTGCTGCTCGTGCCGGTGGTCTCGCTGCTCAACCGATCCACTGTGGACGGATGGCGCGCGCTGACCGGGTTCGGCTACGGGGGTTCGCTGGAGATCTCCGGGCTCGACGCCATCCGGAACTCGCTGGCGGCGGCCACGGACGCGACGCTGCTGGCCGTCACCCTCGGCACCATGGCGAGCGTCGTGCTGGTCTCGGCGGCCCGTAACCGGCTGCGTTACGTGGAGGTCATCGACACCGCGTTCATGTTGCCGCTCGGCGTGTCCGCGGTGACGGTCGGCTTCGGTTACCTGATCACCCTGGACCTGCTGCCCGGCGACCTGCGCACGTCACCGGTGCTCGTCCCGCTCGCGCAGGCGATCGTGGTGACGCCGCTGGTCATCCGGATCATGCTGCCGGTGCTGCGGTCGATCGACGAGCGGCTGCGGCAGGCGGCCGCGTCGCTCGGCGCGGGGCCGTGGCGGGTGTGGTGGGAGGTGGACGTGCCGATGGCCGGCCGGTCGCTGCTGACCGCGGCCGCGTTCGGGTACGTGGTGGCGCTGGGCGAGTTCGGCGCGACGAGCTTCCTCGCCCGGCCGGACACGGCGACGCTGCCGGTCGCGATCGCGCGGCTGATCTCGCGCCCGGGCGAGCTGAACAACCAGATGGCCTACGCGGCGTGCACGTTGCTGGTGCTGGTCACGATCGCGGTGGTGGCGCTCATCGAGTTCGGCCCGCGACGCGTGTCGGTGGGTGAGTTCTGATGCTGTCCGTCGCCGACCTGACCGTGCGGTACGGCTCGTTCACCGCGGTGTCCGAGGTGGACGTCGAGGTGGCGGACGGCGAGGTGCTGGCGTTGCTCGGGCCGTCCGGCTGCGGCAAGTCGACGCTGCTGCGGGCGGTCGCCGGCCTGGAGCCGCCGGCTGCCGGCACGGTCCGGTGGGACGACACGGACCTCGCGGACGTGCCGGTCCACCGGCGTGGCTTCGGGCTCGTGTTCCAGGACGGGCAGCTGTTCCCGCACCGGGACGTGGCCGGCAACGTGGCGTTCGGCCTGCGAATGCGGCGCGTGCCGGCCGCCGAGCGCCACACCCGGGTCGCGGAGCTCCTGGAGCTGGTGGGGCTCGAGGGCTACGGGCGGCGGAAGGTCACCGAGCTGTCCGGCGGCGAGCAGCAACGCGTCGCGCTGGCTCGGGCACTCGCGCCCCGGCCCCGGCTGCTGCTCCTGGACGAGCCACTGTCCGCGCTGGACAGGGCGCTGCGCGAGCAGCTGGCCATGGACCTGGCCGGCGTGCTGCGGGTGGCGGGCGCGACCGCGCTGGTGGTGACCCACGACCACGACGAGGCGTTCACGCTGGCCGACCGGGTCGCGGTCATGCGGGCCGGCCGGATCGTGCAGACCGGGCCGCCGGACGAGGTGTGGCGGTGCCCGGCGGACGAGGACACGGCGCGTTTCCTGGGCTGCGGCCTGTTCGTGCCGGCGGTCGTCGCGGACGGTGTCGCGACCTGTGACCTGGGCTCGGTGGCGCTGCCGTGGGCACCCGAGGGACCGGTGACGCTCGGTCTGCGGCCGACCGCGTTGCGGCTCGCGGCGGACGGCATCTCGGGCAAGCTCATCCGGTCCGTGCACCGCCGCGACCACGTCCGCCTGCAGGTCCGCCTCGACGACACGGACCAGCTGGTGGACGCGGTCGCCGGCATCGCCGAGACGCCGGGCGACCGCGTGCACCTCACACTCGACCCGGACGGCCTGGCCGTGGTGCGCTGAGGACGCCGTAGGGCTGGGGCCGAGATCTAACCGTCCTTGGTGGACATGCGGGCCAGGGCCAGTGAGTAGCCGATGACGATGTAGCAGGCGGCACGCAGCAGGCCGGTGGTGATGCCGTCGGTCGGCATCGGGTCGCGGATCACGTCGGCGAGCCTGTCCCAGCCGTCGGTCAGCAGCACCGGGTGCAGCCAGTCCAGCGCGGGGATGTTGTTGAGGATCGTGAACGTGATGATCCCGCCGAGCGCGCTCGCCATGACCACGAGCGGATGCTCGGTGGCCGCCGAGATCGCGAGCGCGACCGCCGCGACCGCCCACACCTGGATGGTCACCAGCACGACCATCAGCCCGATCCGGCCCAGCGACGGACCGACCGGCAGGGTGCTGCCGGACATCGTGAGCAGACCGCCGCCGCCGAGAATCGTGACACCCGCGATGATGCTGACGACCGCGATGATCGCCACGGCCACGAACGACAGCACCGCGACCCCGACGGCCTTCACGGCCAGCAGCCGCACCCGGCTCACCGGCGTGAGCAGCAGCCCGCGCAGCGCGCCGGTCTGGGTCTCGCCGGCGAGCGCGTCGGCCGACCACATGGCGCCGAGCATCGGCAGCAGCATCACCATGCACAGCATCAGCACGAACACCGGCAGGATCAGCCCGTTGTCGGCGACGAGCGAGGCGACCCCCTGGATCACCTGGTTGCCGGGCCCGCCGACGGGTGTGGAGGTCGCCACGGACATCGCGATGGCCGCGATGATCGGCCCGATGACCAGCAGCCCGAGCGCCACGAGCGTGCGCGGTCGGCGGAACATGAACCGCAGCTCGGACCACAGGAGCCGCCCGACCGGCGCCTTCGTGCGCTGCTCCGCGACGAGAGGCGCGTCAAGTGCGAGCGTCATGAGGTCTCCTCGAAGGTGTCCACGTCGGACAGCCCGTTGCCGCTGTCGGCGGACTCGGTGAGCCGCGCGAACAGCTCCTCCAGCCCGGTCCGCTGCCGGCGCACCTCGTGCACGGCGACCCCGGCGCCGACGAGCTTGGCGACGACCTCCGGCGCGGTGGTGGCGGCCAGGTCCACCCGCACGCCGTCCGGTGCCTCGCGGGCCGGGATCCGGTCGTCCCGCAGGGCGTTGACCGCGAGGCCGACATCCGGCGTGGACACCAGGAGCCCGGCGTCACCGGACTCGAGCAGCTCGGTCAGCTCACCCTGCGCGACCACGGCCCCCTTGTGCAGCACGGCGACGTGCGTGCAGGTGGCCTCGACCTCGGCGAGCAGGTGGGACGAGACGAGCACGGTGGTGCCGGCGGCGTGCAGGTCGGCGATGACGGCCCGCACCTCGCGGGTCCCCGCCGGGTCGAGCCCGTTGGTGGGCTCGTCCAGCACGACGAACCGACGCGGGATGAGCAGCGCGGACGCGAGCCCGAGCCGCTGCTTCATGCCGAGCGAGTACCCGCGGTAGCGCCGGTTGGCGGCGGCGGACAGGCCGACCCGCTCCAACGCCTGCCCGACCGCACGCGGGATGTCCTTGCTGGCCAGGTGCGGCTCGGCGGCCGCGACGCGCATCAGGTTGTCCCGCCCGGACAGGAACGGGTGGAAGCCGGGCCCCTCGACCAGCGCGCCGACCTCCGGCAGTGCCCACCCGGCGCCCTCGGGCATCTTGTGGCCGAGCAGCTCCACGGTGCCGGCGGTCGGGAGGACGAGGCCGAGCAGCATCCGGATCGTGGTGGTCTTGCCGGAGCCGTTGGGCCCGAGCATGCCCAGCACCGCGCCCACCGGCACGTCCAAGTCGACGTGGTCGACCGCGACCGTGCTGCCGTAGACCTTCCGCAGGTTGCGGGTCCGGGCGGCAAGGCGGGCGGGAGCCCCCGCGGAGATTTCCGCGGGGGCTTCCTCAATCTCCGTCATGCCCGTGACGGTACTCATTTCACCGTGTTGATGGCGTCGACGACCACCTGCTCGGGCACGGCGCCGACGGCGACCTTGCCGTCATCGGTGATCAGTACGGTGCCGACGCTCGCCGAGATGACGTAGCCGGTGCCGAAGTCGCCGTGGACCTGCTTGCCGATCGTGCCGAGCAGTGCGAACAGGTTCGGGTTGGCGTCGCCGCCCGTTCCCTCGGCGCTCTTCAGCATGTCGGCCGGCACCCTCCCGGTGGCGACGACGTCCCACCCGCGACCGACCATCTTCAGGTCGGCCTGGGACAGCAGGCTGTCCATGCTCTGCCCGTGCAGCTCCTCCTTGACCTGCTTCTCCGACACGGTCGCCCCGGCGGGCGGCGTGAAGGCGAAGAGGCTGGGGTCCTGCGCGGCATGGTTGAACTCCGTGAAGCCGACCTTCACCGCCGGATCGGCCTGCCCGTTGGCCAACACCTCGACCGACATGGGAATCCGCAGCTCGGAGTCGACGGACACCCGGATCTCCCGGAGCAACGTCCGCTCCGTCGGCTTGGGCGTGAGCACCAGCTCGTAGACGGGCCGGCCGGCAACCCGAGCGGTCCCGTCGACCGTGACCGTCGAGTCCTCCTGTATGGCCGTCACCAGCTGAGCGGCCGCCTTGGCCGGGTCGGCGAACATGCCTTCCATCGGCTTCTCGCTGGCGTTCTTGTCGTGCGGAACCTTGGTCACGGCCCGGTGCTCGGAGTCCCAGAGCCACACGGTGGACCCGTCATCGACGATGGTCTTCTCGCTCTGCTGACCCGGCAGCGCGAGCCGCGCCTTGCCGGTCCCGTCGGCCCACAGCTCGGCCGCCTTGCCGCCGGTGCTGCCCGGAATCCCCGGAAGGGGCAGCCCGAGGTGGTTCTCCACCTCGACCGACCCGGAGAACGCCGGCACCTGCGTGTCGAGCACCGACTGAACCAGCGCCTGCGCACTGATGGAAGGCAACGCCGGCGGCGCCTCCCCTGCACCGGCCGGCGTTGCGAGCAACACCAACCCGACGACCCCCGCCGCGGTCCCAGCCGCCGCAAACGACAGCGCGGTCTTCCTCGAGTTCATGTGCACCCCTCGTCCGTCTTCTGGCTTGCCCTGTGACACTGAGGTTGCCCCACGGTTACTGAGATGGGCCTGAGAGCGCAAAAAACCCTGAGAATCCACTGAGACTCGCAGGTCAAACAGGCGGGTCAAGAGGGAGCGCGCGAGGGCCCCAAGCCCAGCCGCTGGGGTGACGGCCCTGTGGCCAAGGTGGCGAAACAGACCTCCACGCACCCAATCGACCACCTGAGATTCCGCTGAGATCAACTCCCAAGCCCCACCCAACTCCGGGCATGCTGTGCCCATGAAGCCACGCGTGCTGGTGGTCGACGACGAACTGGGGGTCAGGCGAGCGCTGCAGCGCGGCCTGACCGCGGAGGGCATGGACGTGGTGACCGCCGCCGACGGCCCTTCAGCCCTGGACATAGCCAGAACCGGGGCCTTCGACGTGATCCTCCTGGACATCATGCTCCCGGGCCTGTCCGGTTACCGGGTCCTGCAGGCGCTGCGGAACGAGGGGGTGACCACTCCGGTCCTCCTGGTCTCCGCGAAAGACGGCGAGATCGACCAGGCCGACGGCCTCGACCTGGGCGCGGACGGGTACCTGGTGAAGCCGTTCTCGTTCGTCGTCCTGGTGGCGCAGGTACGTGCCGTACTGCGGCGCGGCGCGGCGGAAGGCGCGGAACGGCGCCTCAAGGTGGGGGAACTGACCATCGACCGCGCCGTGCGGGAGGTCCGGTTTGCCGGCGAGCTGGTGCCGCTGTCGCCGCGGGAGTTCGCCGTCCTGGAGGTCCTGGTCAGCCGGGCCGGCGCGGTGGTCACCAAGGACGAGCTGCTCAGGACCGTCTGGGGGGACGAGCTGGCCGCCACCCGCAACGCGGTGGAGGTGTACGTCGGCTACCTGCGGCGCAAGTTGGACGCGGCCGGCGCTGGTGGCATCGTGCGTACCGTGCGTGGCCACGGATACCTGGCGTCATCGTCCGAGCTGGACGCGGTGCTCGAACCAAGAACGCGGTGACCGGCGTCCTCGGCCGGGTCGTGGGACGGCTGTGGCTGCGGCGTTCGCTGCGTTTCCGGATCACGACGGTCGGCACGGCGGTGACGCTCGTCGTCTTCCTGACGCTCGCGTTCGTGACCAGCCGGTTGATCGGTCCGTTGCTGGTGCACTCCGCCGACGCGCAGCTGGCCCCGATCCTCGGCACCGCGCTGGCCGAGGTCCAGACCGGTCACCAGGTGAAGGCGGGCCCGGTCGGCATGGAGGCCCGGGTGCTGGACACGGCCGGCACGCCCGTCGACCACGGGCCGCCGCCGCCCCTGTCGTCGGCCGAGCTGCGGGTGCTGAAGGCGGGCACCCCGGTGCTGCGGCTGTCGGAGAACCCGCCCCGGCGCTGGGTCGGCACGGTGACCAGCGATCCGAAGGGCGCGCAGCGGCTGGTCATCGTGGGCACGATCCTCACCGGCTACTACCCGGCGCAGCACCGGGCCTTCAACTGGCTGGTCATCGCGGCCCTGATCGGTTCCGCCGCGGGTGGGATCGCGACCTGGCTGGGTGTGCGGTCGTCGCTGCGGCCGGTGGAACGGATGCGGGCGGCGGCGTCCCAGCTCCCGGCCGGCCGGCGGCTCCCGCTGCCGGGCGCGCACGACGAGCTGCGGTCGCTGGCGGCCGCGCTGAACGGTCTGCTCGCCCGCCGCGACGAGGCGACGGCACGGCTGCGGAGGTTCACCGGCGACGCCGCGCACGAGCTGCGGTCGCCGGTGGCGTCGATCCGCGTGCAGGCCGAGGTGGCGGTGGTGAACCCGGACCCCGCGCTCGCACACGAGGTGCTGGCCGACGTGGTGTACGAGTCGGAGCGGCTGTCCGCCCTGGTCGACGGCCTGCTGGCGCTGGCCAGATCGGACGCGGGCGAGTGGCCGGCGGCCGAACCGGTGGATGTCGTGGCGGCGGCCCGCGCGGCGGTCGCCCGGCTGCCCGAGGGCGCGCCCGTGGTGGGCACGCACCTGGCGCCGGGCGCGTGCTGGGTGGAGGCCGCGCCGGCGGAGGTCGACCTGGTCCTGGACAACCTGCTGCGCAACGCGGCCCGGCACGCCCGCGCCCGGATCACGGTGACGGTGCTGTCGAGGGCGTCGTCGGTGTGGCTGGTGGTGGACGACGACGGCCACGGCATCCCGGTGGAGCACCGGGAGAAGGTGTTCGACCGGTTCTACCGCGTGCAGGACGACCGGTCCCGCGACTCCGGCGGCTCGGGCCTGGGCCTGGCACTGGTGGCGGAGGTCGTGCGCCGGCGCGGCGGCGCGGTGAAGGTGACCGAGTCGCCGGAGGGCGGAGCGCGTTTCCAGGTCCGATGGCGAGCGCTGACATGACGCTGGCGTTCGTCCCCGCACCGCAGCGACTGGTGTCGGCCGCGCCACCCTCCCGGCGACGAACTGGGACGGTTCCAGATCCCGCGGCGGATGCCGACATGACCTCGGCGTTCGTCCCCGCACCGCAGCGACTGGTATCGGCCGCGCCGCCCTCCCGCCTGCCCGGCGACGAACTGGCGCGTCTCCAGGTCCCGTGGCGGGCGCCAACATGACCTCGGCGTTCGTGCCCGCGCCGCGGCGAGTGGTGTCGGCCGCGCTCCCGTCCCCCGCGCCCGACGACAAGGCGGGACGGTTCCAGGTCCCGCGGCGGACGCCGACATGACCTCGGCGTTCGTCCCCGCACCGCAGCGAGTGGTGTCGGCCGCGCTGCCCTCCCTCGCGCCCGGCGACGAGGTGGGGCGTCTCCGAGTGGTGCGGGTCGAGGTGGACGGGTGGTCGGCGGTGGCTGTCCGGGGGCGGCCGCTTCGGCTGGAGGTGAGGTTGGCGCCAGTTCCGGGCGGGACGCTGGTGATGGGGCCTTCGGAACTGGTGGCGGAGGTTCGCGCGCGTGCACTGGCACTCGTCGGGGCGCCGGTGATCGTGGGGACGGCCATCGTCCGGGGGCGGGCGTTGTTGGCGCAGCAGCGGTCGTACCCGGTGGAGGCGGCGGGGTTGTGGGAGCTGCCGGGTGGCCGGGTGGAGCCCGGCGAGTCCGATGTTGACGCGGTGGTTCGGGAGTGCTGGGAGGAGTTGGGCGTCGAGGTGGCGGTCGGTGGGCCGATCGGCCCGGACGTGGCCCTGCCGAGAGGAAAGCTGCTGCGGATCTACCGCGCGGCGCTGGTGGACCCGCACGCGTCGCCCCACCCGCACGACCACGCGGCCCTGCGCTGGCTGAAGGCCGGAGAGCTGGGCTCGGTGGAGTGGCTGCCGGCGGACCGAGTGCTGCTCCCGGCCCTGCGCCAGGCACTGCGCACCCCCGCGTGTCCAACGCCCACGACCCGCGTGTCCAACAGAACAGACCCCTGAGTTCAACAAATCCTCGCCGCCACGATTTGTTGAACTCAGGGTTCATCCGCGTTGGACACGCGGGTGTTTTTGGTTGGACACGCGGGTCTGGGGCGTTGGACACGCGAGGTTAGGCGATGCCGGCCAGGCGGAGGGCCGTGGTCAGGCGGTGGGCGCCACGTTCGGTGGCGCGGGTGCCGCCGACGGCGCGGATGCGTTCCAGCTCGTCCGGGTCCGAGAGCAGTGCGCGGGTTCGTTCCCGTATCGGGCGGAGCTCTTCGATGACCGCCTCCGCCACCGCGTCCTTCACCTCCCCGTACGAGGAGTAGCCCGCAACCACCTCGCGCGGCGGCTTGTCCTGGCACGCGGCCAGTATCTCCAGCAGGTTGGCCAGGCCCGGCTGCTCGTCCGGCCGGTACTCCAGGCGCGCGAGGCTGTCCGTCACCGCGCGTTTGATCTTGCGGTGGAGCAGGTCCGGCTCGTCGAGCACGAACAGCACGCCGGCCGAGTCGCGGGCCGACTTGTCCATCTTGCGGCTCGGATCGGACAGGTCCCTGATCC
>NZ_JBJMIE010000579.1:0-8424 GCF_045807065.1 Actinophytocola sp. | reverse complement strand
GGTAGGCGGCCGGCGGCGCGCCGCCGGGGCCGTTCGGACCGCCTGGGCCTCCCGGGCCACCCGGACCGAAGCCGCCCGAGGGGCTACCCGGACCGCCGGGACCGCCGTACGGCTGGCCCTGCGGCGGCGGACCACCGAAGGGCTGCCCCTGCGGGGGTGGAGCACCGAAGGACTGGCCACCCGGCTGGGTGCCGTAGGGCTGGCCGCCCGGCGGTGTCTGGGGCGGGCGCGGCCCGTAGGGCTGACCCTGCGGCGGACCGTACGGCCCACCCGGTGGCGGGTAGTTCGGAGAGTTCATGTGCACCCCTCGCACAACATGCGGACACTCGGAAGCTTGGTTCGAGAGCAGCAATGTACGCGACGGCCCCGACACTTTTGAGTGGACCCGGCAAATTACCCAATGCGGGGATTGACAGACGACTGTCCGTTACGGATCGAATGCGGACGGACGTTAACCTGCCGGTGCGACAAGGCAAACGGTGAGCGGCGGCTGCGGGTAGGTGATGACCTCGGTGGCGTCCGCGCCGCACTTCGTCTCGTCGTCGACGCCGTCCAGGACGCCGATCACGCGGTGTGTCGCGTTCGGAGCGCCGCAGTCCGCGCGCTTGTCCTGGTTGTCGGTCACCTCGAGGCACTCGCCCTCTTTGACGTTCAGCTGGAGGCACAGCAGGAGCTGACCCTCCTCGGTGTACTGCACGTACTGCTCGTTCGGACAGTCGCCGGTGCTGTCCTCCTCGCGCGTACCGACCTTGTAGATCGCCTCCTCGGAGGCGCAGTCGACGGTCTCGATGTCCGCGTCGGTCTCGCTGGCCACGTTGACCTTGATGCAGTCGCCCGGCTGGGCGTCGGTGGCCGCCCCGCCACCGCCCTGGTCCTCGGTGGTGGTCTCCTCGTCCTCGGACGTGGTGGTGTCCTCGGAGTTCTCCGTGGACCCTGCGGTGGTCGTCTTGGTCTTGGTCGTGGTGGTCGTGCCACCGGCCGTGTTCGAGCCGTTGTCCTTGGTGGCGAAGTAGATGCCGACCCCGGCACCGCCGAGGACCAGCACCGCGATGACCACGATCGCCACGATCATGCCCGTCTTCTTCCTGGGCGGTTCCGGCGGCTGGAATCCTCCGCCGTACTGTGGTTGTTGACCGTAGGGTGACTGCTGACCGTACTGCTGGGTCTGACCGAACTGCTGCGTCTGGCCGTACTGCTGGGCCGGGCCGAACTGCTGGGTCTGGTCGTACTGGCCACCCTGGCCGAGGCGCTGGGTCTGGTCGTCGCCCCACTGGCCGCCGCCGTACTGGGGCTGCTCCGGGCGTCCCTGTTGGCCATACTGGCCGTAGCCGCCTCCCGGCTGCTGGCCCCAGGGATCCTGGTTCGGCTGCCCGTACGGTCCCGGTTGATGGGGAGGCGTCGTCATGACCGCAATCTACCCTCTCGCGAGTGAGGCGCTGTGACAGATGGACCGCTGATCGTCCAGTCCGACAAGACATTGCTGCTCGAGGTCGACCACCCCCGAGCCGACGACGCGCGCATCGCGATCGCCCCGTTCGCCGAGCTGGAACGGGCACCCGAGCACGTGCACACCTACCGGGTCACGCCGCTCGCGCTGTGGAACGCCCGCGCCGCCGGCCACGACGCCGAGCAGGTGGTCGACGCGCTCACCGTGTACTCGCGGTATCCGGTCCCGCAGCCGCTGCTGATCGACATCGTCGACACCATGGGCCGGTTCGGGCGGTTGCAGCTGGCCAACCACCCCGCGCACGGCCTGGTGATGGCCACCACCGACCGCGCCGTGCTCGAGGAGGTGCTCCGGCACAAGAAGATCGCCCCGATGCTCGGCGCCCGCATCGACGACGACACCGTGATCGTGCACCCGTCGGAGCGCGGGCGGCTCAAGCAGGTACTGCTGAAGGTCGGTTGGCCGGCCGAGGACCTGGCGGGTTACGTCGACGGGGAGGCCCACGCGATCGAGCTGGTGGAGGACAGCTGGCACCTGCGCGACTACCAGCGCAGGGCCGCGGAGGCGTTCTGGGCCGGCGGCTCCGGCGTGGTCGTGCTGCCGTGCGGCGCGGGCAAGACGCTGGTCGGCGCCGCCGCCATGGCGCACGCGAAGGCCACGACGCTGATCCTGGTGACGAACACGGTCGCCGGCCGGCAGTGGAAGCGCGAGCTGGTGGCGCGGACGTCGCTGACCGAGGACGAGATCGGCGAGTACTCGGGCGAGCGCAAGGAGATCCGCCCCGTCACCATCGCGACGTACCAGGTGATGACCCGCAAGTCGAAGGGTGAGTACCGCCACCTGGACCTGTTCGACTCCCGCGACTGGGGCCTGGTCGTCTACGACGAGGTGCACCTGCTGCCGGCGCCGGTCTTCCGCATGACCGCCGACCTGCAGTCCCGCCGCCGGCTCGGCCTGACCGCGACCCTCGTCCGCGAGGACGGCCGCGAGGGCGACGTGTTCTCGCTGATCGGCCCGAAGCGCTACGACGTGCCGTGGCGGGACATCGAGGCGCAGGGCTGGATCGCCCCGGCGGAGTGCGTCGAGGTCCGAGTGACCCTGACCGACGCCGAACGGCTGTCGTACGCGACGGCCGAGCCCGAAGAGCGGTACAAGCTGTGCTCCACCGTCGACACGAAGGTGCCGGTGGTCCGCAAGATCCTGGAGAAGCACGCCGGCGAGCCCACGCTGGTCATCGGCGCGTACCTGGACCAGCTGGAGGTACTGGGCGCCGAGCTGGACGCCCCGATCATCCAGGGCTCGACCCGGAACTCCGAGCGGGAGAGGCTCTTCGACCTGTTCCGCAAGGGCGAGCTGCGGACGCTGGTCGTGTCCAAGGTCGCCAACTTCTCCATCGACCTGCCGGAGGCCACGGTGGCGGTGCAGGTGTCCGGGACCTTCGGCTCACGCCAGGAGGAGGCGCAACGGCTCGGCAGGTTGCTGCGCCCCAAGGAAGACGGTCGTCAGGCCCACTTCTACTCGGTGGTGTCACGGGACACCCTGGACACCGACTACGCCGCCCACCGCCAACGCTTCCTGGCCGAACAGGGCTACGCCTACACAATCCGGGACGCGGACGACTTCCTCGGCCCGGAGCTGCCATCGGTGAACTAGACCGTTGAGCTAGACCTCGACCAAACCAAGGTGAAACGCCGCGGCGTCGCTGATCTGTTGCAGATCCTTCGGGTCACTGGTCACGACCGTCGCGGCGTACTTCATCGCCGTGGCAACGACGATCGCGTCGACCGCGTCGCACGTGCGGCTCATCCGCAGCAGCACACCGGCGTGCTTGGCGACCTCCTCGTCAGTGGGGAGCACCGCGCACCCCTTGAGCAACCGCGTCAAGCCCACCTGCCGGGAACCGTCCCGCCAAGCCTGTGTCAGCACGGGCGAAGGCACATCCGGCGAAATGCCGTGCAGCAGGAAGCGCCGGTGCAGCGCACGCATCCGGTCATCTCCGCGTTCGGCAGCAAGAAGCGCCCCGGCGTCGTAGACGACCGGGCCGTTGAACGAAACCATCAACCCACCTTGCGACGTGCCTCAGCTTGAGGACTGGCCCTCCAGCTCGGCGAACTGCCGGTCCACCCAGGCCTCTGCTTCGGCAGAAGGCGGACCCATTTCCTCATCCCACTCCCGCATGGCTTCCAGGCCCTCCTGCACCCGTACTTCGTGCTCGGCGGTCTGGGCAAGCCAGGTTGAGAAGGGTAAGCCTGCCTTCTTCGCGAGCGCGATCGCCTTGGCGTGCGTCTCCTCGGGCAGGGTGATGGTCACCTTCTTCGTCGTCACAACATCACCATACCACGGTATGGCGCCCTTCCACCTGCGCTTTCAGTGGGCGATGTCCGCCTGGGCGACGACCTTGGTGATGCGGGCGCGGACCAGCAGCTCGCCGGGCACGGCGTTGCGCTTGCCGTACTCCTCGGCGCGGTCGGCGCCCATGTAGCGGGCGCCGAGGCGGGTCGCCCACTCCAGCAGCTCGTCGAGGTCCTCGGAGATCGTCGCCTCGGCGCGGAACTGGACGAACGAGTACGGCGGTCGCTCCATGTCCACGACCAGGGCGATCCGCGGGTCCCGCCGGAGGATCTTCGACTTGACCGAGCTGCCGTCGCTGGTGAAGACCAGGTAGTCCTCGGCGCTGTCCCCATCCTCGGCGGCGTCGACCAGGAACCAGATCGGCGCCACGTGCGGCGAGCCGTCCTTGCGGACCACCGCCAGCTTGCCGGTCCGGGTTCCCTGCATGACGAACGCGAGCCACTCGTCCCGCTCCATGTGATGCATGTCGCCATCGTGCCCGGACCCGCGGTCAACGGCACGCCGAGCCGGGTGAACTTCGGCTGTCGTGCCCGGGTGTCGGCCGTTGGCCGCCTTACGTTGAGCGGCATGAACGACCGGCACACCACCACGAGAAGCCGCCAGCTGGGCACGGAGTTGAAGCGGGTCCGCGAACGGGCGGGTTTCAGCGCCCGGGACCTGGCACGAGCGTTGGGCTGGTCGGACAGCAAGGTCTCGCGGATGGAGAACGGCCAGCGCGGCGCCTCCGAGATCGCGGTCGCCACCTATCTCGCCTACTTCCACGTGGTAGGCGACGAGATGGACCGCCTCATAGGCATGTGCCGCGAGATCTGGGCCAAGGACTGGCTCCAACCCCACGGCGAGCACATCCCCGAGGAGTTGCGCACCCTGGTCACGCACGAGACCACCGCCACCTTGATCAACCAGTACGAGCCCCTGGTGATCCCCGGCCTCCTGCAGACCGAGGGCTACGCCACCGCGCTGTTCCGGCTGGCAGGGCGCATCCCCGCCGAGGGCATCGAGCCGCGCATCCAGGCGCGAATGGAGCGGCAGAACGTCCTTCGCCGTGAACACGGCATCGAAATCAATTTCTTCATCCCGGAACAGGTCCTCCGCGCGATCGTCGGCGGCCCCCGGGTGATGAACGATCAACTCCTGCACATCGTGCTCGTCTCGGCCCGGTCTTGGTGCACCGTGCGGGTCGTGCCGTCCTCCTTTCCGCCAGGAGCGCTGGGCAGCCCGTTCCAGCTGATGGACTATCCCAACCATCCACCAGTCGCCTACGTGGAGAACCAGACCCACAGCCTCTTCCTGGAGAACCCCAAAGATGTTGGCACCTATCGCGCGATCCTGCGCAAACTCAAGGAGGTTACGCTGAATGAGGGAGAGTCCAGGGAGCTGCTTGCCAGCCTGGCAAACGAGTACGACGTTCCGGAGGCCGAAGATGGAGTGGCGGAAGAGTAGCTTCAGCGGCGCGGACAACGGCGGCTGCATCGAGGTCGCCTGGCGCAAGAGCACCTTCAGTGGCGCCACCAACGGCGACTGCGTCGAGGTTGCCGTCGGTATCGAGGGTGTGGCCGTGCGGGACTCGAAGGACTCCTCCGGGCCCACCCTTCAGTTCACGCCCGCTCAGTGGCGGACGTTCACAGCTCGGCCAGCACCGCGTCCGTGAAAGCCGGCCACGTGTCGATGGCCCACTGACCGAACGCCCTGTCCGCGAGGGCCACGCAGGCCACGCCGGCGTCCGGGTCCACCCACAGGAAGGTCCCGGACTGTCCGAAGTGGCCGAACGTCCGCGGCGAGCTGTTCCTGCCCGTCCAGTGCGGGCTCTTGTGGTCCCGGATCTCGAAGCCGAGGCCCCAGTCGTTGTCCTTCTGGTAGCCGTAGCCCGGCAGCACGCCGGACAGCTCCGGGAACGCCACCGTGGTCGCCTCGTCGAGGGTTGTCTCCGAGACGAGCGTGGGGGCCTGGAGCTCCGCGGCGAAGCGCGCCAGGTCGGCGCAGGTCGACACGCCACCGGCGCCGGCCGTGCCCGCCAGCCGGGACGACTCCATGCCCAGCGGTGCCAGCACCGCCTCGGTCAGGTACTCCGCGAACGGGATGCCGGACGCCCCGTGCACGGTGTCGGCCAGCACCTCGAACCCGGCGTTCGAGTACATGCGGCGCGTGCCCGGCTTGGCCATGACCTTGTGCTCGTCGAACGCCAGACCGGAGGTGTGCGCGATGAGGTGCCGAACCGTCGACCCCTCCGGCCCGGCCGGCTGGTCCCACTCGACGGCCCCCTCCTCGACGGCCACCAGCGTCGCGTAGGCCGTGAGCAACTTGGTCACCGACGCGAGCTTGAACTCCCGCGCCTGCGGCCCCTCCGCACCGAGCACCTCACCACCTGCCGACACGACCGCGACCGCCGCGTGGTCCACCGGCCAGTCGGCCACCGCCCGCACACTCTCCATGGACCCGACGTTACCGAGCGGATGCGCGCCCGCGCCCGGCGGTCCAGCCCGCCGACCAACCCGACGCCTCAGCCCGCCGCACCACCCCGCCGACTACCCCGACGAACACCCACCGAGCCGACCCTGCCCAACCCCGAGGACTCATCCCGCCCCAACCACCCACCACATCCCGCCTGCTGAACCAACCCGCCCAGCCAACCCACCACACCCCACCTGCCGAACCAACCCGCCCAGCCAACCCACCACACCCCACCCCGCCCAACCCGTCGCAGCCGACCAGCCGCATCCGGCCCGGCCAACGCGGCTCTGCGGATCAGCCTTCCGGGCGGGTGAGGCCGTCGTTGCCGGCGCCTTCGCTTAGAACCACCTGGTCGGTGCGGTCCAGGGCCTCCTTCTTGCGGGCCGGGTCGACGGAGCTGTCCGTGGTCAGGTTCCTGAGGCGGATGGGTGGGCCGAGGTCGATGAGGGTGGGGATGTACTCCGCCTTGGCGACCCGCCAGCCGGTGTCCGACTTCGTGAAGGTGAAGCGGGCGATCACGCCCTCCTCGGTGTCGCCGCGTGGCTGCTCGTGCTTGGCGACCGAGTTGCCCAGGCCGTAGGCCACCCACTTGTCGCCGATCTTCTCGAACGGCTGCACCACGTGCGCGTGGTGGCCGACGATCAGGTCCACGGCCGGGTCGGCGAGGATCTGCCTGGCCATGTCCTTCTGCTCGGCGGTGGGCTCGTGCTGGTTCTCTATGCCCCAGTGGATGCTGGCGATCACGACCTCGGCGCCGGCCGCGCGGGCCTTCCTGGCCGCGTCGAGCACCGCGTTGACCGACAGCTCGTTGACCGTCCACGGCTCCGGCGCCTCGGTCCCCTGGTTGAGCCCGAAGGTGAACGACACCTGGCCGACCTTGACGCCCCTGACCACGCGGATCAGCGGCGTGCCGGCCTCCTGCTCGGTGCGTGCGGACCCGGTGTGCCCGATCTTGGCGGCGTCGAGGGTGTCGAGCGTGGTGCGCACCCCCTCGGCGCCCTGGTCGAGGGTGTGGTTGGAGGCGGTCGAGCAGGTGTCGTAGCCGGTGTCGGCGACCGCGGTGGCGATCTCCGGCGGGACATAGAAGAGCGGGTACCCCTTGAAGGGCCCGTCGGCGGTGGCGATCGGCGTCTCCATGTGGCAGATCGCCAGGTCGGCGGAGGAGATGACGGGCTTGATGCCGGCGAGCAGCGGCTCGTAGTCACGCCTGCCGCCGCCGTCGGCCTCGGCCTGTTCGGTCAGCGCGGGGTGGATCAGCTCGTCACCGGTCGCCACCACGGTGAAGGTGTCGGCGGGCTTGGCATCGGCACCGGAGTCGGTCTCCCGGGTGGTGACGGTGCCCGGGTGGAACGGCGGGACGGGCTCACCGCTGCCGTCGTCCGTGCTCGCGCAGCCGGCAACGAGCAGAGCTGCACAACAAATACCCACCAGCCGGCGCACCCGGGCCATCCTGCACGCCCCGCTCATCCGCCCGCAACATATTGGTGCGGACGGCTGCTGATCTTGCCCGCTCGCCGCCGGCTCAGCGGTGGCGCCGCCGCAGCGTGATGAACGCCAGGACCGCGGCGGTCAGCGCCAGCAGCGGCGCGGCGCGTTTGAGCACCGACGGACCCGCGTACGACAACAGGTCGATCGCCTCCGTCTCCGGTTCCGGGACCGGGTCTGGCTGGACGTTCTTCGGGAGGCTGGCCGCCGCCGCCTCGCCTGCCTTGCGCCCCGCGGCCACGGCCTCCGCGTGTTCGGCCGCCACGGCTGATGTCATCGACCCCGCCGCTGACGCGACCGCCGACTCCGCGGGTGACTCCGCTGGTGACTGCGCGCGTGACTCGGCCGTCGGTTCGGTGGCAGCCGCGGCCTGAGCCGGTGTCTCCTCGGGGGCCGAGGCCAGCTTCCCGGACAGGCAGGTCGCGAACGTGTTCAGGATCTTGCCGCCCACCTCGGAGATCAGGCCGCGGCCGAACTGCGCCGGTTTGCCGGTGATCGACAGGTTCGTCTCAACCGTGCCGACCGTCGAGTCGCCGTCGGCGGTCAGGGCCACGGTGACCGTCGCGGCGGCGGTGCCGTTGCCTCTGGCGTCCTTGCCGGCGGCCTTGATGACCACCGAGTGCGTGTCCGGGTCCTTGGACAGGAACTCAACGGAGCCCTTGTACATCAGCGAGATCGGGCCCAGCTTC
>NZ_JBJMIE010000578.1:0-2519 GCF_045807065.1 Actinophytocola sp. | reverse complement strand
TCATTGTGACCGCACCGAATGTCCCTAATAGCCCGCAGACGATCGCAATTACTCTGGTAGTGCCTCCATCAGCAACTGGAGCGGTCAGCCCGGCTTCGCTGACGTTCACGCAAAGCCCGGGCGGCGCGCAGCCGGCGGCCC
The DNA here is from genome assembly GCF_045807065.1 of Actinophytocola sp. Classification (GTDB taxonomy): domain Bacteria; phylum Actinomycetota; class Actinomycetes; order Mycobacteriales; family Pseudonocardiaceae; genus Actinophytocola. Next base: position 2,378 of record NZ_JBJMIE010000578.1, on the reverse strand, counting down.
AGGCGGTTGCGCTTTCAAGCTCCAGCGGCAACCTGACCTTCACCGCGGGCGCGGGCGCGCTGCTCGCCGCGATCACCTACGGGATCCAGCCGTACGGCGGGCACTCGACCGGCTGGACCAACCCCGCGGTGCTCAGCGGCCTCGGCGCGGGGGTGCTGCTGCTGGTCACCTTCTGCGTCGCGGAGACGAAGATCGCCGAGCCGATGTTCCGGCTCGGCCTGTTCCGCATCCGCGCGTTCGCCGCCGGCAACCTCGCGGCGCTGCTCATCGCCGTCGCCCGCGGCGGCATGCAGTTCATGCTGATCATCTGGCTGCAGGGCATCTGGCTGCCGCTGCGCGGCTACGCCTACGAGGACACCCCGCTGTGGGCCGGCATCTTCATGCTGCCGCTGACGATCGGGTTCCTCCTCGGCGGCCCGACCGCCGGCTACCTGTCGGACCGGTTCGGCGCGCGGCTGTTCTCCACGACCGGGCTCCTGCTGGTGGCCGCCGCCTTCGTCGGGCTGCTCACGCTGCCGGTGGACTTCCCCTACCCGGCGTTCGCGGCCCTGTTGCTGCTGTCCGGGCTCGGGCAGGGCATGTTCTCCGCGCCGAACACCTCGGCGATCATGGGCAGTGTCCCGCCGGAGCAACGCGGGGTCGCGTCCGGGATGCGCTCGACGTTCCAGAACTCGGGCACCGCGCTGTCGATCGGCGTGTTCTTCTCGCTGATGATCACCGGCCTGGCGACGTCGCTGCCCGCCGCGCTCGACAGCGGCCTGCGCGCGCAGGGGGTGTCCGCGGACGCGGCGAGCCAGGTGGCGCACCTGCCGCCGGTGAGCACGCTGTTCGCGACGTTCCTCGGCGAGAACCCGATCGGGAAGCTGCTCGGGCCCCACCACGTCCTGGACACGTTGCCCGCGCACAACGTGGCGGCCCTGACCGGCAGCCGGTTCTTCCCCGAACTGGTCTCCGGCCCGTTCCACGACGGGCTCCTCACCGTCTTCACCCTGGCCACGGCCATGGCACTCGTGGGCGCGCTCGCCTCGGCACTGCGCGGCCGCCACCAACGAGTCGAACAACCGAAGGGAAACCAGTGAGCAGGCAGGCCCTCCTCGTCATGGACGTCCAGCAGGCCGTCGTGGCCCGCAACCCCGATCCCGGCTACCTGCCCCGGTTGACGCGCGCGGTCGACGCCGCCCGCGGGGCCGGGATCCCGGTGATCTACGTCGTGATCGGCTTCCGCCCCGGCTATCCCGAGATCAACCCGCGCAACAAGATCTTCGGCGCGACCCGCGACGCGGGCGCGTTGCCCGGTGCCGCGCTGGAGATCCACCCGGACGTCGCGCCGGCACCCGAGGACATCGTCGTCACCAAGAAGCGCGTCAGCGCGTTCGCGGGCAGCGACCTCGACATGGTGCTGCGGGCCGGCGAGATCGACACGCTCGTCCTGACCGGCATCGCCACCAGCGGCGTCGTCCTCTCCACCCTCCGGCAGGCCGCCGACCTGGACTTCGCCCTCACCGTCCTGTCCGACGGCTGCGTCGACGGCGACCCCGAGGTCCACCGCGTCCTGACCGAGAAGGTGTTCCCCCGCCAGGCGGACGTGGTCACGGTCGACGAGTGGGTGAAGACCGTCCAGTAGCGTCCGCCCATGGCCCCTGACCCGTTCAACACCGCCGCCGAGCCGGCGCTGACCTCGGGCGCCGGCGGCACGGTCACGCTGGTGGCGGGCGGCACCTTCTGCCTGTCCGACGCCACCGGCGACGTGGCACCCGGTGCGGCGCACGGGTTGTTCTTCTCCGACGCCCGGCTGCTGTCCCGCTGGCAGCTGCGACTCGACGGCCGCGTCCCGCACGCGCTCACGGTCGCGCACCCGGAGGCGTTCGCCGCGCGGTTCGTGCTGCGCCGGCCACCCGCGGCGGGCCAGGCCGACAGCACGCTGCTGCTGGTGCGGGAACGGCTCGTCGGTGACGGCATGCGGGAGACCGTCTCCGTCCACAACCTCGACCGCGAGGCCACGGTCGTGCGGCTCGACCTGCACGTGGCCGCCGACTTCGCGGACCTGTTCGCGGTCAAGGAGGGCCGGGCGGCCGACGGCGGCGCACGGAGCACGGCGGGCGACGGCGAGCTCGTGGTGCGTGCCGGCGCCCTCGGCGTGTCGGTCCGCGCGACCGCGGAACCGACCGTCGAGCCCGGCACGCTGAGCTGGCGCGTGGTGGTACCGGCCGGGCAGCGCTGGTCGACCGAGATCGTAGTGTCGCCCACCGGGAACGGCCGGCCGGTGCGCCCACGGTTCGAGCGCGGCGAACCGTGGGAGGACACCGAACCCGCACGCGAGATCCGCGCGTGGCGGGCGGCGACCACGACCGTGTCCACGGCCGACCCGGTGCTGGCGG
>NZ_JBJMIE010000577.1:0-7439 GCF_045807065.1 Actinophytocola sp. | reverse complement strand
TACCGCGCGCTCGTCTTCACCAACAAGGGCACCCGCACCTGCACCATGCAGGGCTTCCCGGGCGTCTCGTACGTCACGGGCGACGACGGTCACCAGGTCGGCCCGGCCGCCTACCGCACCGGCAGCAAGGGCGCGGTGGTCACGCTGAAGCCGGGCGCCAGCGCGTTCACCGACGTCGGCTTCGTCCAGGTCGCCAACTTCGACCCGGCCGTCTGCAAGCCGACCGAAGTGCGTGGCCTGCGGGTCTACCCGCCGCACGACTACGACTCGATGTTCCTGCCCAACCCGGGCACGGGCTGCGCCGCCACCCCGCCGGGCAACCAGCTGACCGTCGCGACGATCCAGCCGGGCACCGGCCCGGCGTAGTGCGCTAGGCGTCGGCCATCAGGCCGGTACGCCACGCCCACGCGGCCACCTCGACGCGGTTGCGGGCCCCGATCTTGGCCTGCACCGCGGCGAGGTGCGTCTTCACCGTCGACAGCGACAGGTACAGCTCCGTACCGATCTCCGTGTTGGTCAACCCCCGCGCCGCCGCCCGCACGACGTCCAGCTCACGCTCGGTCAGCGCCTCGGTCGTGGACTCGGCGGCCGGCGCGGTCGCGTTCGCCGTCGCGAAGTGGCGCAGCAGCCGGACCGTGATCTGCGGCGACACCAGGGCGTCCCCGCGGTCCGCCGCCCGCACCGCCTCCAGCAGCAGCGCCGGACCGGCGTCCTTCAGCAGGAAGCCGTTGGCGCCGTTGGAGAGCGCGGTGTGCACGTACTCGTCCAGGTCGAACGTGGTGACCACGACGACCTTCAGCGGGTCGGCCACCCCGGGACCGGCGAGTGACTTCGTCACCTCGAGCCCGTCCATGCCCGGCATGCGGATGTCCAGCAGGCACACGTCCGGCCGCAGCTCGCGCGCCAGCCGCACCGCCGACACCCCGTCGGGGACGTCCGCGACCACCTCGATGTCGTCCTGCGTCTCCAGGATCATCCGGAAACCGGCGCGCACCATCTCCTGGTCGTCCGCGATCAAGACCCGGATCACGATTCCTCTTTTCGCAACGGCAGCCACGCCTCGACGTTCCAGCCGACATAACCGCTCGGGCCCGCCTCGAAGCGGCCGCCGAGCAGCTCCACCCGTTCCCGCATGCCGACCAGACCGTAGCCGCCCGACCCACCCACCGGGTCGGCCGGTCGCTTGCGGCCGTCGTCGCGCACCTGGACGTGCAGCGTGTCCTCGACACCCGCCACCCGGACGTGCGCGACACTCGCGTCCGGCGCGTGCTTGCCGACGTTGGTCAGCGACTCCTGCACCAGCCGCAGCACCGACCGGCCCATCTCGTGCGGCAGCTCCGCCGGCAGGTTCAGGTCCAGCTCGACGCGCGGACCGGTGAAGTCCTCGACCACCGCGTGCAGGTCCGCGGCCAGGTCGGTCGTCGCGTCACCGGTCGCGTCGGAGCTGCCGGCGACCCACGCGGCCGTGCCCTCCCGCAGGCTGCCGACGAGCGTGCGCATGGCCGTGAGGGCCGCGGTGCCGCTGCGCTCGATCCGTTCCAGCGCGGGCAGCGCGACATCGGGGTTCCGCTCCGCCACCAGCAACGCCGCCTGCGCCTGCACGACGATGCCGGTCACGTGGTGGGCGACCACGTCGTGCAGCTCACGGGCCAGCGCTATCCGCTCGCCCTGCTGCGCGGAGGTCACCGCCGCCTTCACGGTCTGGCTCCGCTCCCGGTCGCGCGCGCGGAAGTACCAGCCGGTCACCACCGCCACGAGCAGCAGGAACAGGAGGTAGATGACGACCTCCTGGACCGTGCTGACGCCGACCTGCGTCGCGATGAGCACCAGCAGGGCACCCGTCAGCGCGGCGCTGGCCCACAGCGCCGAGCCCAGCGGCACGTACCGGATCACGTACGCGATGAGCGCCATGCTGGCGGCCATGCCGGTGAACGGCAGGATCCCGGCCGACGCGTGAATCATGACGGAGAACAGCGAAGCGAGCAGGAACGCGCCGGTCGTGATGTAGGCGTTGCGCAGCGGGTACCTGGTCCCGAAGAACGCGCACAGGCCGGCGACCACCGACGCGGCCAGGCCGAGCAGGCTCGGGAGGTCGCTCTCGGCCAGCTGCACCAGCGTCAGGACCCCGAGCGCCGCGCCGAGCGGCCACTGCTTGCGGACGAGCGCGCCCATCTCCGTCTCGACCCGCTTCTTGCCCGACCGGCGCAGGAAGACTCCGGCCGCGATGGCCCCGGCGAGCAGGATGAACCCGAACAGCAGCGACTCGTAGAGGTCCGTGGGGAAGAAGAACGCGCCGATGCCGCCGGAGTAGGTCGGGCAGACGGTGTAGACACCGTATTCGCAGTAGGCCTGCCGGATGACCATCGAGGCGAGGCACGACACGACGAGCGCGGTCACACAGGCGGAGGCGACGACCGGCGGGCACCGCCACACGACCAGCACGACCAGCATCACCCCGCCGACCAGCTCGGTGATCAGGATGTGCGACAGGCCGATCGAGGACGGGCCGACCTCCGCGGCCCGCATGACCACCGACGACACGGTGAGCGTGAGCGCGGCCGCCGTGGCACCGATCGCCGGGCGGGTGGTACCGAGCCAGGCCCAGGCGGCGAAGAGCGCCGCCCCCGGCAGCGTCAGCAGCGTTCGGGTGGAGGGACCTTCCAGGGCCATGACGGCGTCCAGCAGGAGCGTGACGCCGAGTAACGCGCCCAGCCAGCGATGCGGCACTGGGATGGGTGTCATGCGAGCACACGTTAGGGGAGTGCCGAACTCGCCGCCTCGGTCATCCGGCGTCGCGGGGTCGGCCGATCGGCCAGTGCGCGCCGCCCGTGCCGTGACCGGTCGGCCGGCTGGTCACGGCTGTTCGACCGATCCGCCGACCCCTCCTCCCGAGCGAAGCTGTCACCAGCAAGTTCGACGAGGGAGGAACGAAATGCTCGAGGCAATCGCGGTCTGGTCCGGTGCGGTCGTGGGAATCGTCGTGGTGCTGTTGATGGCACTCGGCCCGGTCATCGTCGAGGTCGACTCCTGGTGGTACGAACGCAGGATGAACCGGCGCGCCCGCAAGGCGGAGAACATGGAGACCAAGGCGCCGAGCCCCGCCCGTCCGGAGCTAGCCCGCGTCTAGGACCGTGCGCACGAGCCCGGGGAACCGGGTCTCCAGCTCGTCGAGGCGCAGGGTGTTCATGCGCTGCCGGCCGTCGTCGTACTGGCGGAGGATGCCGGCGTTGCGCAGGGTTCGGAAGTGATGGCTGAGCGTCGAGGCGGCCACCGGCAGGCCGAACGTGCCACAGGCCCGGTCACCCCCGGTCATCAGAAGGCGCATGATCTGCCGCCGGGTGGGGTCGGCGAGAGCGCGCAGCACGTCGTCGATGTCGACCGACTCGACGTCCGGGTGGGACAGCGGCGCCCACCGTCCAATCGACATCCCCTGGTAGCCCTCTCTTCAACACGTGGCGAAGAGACTACCCGTTTTCCGAGTGGCGGTCGGCGACGCGGCGAGCCCCCTGCGACCCTCCGCGCCGCCGAGGCTTTCAGCGGGTGATGGTCCGGCGCAGGCGGTTCAGCGCGCGGTGCTGGGCGACGCGGACGGCGTCCGGTGTCGTACCCACCGCCTCGGCCGTCTCCTGGGCCGACATCCCCAGCACGACCCGCATGACGACGATCTCGCGCTGCCTGGGCAGCAGCGTCGCCAGCAGGTCGCTCGTCTGCTCGACCAGTTCCCGCCGCAACGCGATCTCCTCGGGGTTCTCCTCGAAGGTGATCGTGTCGGGTGTCTCCGCGGTCGGCAGCGAGCGGTCGCGGGCGGCGGCGCGGTGGACGTCGGCCACCTTGTGCGACGCGACGCCGAAGACGAACGACAGGAAGGGGCGGCCGAGGTGCTGGTAGGTGGGCAGCGCGCGGAAGATCGCGATGCACACCTCCTGCGCCACGTCGTCCGCGGAGCTGATCGGCCGAACCCGCCCCAGCTTGGTGCGACAGAACCGCACCATGATCGGCCGCAGGTAGCTCAGCAGCTCGTCGGTCGCGGCGGTGTCGCCGGCCGACGCGGCCACGGCCACGACGTCCAGGTTGGCTTTCGTGACCGGACGCGACCAGGCCGGTGCGGTGGGTGGCACCACCGTCACGTTCGCCAGATCGGCTTCGAGCTGAGCCAGATCCACTTCTGGCTCGACAGTGCACAACATCGCTCGCCCTCCTGGTGCCCCCCGGCGGTTGTGTTCGACTCAAGAGAGCGCGCAGCGGGGTCACAAATACGTCCCGGCCGCAACTAAAACCCCGGAGAGCGAAAACCGCCGCCCGATGGGGCAGCGGTTCTCACGGGCCGTGTGCGGGTGCTCACCACGTGCTGACGGCCATGTCCCCCCTGGTCCGAGGCGTCGTTCAGCCGTCACCCGGCACGGACCCGCGAACGGCGCACCGGGGATACGGTTGACGGGTGGCGGACTCTCCCGGAGCGGTGATCAGGACACCGAAGAGCGAGGCGACGCGGACGCTGATCGTGGAGACGGCGCTGCGGCTGTTCCAGGAGAACGGCTACGACAAGACGACCATGCGGGCCATCGCGCGCGAGGCCGGGGTCTCGGTGGGCAACGCGTACTACTACTTCTCGTCGAAGGAACAGCTCGTCCAGGGCTTCTACGACCGGATAACGCAGCTGCACGAGGAGGCGTGCGCCTCCGTGCTGGCGACAGAGCGGGACTTCGCCAAACGTTTGCGCGCCGTCCTGCTGGCGTGGCTCGAGGTCGCCGCGCCGTACCACGAGTTCGGCCGGCAGTTCTTCGTGAACGCCGCCGATCCGGCGAGTCCCTTGAGCCCGTTCTCGAACGAGTCGTCGCCGGCGCGGGATGCCCAGATCACGTTGTTCCGGCGGGTGCTGGAGGGGTCTACGGCGAAGGTGGACCCGGAGCTGCGGCCGGAGTTGCCCGAGCTGCTGTGGCTGTACGAGATGGGGGTCGTGCTGTTCTGGGTGCACGACGGGTCGGCGGGGTGCCGGCGCACGCGGATGCTGGTCGACCGGACGGTGCCGCTGCTCGACCGGGTCATCGGTCTGTCCCGGTTGCGGCTGCTGCGGCCGGTGACGCGCGAGATCGTCCAGCTCATCGGCGATCTGACGCGCACCGAAGCTTGACAGTCCGGCGAACCTCGGTAACCGTTACGAGAAGTTACAGATATCTTGCCGGGAGGTTCGCGATGGCGCGCGTGCTGCAACCGAAGGACCGGGACAAGACCGCCGAGCGGCTGCTGGACTCGTCGATGCGCAACTCCTACGACCCGGACGTTGACATCGACTGGGACGCGCCGCTGGTCGAGGGCAAGAGCTTCATGCCCGAGGAGCGGGTGTCGCTGTACGGCACGGCGCTGTGGGACCGGCTCTCGCCGGAGCAGCGCCTGGAGCTGACGAAGCACGAGATCGGCAGCATCACCAGCGTCGGCCTGTGGACCGAGATCGTGCTGATGCAGCTGCTGGCGAGGTATGCCGCGGACCTGGACCCGCGCAGCCCGCACACCCACTACGCCCTGACCGAGATCGGCGACGAGACCCGCCACGCGATCATGTTCGGCAAGGCCATCGGCAGGCTCGGCCTGCCCGCGTACGGCCCGCCACGGGTGGTCCGCACCCCGGCGAAGCTCTTCGGCGCGCTGATCGGCGGCCCGGCGATGTTCGCGTCGGTGCTGGTCGTGGAGGAGACGACGGACCGCCTGCAGCGTTCGATGCTGGACGACGAGCGCATCCAGCCCATGATCCGCATGATCAACCGCATCCACGTGGTGGAGGAGGCCCGGCACGTGCGGTACGCGCGGGAGGAGCTGGTGCGCGGCGTGGGTTCCCTGGGTCGGCGGGCCCTGGAACTGCACCGCCTGGTGACGGCGGTGGTGGCCCACACGGTGGTGAACGTGCTGGTGCACCCCGCGGTGTACAGGGCGGTGGGCCTGGACCCACGCGAGGCGCGGGCGGTGGCGTTGGCGAACCCACACCACCACGAGACCCGCCGCTGGATGGCGGAGAAGATCGTCCCGTTCCTCACCGAGGTGGGAATGATCGGCGGCCCGTCCGAGCGGATCTGGCAGAAGGCCCACCTGCTGTGATTATTCGGTCGTGCCACTGATTTTCTGATCCCTACCCTGGAGCACATGGCAGCGACGAAGATCCGAGGAAAGCACGTCGACATCCACCTGTGGACCCGACCGGAGACGGTCGAGGACCAGGCGATGCGGCAGTTGCACAACATCGCCGCGCTGCCGTGGACGTACAAGCACGTGGCCGTGATGCCGGACGTGCACTACGGCAAGGGCGCCACGGTGGGCTCGGTGATCGCCATGCGCGATGCCGTGTCGCCCGCAGCCGTGGGCGTGGACATCGGCTGCGGCATGACCGCCGTGCGGACGTCCCTGCGCGCGGAGGACCTCCCGGACTCCCTGTCCCGCCTGCGCGGCCTGCTGGAGCGCGCGGTGCCGGTGGGTTTCGGCCAGCACAGGGCAACGGCGTTCACGGACCGCGACGTCCCGGACTGGGACACGTTCTGGCGTGGCTTCGAGGCCCTGACCCCCAAGGTGAAGGCGAACTCGGCGAAGGCACTGCACCAGATGGGCACGCTCGGCGGTGGCAACCACTTCATCGAGGTGTGCCTGGACACGAAGAGCCAGGTCTGGGTGATGCTGCACTCCGGAAGCCGGGGGATCGGAAACCTCCTGGCCCAGCACCACATAGAGGTCGCCCGCGGCCTGGCCCACAACCAGGAACTACCAGACCCGGACCTGGCGGTGTTCTTGGCCAAGACGGCGGAGATGAAGGCATACCGCCACGACCTGTTCTGGGCCCAGGACTACGCCCGCCGCAACCGAGCGGTGATGCTGAGACTGATCTGTGACGTCCTGCGCACCCAGTTCCCCCAGATCACCTTCGAGGAGCCGATCTCCGCCCACCACAACTACGTGGCCGAGGAAACCCACTTCGGCGAGGAGGTACTGGTAACCCGCAAGGGCGCCATCCGAGCCGGCCGAGGCGACCTGGGCATCATCCCAGGCTCGATGGGCACGGGCTCGTACATAGTCCGAGGCCTGGGCAACCCAGACTCGTTCGAAAGCGCCTCCCACGGTGCCGGCCGAAGGATGAGCCGCAACAAGGCCCGCAAACAGTTCACCGAAGCAGACCTGGCAGCCCAAACAGCCGGCGTCGAATGCCGCAAGGACGCAGGCGTAGTGGACGAGATCCCAGCCGCGTACAAGGACATCGACGAGGTAATCCGCAACCAGGAAGACCTGGTCGAGGTGGTTGCCAAGCTCAAGCAGGTGATCTGCATCAAGGGCTGAACAAACGGCCAACCGACCCGGCGCGGGCCACGTGGGTTCACCCACGACCCGCGCCGGTCTGGCCGCGCCGGTCTGGCCGCGCCGGTCTGGCCGCGCCGGTCTGGCCGCGCCGGTCTGGCCGCGCC
>NZ_JBJMIE010000576.1:0-31309 GCF_045807065.1 Actinophytocola sp. | reverse complement strand
GGGCTTCTCGTCCATCTGCGAGCCCTGCTGCTGGGCGGGCATCCGGCCGGTCTCGGTCTGGAAGTACACGGCGAAGACCAGCCAGATCCCGCTGAACCCGCAGAAGTACACCGTCGCCAGCGTCGCGCCGCTCGGGTAGCCGGGGGTCCTGGTGAACAGCCGCATGTGCACCAGCGGCGTCCGGTCGTCCGCCACCCTGCGGCGCTCCCACCGCAGGAACGACCAGCCCATCGGCACCGCGACCAGGAACATCCACCAGAACCGGCGGAGGCCACCGGCGTCGGAGAGCACGACCGGCACCATCAGGCACAGCACGGTGAGGCCCAGCAGCAGAATGCCGAGGTAGTCGATGTCGGGGCGGGTCGAGCCCTTCGGCGTGCGCGGCACCAGCAGCAGCGCCAGCACCAGCGTGAGCAGGCCGAACGGCAGGTTGACCAGGAACACCCAGCGCCACCCGTTGGGCTCGCCGGCCACACCGAGGATGAACCCGCCGACCACCGGACCGGCCGCGGTCGACAGGCCGACCGTGGCGCCGAGCAGCCCGAACGCCCGGCCCCGTTCCGCGCCGCGGAACAGGTCCTGGATGAGGCCGCCGTTCTGCGGCGTGACCAGCCCGGCGACCGACCCCTGCAGCAGCCGGGCGACCACGAGCAGGGTCAGCGTGGACGCGAGCCCGGCGAACATGCTGGTGACGACGAACCCGGACAGCGCGATGAGGTAGATGTTGCGCCGTCCGAACGCGTCGCCGAGCCGGCCGCCGGCGACCAGCACGAGGCCGAACATCAGCGGATATCCCGACACGACCCACTGCACGCCGCTCGCCGACGTGCCGAGCCCCTTCTCGATGGACGGGATCGCGACGGTCACGATGCTGACGTCCAGCAGGATCATGAACCCACCGGCGAGGGTCACGACCAGCGCCCGCCAGCGCCGTGGGTCCGTACCGGGCTCGTACTGGGTTGGCTCCGTGGTAGCTAGTGACACCCGTGATGTGTACCCGAAGCCGAGGACTTACTGCACTTGACCGCACATTCAGCTCGTACCGTCCGCTGTGGACACCTCCCCGCGGAGCGGTCAGCCGAACGGCAGCCAGGCCAGCTGACCCAGCGAGTCCAGGTCGTTGACCAGGATGCCCGCCTCGGACACGGTCCACAGCTCGTCGCCGATGACCATGGCCCGCCGCGGCGCCATCGGGGTGCCGTACCGATCGGAGTCGTGGGTCAGCACGCCGACCTTGTCGAACGAGCCCTCGCGCACCTTGAGCACGAGCGCGCCGGCGCCCTGGTCCGGTCCGCCTTTCGGGTCGAGGCCGCCGCCGGAGATCGGCAGCACGAGCAGTCCCTTCGCCGGCCAGTACAGGAACGCGTGCGGGTCGCTCTCCGCCTCGGTCCAGGCGTAGGGCAGGTGGTACTGGGCGATCCGCCGGGCGCCCGCGGGGTCGCTCGTGTCGAACAGCGACACCTGGGCACCCTGCGCGCCGCCGCTCTCGTCGGCCTCCTGCCCGACACCGATCAGGCGACCGTCGCCGGCGGGATGCAGGTACGCGGAGTAACCCGGGATCTTCAGCTCGCCGGTCACCTTCGGCGCCGCGGGATCCCGCAGGTCAACCGTGTACAGGGGGTCCGTCTGCCGGAACGTCACGACGTACGCGGTGTCGCCGAAGTAGCGCACGGCGTAGATCCGCTCCCCCGCGCCGAGGCCACCCACCTGGCCGACCTGGGTCAGCTCGTTCCCCCTGCGCCGCAACACCGTGATCATGCTCTGCGAGCTGCCCCGGCCGTAGGTCGTGGTGGCGACCCGCAGGTCGTCGGCGTACTCCGACAGCGAGTACTGGTTGAGCAGGCTGCCGTCCACCGCGCCGGACGCCACGTGCACCGGCTTGCCGGGCCCGGAGATGTCGAACTGGTACAGCTCGGTGCGCGCGGACGCCGGCGGCCCCTCGATCGCGCCGGACATCGAGTGGTCGTCGGCGACGTAGAGGCTCCTCTCGGTGCCGTACACCGTGCTGCCGTCGGCGACGATCGTGACCGGGTCGCCGGTGCCCAGGCGCCCGCGCAGGTCGACGGTGAGCACGGTGAGCATGCCGGTCGCCGTGTAGTCGGCCGGATGGCTCACGTCGGCGCACCCGGTGAGCTGCCCGCTCCTCGTGGCGCCGCCGGTCCTCAGTTCGTAGCGGGGCAGCCAGTCCTGGATCGTCGAGCCGGTCACGGCCTCCTCGTTGTCGAGCAGCGCGGAGAGCTTGTCGCCGTCGTCGGGGTAGCGGAACGGCAGGCGCGGCTGGGAGTGCACGACGACCCGTGCCACCGAGCCGACCTGCCGCGCGTCGAGGTAGCTGCCGTCGACCGCCAGCGTGCCGAGGACCTTGCCGGCACCGGTCAGGTCCACGAGCACCAGCTGGGAGCCGTAGGGCGCGGTGTCGGTGGGCGCGGTCTCGCCCGGCATCCCGCGCGGCAGGTCGGTGACCATGGCGGTGCTGGTCATGACCAGTGCGCGGTCCCCCGCGACCAGCAGCTCCGTCGGGTAGTCCGGCCCGTCCAGGCGCACGGCGGCGGTCTGGGTGCGGGACGCGACGTCCACGACCCGCAGCACGCCGTCCGCGATGCTCACGACGCGCTTGCCGTCGGTCTTCACCAGGTCCGGCTCGTCGACCCCGGCCTCGTGCACGTTCGTCGTCGAGTGGTCCTCCTTCTGGGTCGGCGCAGTGCCCGGTGCCTCGGGCGCGGCCACCTTCCCGGCGGCGCTGTCCTCGACCGCCCGCCCCTCGTCCGCCGTGAACACCTCGCCGCGCCCACCGAAGTCCAGGCCGTACGGACCGACGTGTGGCATGATCCGGTCCTTCAGCTGCTGCAGCGCGCCGGCGCAGCTGTCGTAGGCGACGAGGCTGAGGTTCCCGGTCCGGTGCGGCGTCCGGGCGGGACCGTCAGCCGCGCCGACGATCACCCCCGTGGTGATCAGGCCGGCGCCAAGTGCCATCACGAGGCCCGCGGTGAGCGCACTCCGCCTGCTCGGTAAGTCCGTCATGCCGCCAGGACGGACCGCGGTGGCGAGCGCGTTGCTCGATTGGGCGGAATATCTTGGAAATCTGCTCCGCTGCGGGTTCACTTACTGGATGCGTCCCAGTCAGCGAGTAGCGGAAGCGATCCTCGCGCTGCCGGCCGACCGGATCCGCCGGGTCGCGGTCGACGGCGTGAACGGCGCCGGCAAGACCGACTTCGCGGACGCGCTCGCCGGCGAGCTGAACGTCCGCGGCGCGAAGGTGATCCGGGTGTCCGCCGATGGTTTCCTCAACCCGCCGCGCACCCGGCACCGCCGCGGCCGCGACTCGCCGGAGGGCTTCTACCGCGACTCGTTCGACTACGGGCGGATGGTCCGGCTGCTGCTCGACCCGCTCGGTCCGGAGGGCAACCGCGAGTACATCCGCGAGGTGTACGACGTGCGGCGCGAGCGCCAGGTGCGGCGGCTGCCCGAACTGGCCGACGACAACGCGATCCTCGTGCTGGACGGGGTCTTCCTGCTCCGGGACGAGCTGTACCGGTACTGGGACTACTCGGTCTGGCTGGAGGTCCCGTTCGACGTGGCCGTCCCGCGCGCCGCCAAACACGGGCTCGGCATCAAGGACCCGGACCCGAAGTCGGTGAAGAACTGGCGGTACGTCGAGGGTCAGCGGCTGTACATGGCGGAGTGCCATCCCCGCGACCGGGCGAAGGCCGTGATCGACAACTCGGACCTGGACAACCCGGTGCTGCTGACCTAGGTCCTCAGCCGCGTCCGCCCGTGCCGGCGCAGCACCGCGATGACGAGCAGCGACAGACCCACGCCGACGAGGGCTTCACCGAACCACAGCACCGCCGGGCCGCGCCAGAAGCCGTAGTAGGCGAACCACGCCAACGGCTCGAAGACGAACGGGACCGTGACCGCGATCCCGGCGACGACCGACCGACGGGCACCCCACCAGCGGCCCAGGAGGCCGTAGGCGATGCCTGCGACGAGCGCCGCGAGCAGCCATGGCGCGACGAAGTGCAGCCACCCGGAGAGGTTGCTCCTGATCAGGGTCAGCAACGGGGGTGGCGTGTAGCCGCGGTAGCCGCCGTGTTCGTCGTAGACGAGGAACTGGAAGTAGAAGCCCGAGACCGCGAACACGTCGGCGAGCACGCCGGCGACGGCCGCCCACAACCAGGACCGCTGCGACCAGCCCGCGAGGAACGCCAACACGAGCCAGGGACTCGACAGGTTGGAGATCCAGAACGCCGCGGTTCCCTGCGGTGACGGGATCAGCGACGTCAGGAGGCCGTACACCGCGCCGCCGACCGCCGCGGCGAGTGCCAGCAGTGCACTCTTCGCTACAGACATCGATCTTTCCCCCAGGTTCAGTGGAAAGTCAGGTGTCGGCCTGCCCGGTGGTCTCGCCGTCGACCACGTCCGGGTCCGTGCGTTCCACGCTGATCTGCCAGCCGCCGACCAGGGCCAGTCCCGCGCCGACCACGGTCAGCATCGGGGCCACCACCGCCGCGATGACTCCCGCGTTGACCGGGATGTCGAGAATCTTGCGGCCGCTGCGGTCGGCGACCACGATCCGCCGGACGTTGCCCTGCCGGACCACGTCGTTGATCTTGTCGAACAGGGCCTGAACGCCCGTGCCCTCAGCTTCTTTTCCCACGGTTCTCCCCCTCCGCCGCGAGTTGACGGTCAACCAGGAAGTGTGCCACGTCCGCCGTCGCCGGGTACAGCTCACGGTACTTCTCGTACAGCTCGTCGTACCCGAACGTCCCCCTCGCTTCCGACGACGTGGTCCGGCGGCGGTCAGGGCCGGCACGACCTCGGCCGGCGGGCCGGCCGCACGACTGCGCACGTCCGTGCTACCTTGTGTGCATGTCTGGTCTACGGTCCGCGCTGGCCCGTGCCGGGCTGCGTGTGGAGGCCGACGAGTTCGTCTCGCTCGTGGAGGACGCCTCCCGACGGCTGGCCCCACTCGACCCCAGACCAGCCGACTACTTCAGCGCCGACCAGCGGACCGCACTCGAGGCGGTCGGCCTCGACCTGTCCCCCCAGCACGCCGGCGATCGGGACGTGCGCGCGCGGACGGTAGCACTGCAGGCGGTCCTGCGGGACACCGCGTTGACCGTGGCCGGCGCCGCCGAGCGGATCGGCGTGGACGCGAGCCGCATCCGCCACCGGCTGTCCGAGGGGCAGCTGATGGGCTGGAAGTACCGCGGGGGCTGGCGGCTGCCGGTGTGGCAGTTCACCGACGACGACGTGCTGCCCGGGCTCGGCACCGTGCTGGCGGCCGCGCCGGCGGACCAACCCGCGCTGGTGGTGGCGGCGTTCATGACCACGCCGCAGAACCTGCTCGGCGACCCGGCGGTGACGCCGCGGGACTGGTTGCTGGCCGGCGGCGCGCCGAAGAAGGTCGCGGCGCTCATGTCCGTACTGGGGACGCCTGCCTGACGTGAGCCGACTGCCCCTGCCACCCGCACCGAGCGTCCTGCGCAAGCTGCTGCGCCACGACGAGGACATCGCGGTCCTGCCGACGTCGGCCCGGCTCGTGCGGGTGTTCGTGGCGGCCGGCGCGCACCAGCAGCGGTGGAACACCTTCCGCCACACCGGCCCCCTGCCCCACGCCCGGTTCGACCCGCAACCGCCGTCGCCCAACGGGGGCATGGGCACCTCGCCCGCACACGGCGTCCTGTACTTCGGCCTGTCCGTGCGGACGTCGATCGCCGAGGTGTTCCAGGCGTCCTCGGTGGTCGACCGGACGACCCGGCGGCCGCACCTCGCGGTGTTCGCCCCGACGCGGTCGCTGTGCCTGCTCGACCTCACGGGCCTGTGGCCGACGCGCGTGGGTGCCTCCCAGGAGATCTCCACCGGTCCCAAGGACATCACGCAGGCCTGGGCCCGCGCGATCCGCGAGGCGTTCCCCGACCTCGACGGCCTCTGGTACCGCTCGTCGATGGACGCCGGCGACCCCGCCGTGTGCCTGTGGCACCCACCCGCGGGCAACGCGCTGCCGCTGACCCCGGAAGTGTTGCTCCCGCTGGACTATCCGGGCCTGGACCTGCCGCTGGCGCGCGTCTGCGACTCGCTGAACTACGTGCTGAACTGACACCGCGAGCCCCGCCAACCCGTAGGGCTTTCCCCACCCCGGTTTCCGGGGCATCCCTGGTGTCCGCGACCACTTCCCGGTCCTAGCGTAATGACCATGCCGCTAGTGAGTCACATCACAGACCTGGGAGTGCACCATGAACGAGACAGACAGAGACCTGCCGAACCGTCCGCGGGTGTGGCTGGTCGCGCAGATCGGGACGACCCCCGAGCCCGCTGACCTCCCCGCGGTCCGGGACACCCGGATGCGCACCTGGGTGCCCGGCACCGACGGTGTCTACCACTCGGCGGACGGTTGGCACCACGCCACCTGGACCGAGCTGCACGCGCACTACGACCTGGTCGAGGTGGCGTGAGCGATCAGCTCGCGCGGTCGGCGGCGGTTTCCCGTTCGGCCTCGCCGACGCCCTTCCGCTCGTCCCGGCGGGTCTTCGCCAGGCTCGCGACCGCGGTGACGACCAGCACGCCGATGATCACGGACAGGGACAGCGGAATGCCGATGGTGGGCACGTGCAGCGGCTCGCCGCCGTTGAGGAACGGCAACGCGTTGGTGTGCAGGGCCTCCAGGATCATCTTCACGCCGATGAAGCCCAGGATCACCGCGAGGCCGACCGACAGGTAGACCAGGCGCCGAAGCAGGCCGCCGAGCAGGAAGTACAGCTGCCGCAGGCCCATCAGCGCGAAGGCGTTGGCCGCGAAGACCAGGAACGGCTCCTTGGTCAGCCCGAAGATCGCCGGGATCGAGTCCACCGCGAACATGAGGTCGGCCGAGCCGATCGCGATCATCACGATGAACAGCGGGGTCGCGAACCGCCGGCCGCCGACCTTCGTGAAGACCTTCGCCTCGTGGTACTCGTCGGTGACCGGGAACAGCTTCCGCGCCCACCTGGTGACCCGGTTCTCCTGGTACTCCTCCTCGTGCTCGTCGCCGAGCCCGGACCCCGACAGCTTGACGGCGGTGTAGACGAGGAACGCGCCGAACACGTAGAACACCCAGCTGAACTGGGAGATGGCCGCCGCGCCCACGGCGATGAACACGCCGCGGAGCACCAGGGCCAGCAGGATGCCGACGAGCAGCACCTTGTGCTGGTGGATCGTGGGCACCTTGAAGGCGGACATGATCACCAGGAAGATGAACAGGTTGTCCACGGAGAGCGAGTACTCCGTGATGTAGCCGGCGAAGTACTCACCGGCATGGGTGCCGCCGGCGAACATCCAGATGCCGAGGCCGAACAGCACGGCACACGTGACGTAGAAGGCGACCCAGCGCCCGGCCTCACCGACAGTGACCTCGTGTGGCTTGCGATCGACGACCACCAGATCGATGGCAAGTAGCACGAGGAGACCACCGATCGTGGCCAACCACACCCAGACGGGAACCATCATCCACAGAACCTCCGGTTCAAGCGCATATACAGGCCAAAACCGGAGGTCTCTTCCGCGGGCTCGTCACCCGCCGGAGGCGCCGGGCCCTGATCATCCAGGTCCGTGCTGACGACGCCGCCGCGAAGGAATACTCCCCTCCACCTCCGTCCATTGTCGGGGCTGAGTCCGATTCGCACCAGTCGAAAACGGGTTGTCCTCCGTCACATCGGGCGAACAGGACGTATCCGCCAGGGTTCTCAGGCACTCTCAGGAACCGTCCAATACGTTCTCAGGGTGCGCATCCCACGCCCTCGACCACGCACCGCCGCGGCCACGCTGGTCGTCGTGCTCGCCCTCGCCGGCGGACTGGTCTGGCTGAACAGCGGCGACGAGCCACCCGCGGTCCACACTCGCGAGCTGACGCTCACCGGTGCCCAGGGGCCGGGCGACAGGGCACCCGTCCGGCTCGACGCCACCCTCTACCTGCCGGAACACACGCCGGCGCCGGCGGTCATCGTCGCGCACGGGTTCGGCGGGTCGAAGCAGAGCGTCGACGGGGACGCCCGCGAGCTGGCGCAGCGCGGGTTCGTCGCGCTCGCGTACTCGGCACGCGGGTTCGGTCGCAGCGAGGGGCAGATCGGGTTGAACTCGATCCGCTACGAGGTCGCCGACGCGTCCAGGATCGTCGACTGGCTCGGCGAGCGGCCCGAGGTGGCCAAGGACGGCCCTGACGACCCGGAGGTGGGCGTGACCGGCGGGTCCTACGGCGGTTCGCTGTCGCTGCTGCTCGCGGGCACGGACAAGCGGGTGGACGCGCTCGCGCCGGTGATCACCTACAACGACCTGAGCCAGGCCCTGTTGCCGAACTCGGCGAGCACCGGCACGCCGCCGGCGACCCCGGCGGCCAACGCGTTCGGGCCGGACGGGGTGTTCAAGAGGTCGTGGGCCGGCATCTTCTTCGCGTCCGGGGCGGCGGGCGGCGGTGGCCTCGACCCGTCCGCGGACGCCGTCGAGCCCGGCAACTCCGGCGACGACAGCAACGCGTCCGCCTCCAGCGGCACCCCGGCCACCGGCGCGGCACCCACCGCGCGGGGCGGCCAGGGCACCGCCCCGCGGGCGGCCGCGGTCAGCCCGTGCGGCCGGTTCCGCCCGGAGTTCTGCGCGGCCTACACCGAGGTGGCGACCACCGGGCGGGCCAGCCAGCAGACCGTCGACCTGCTGAAGTCCGTGTCCCCGGCGGCCGTCACCAAGAACATCACCCAGCCGACCATGCTGGTGCAGGGCGAGCAGGACACGCTGTTCGGCCTCGACCAGGCGGACGCGAACGCGCGGCAGATCGCCGCGGCGGGCGGCAAGGTGAAGGTCGTCTGGTACACCGGCGGGCACGACGGCGGCAAGCCGGGGCCGGAGCTGCGGGGCGAGATCGCCGACTGGTTCGACTTCCACCTGCGCGGCCGGGGCGCCGATCCCGGCCAGGGGCTGGAGTACGCGGTGCAGGGCGCCTTGCGGGTGCAGGGCGCGCCGTCGGTGCGCACCGTGACCGCGAACGCCTACCCGGGCCTGCGCGGCGACGCGGCGACCGAGCGCCGGTCGGTGCGGGTCTACGGGCCCGAGCAGACCGTCGTCAACCCGCCCGGCGGCAACCCGGCGTCGATCAGCAGCCTGCCGGGGCTCGGCGCCACGATCGGCACGTCGTCGCGGCTGGCCAACCAGCTGTCGATCGACCTGCCCGGCCAGGCGGCGCGGTTCGCGAGCCCGTCGCTGTCGTCGCAGCTGCTGATCGCCGGGGCCAGCCGGGTGACGCTGCGGGTCTCGGCGATCCCGCAGGCGGCGGCCTCGAGCGGCGCGGTGCTGTTCGCGAAGCTGTACGACGTCGCGACGGACGGCTCGTCCCGGGTCCTGCCGGGCTCGGCGGTGTCGCCGTTGCGGATCCCGGCGCTGCCGGCGGACGGCAGCCCGGTGGACGTGACCGTGACGCTGCCGGCCGTGGTCCGGCCCGTCGAGGCCGACCACCGGATCGAGCTGGTGGTCAGCACCACCGACCAGGCGTACGCGACGCCGGCGCAGGCCGCCGCGTACCGGATCTCGGTCGCGGACGACGCGGCCGTCGAGGTGCCGGTGGTGTCCGGCACCCGCTCGGACAGCGGCCCGCCGGCCGGCCCACTGGTCGGCATCGGGATCGTGCTCGGCCTCGTGGTCGTCGCGACCGTCTGGGGCGGGTTGCGCCGGCGCCGGGCCACCGACCACGACCCCGCCCTCGACGGCGTGCCGCTGGTGATCGAGGGGCTGTCGAAGAGGTACCCGGGTGGGGTGACCGCGGTGGACGACCTGTCGTTCCGGGTGGCCGCCGGCCAGGTGCTGGGCCTGCTCGGCCCGAACGGCGCCGGCAAGACCACCACGCTGCGGATGCTGATGGGGCTCATCCAGCCCACCGGCGGCTCCATCCGGGTGTTCGGGCACAAGGTGTACCCGGGTGCGCCGGTGCTGTCCCGGATCGGGTCGTTCGTCGAGGGTGCCGGGTTCCTGCCGCACCTGTCCGGCCGGGCGAACCTGGAGCTGTACTGGGCGGCGACGGGCCGGCCGCTGGACAAGGCGCACTTCGAGGAGGCGCTGGAGATCGCGGGCCTCGGCAAGGCGGTGCACCGGCGGGTGCGGACCTACAGCCAGGGCATGCGGCAGCGGCTCGCGATCGCGCAGGCCATGCTCGGGCTGCCGGACCTGCTGGTGCTCGACGAACCGACCAACGGGCTCGACCCGCCGCAGATCCACCAGATGCGGGCCGTGCTGCGGCGGTACGCCTCGACCGGGCGGACCGTGGTGGTGTCCTCGCACCTGCTGGCCGAGGTGGAGCAGACGTGTGACCACGTGGTGGTCATGCACCACGGCAAGCTGGTCGCGTCGGGTCTGGTCGACGACATCGTCGGCGGTGGCGGCGAGGCCACGTTCCGGGTGGACCGCCCGGAGGAGGCGGCGTCGGTGCTGCGGTCGGTGCACGGCGTGGAGGGCGTGGAGATCGAGGGCAACCAGGTGCACGCGGACCTGGACGGCCTCCCCCGCGCCGAGGCACTGGCGAAGCTCGTCGGCGCCGGTGTGGCGGTGGAGCAGGCCGGGCCGCGGCGGCGGTTGGAAGACGCGTTCCTCGCACTGGTTGGAGAGTCGTCGTGAGCCGCGAGCGGAGCGAGTCATTGGATGGCGTGCACACCGACGAGGCGGCCATCGAGCAGCTCGCCGAGGCCGCGTCGCACGAGGAGTCCCGGGTCCAGGCGGACGGGTCGGTCGCGGGATACCGCGCCGTCCGGACGCTGCGGCTGCGGGTCGAGCTGGTCCGCCAGCTGCGGCGCCGCCGGGTGCAGCTGGTGCTGGCGTTCCTCGTGGCGCTGCCCTGGATCCTGTGGGCGGCGTTCGAGTTCGGCACGGACTCGGGCGGCAACCGGTCGGGCGGGTTCGTGGACCTGGCGACGTCGTCCGCGCCGAACTTCGTGGTGTTCGTGCTGTTCGCCGTCTCCAGCTTCCTGCTGCCGATGATCGTGGCGCTGTTCTTCGGCGACACGATCGCCAGCGAGGCGTCGTGGTCGTCGCTGAAGTACCTGCTGGCCATGCCGATCCCGCGGCACCGCCTGATGCGGCAGAAGGCGATCGCGTCGGCATTGCTGTCCCTGTTCGCGATCACGTTGCTGCCGGCGATGTCGCTGGGTGTCGGCCTGATCTTCTACGGCCCGCACGAGGCGCTGTCCCCGACCGGCGACGCCATCTCGTTCGGCGACTCGATGCTGGCACTGCTGTTCACGGTGATCTACCTGGCCATCCACCTGCTGTGGGTGGCCGGGGTGGCGCTGTTCCTGACGGTGTCCACGGACGCGCCGCTGGGTGCGGTGGGCGGGACGGTGCTGATCGCGATCCTGTCGTCCATCCTGGACCAGATCACGGCGCTGGGGGGGCTGCGGAACTACCTGCCGACGCACTACGCGTTCGCGTGGTCGGACCTCATCTCGACCGACATCGACTGGTCGAACATGGCCAAGGGCGCCTTCGCGTCGGTCACCTACGCGGCGGTCTTCGGCCTCCTGGCGGCGCGCCGGTTCCGGACGAAGGACATCACCTCGTGAAGTGCGCCCGCGACGTGTCCGGCTCCTGACCGACGACGAGTCGTGCCGCCGGATCACCGGCGGCACGATTCGTCGAACTCACGGTTCCGCTTGGTTGGACACGCGGGTCAGCGGCGGCCTCGGCGGGTGCGTAGGTAGTCGCCGACCACGGCGGCGCCCAGGCCGTCCACGTCGGGGGCCACCACGCGGCCGCCGCTGCGGCGGGCCACCAGGTCGACGAACTTCTCCAGCTGTGGGTCGTCGCCCAGCATGAAGACGGTCACCGAGGCGCCGAGCTTCGCCAGGGCGTCCACCTCCGCGATGGTCTTGCGGAGGGTTCGCGGCTCGGGCGGCCAGGAGAACTCCGCCTCGCCGTCCGGTTCGAGGTGGGCGGTCGGCTCGCCGTCCGTCACGACCAGGACCACCGGTTGGGCGTCGGAGTGCTTGCGCAGGTGGCGGCCGGCCAGCAGGAGCGCGTGGTGCAGGTTCGTGCCCTGCTCCCACACCCCTTCCAGGCCGACGAGCTCCGGCAGCTCGACCGTCTGGGCGTGCCGGCCGAACGTGATCAGCTGCAGCGCGTCGCCGCGGAACCTCGTGGTGATCAGCTGGTGCAGGGCCAGCGCGGTGCGCTTCATCGGGACCCAGCGGCCGTCCTGGACCATCGACCACGACGTGTCCACGCACAGGGCCACGGCCGCGCGGGACCGCTGTTCGGTCTCCACCACCTCCACGTCGACCACGTCCAGCGTCACCGGACCGGGGCCGGAGCGCAGGACGGCGTTGCGGATCGTGCGTGAGGTGTCCCACGGGGACGAGTCGCCGAACTCCCAGGGGCGCGTGGCGCCGGTGGGCTCGCCGGACGCGCCGGACAGGATCGAGTCGCGTTGGCCGGCGTTGCGGGCCGCGGTCAGCACGTCCTTCAGCGCGGTCTCGCCCAGGCGGCGCAGCGCCTTGGGCGAGAGGCGCAGCGAACCGTCGGGTGCTCGCTCCAGTAGGCCCTGCGCACGCAGCTGCTGCTCCAGCTCCGCGAGCCGGCGCGCGTCCACGCGTGCCTCCTGGCCGAGCTGGCGTTCCAGCGCCTCCAGGTCGATGTCCTCCAGCCGGGCGCCGGGGTAGGACTGCGACAGCTGCTCGGCCAGCGCGTCCAGCTCCGCGAGGTCCGCCATCGCCTCGGCGCCCTCGCCCATGCCCAGCGGCTGGTTGCCGCGGAACCGCGCCGAGCCTGTCCAGTCCTCGCCGGGACGCAGCGCGCGGAGGTTCGCGTCGAGCGTCGCGACCTGCTGCATCAGCCTCTGGTCGCCGAACGCGTTCGCCATCAGCTCCGACAGCTCGGCGCGCTGCTGCTCGGACATCGAGTTCATCATGCGCTGCGCGGCCGCGGCGCGGGCGGCCAGCGCGTCGACCAGTTCCTCGGTGTTGCGGGGGTTCTCCGGGAAGAACTCCCCGTGCTTGCTCATGAAGTCCGCGAACTGCGCCGACGTGTCATCGCCGCGCAGGTGGGACAGCAGGAGCTCGTTCAGGTCCGCCATCATCTGGCGGATCCGCTCGGTGTCCTCCGGCCGCATGTCCTGCAGGGCCTGCTTCATCCCCTGGAAGCGGGACTCCATCAGCTCCTGGCCGAGCAGGTTGCGGATCTCCTCGTACTTCGACCGCGCCTCGTCGGACCGCCAGTCGTACTCGGACAGCTCACGCACGGCCGCCGCGGTGCCGGACGGCAACGCGTCCAGCTGCGCCTCGCGGAACCGGGCGTCGTCGTCCGGGTCCGGGAACAGCGCGGTCTTCTCCAGCCGCACCGCCTCGTCGAGCAGCTGCCGCACCTGCTGCAGCGTGCCGTCGAGGTTGTGCCGGCGCTGGATCTGGGCCCGCCGCTCCCAGAGCTTGCGGGTCATCTCGTCGAGGCCGGCCGAGTTCCGGGTGCCGCGCCGGAGCAGCTCCTCCAGCGCGGACCTCGGCGACCGGCCGTCCATGACGTCCCGCCCGATCGCGTCCAGCGCGTCCCGCAGGTCGACCGGGGGCGCGAGCGGGTCGGGACCGTCGTAGTACCTGCCGTAGGTGAAGCGGCTCATGCCACCTCCTCGCCCGCTGCGCGGCGCCGGGAAGCTCCGCTCATCATGGCCCGTAGACCGTCGTTCCCTCGTCGGAGTCCTTCGCCAGCTTGCGGCGCAGGTACAGCGCCTCCAGCGCCAGCTCGACCGCCGCGGCGATCCGACCGGGGCTGTCGTTCGGCGACACCCCCAGCCGCGACGCGACCTCGTGCAGGATCGGCAGCTCGGGAAGTGCCTCCAGGACCTCGGTACCCGACACGCGCTCGCCGGTGGCGACGAGGTGGCCGTCCACGACCGTGTCGACGAGCGGCCGGAGGTCGAGCCCGGCGAACCGGTCCTTGGCGGTCTCGGCGACCGCGCGGCGCAGCAGGTGCACGAGGTGCTCGTTCTCGCGGCCCTCCTCGCCGGACTCGAACTCGAGCTTGCCGCGCAGCACGCCCGGCACCGACTCGAGGTCGATCGGGCGGGCGACGGCCGGGTGCTCGTCGACCAGCGCGGACCGGCGCAGCGCGGCGGCCGCGATCGTCTCCGCCGCCGCGACCGCGAACCGGGCGGACACGCCCGACCGCTGGTCGATGGCGTTCGACTCGCGCAGGTTGCGCACGAACCGGGCCAGGATCTCCAGCAGCTCGTCGCCGACCTCCGCGACCAGCTCGGCCTCCTGCCGGATCACGTCCACCTCGGCCTCGACGGTCAGCGGGTAGTGCGTGACGACCTCGGCGCCGAAGCGGTCCTTCAGCGGCGTGATGATGCGGCCGCGGTTGGTGTAGTCCTCCGGGTTGGAGGTGGCCACCAGCAGCACGTCGAGCGGCAGGCGCAGCGTGTAGCCGCGGACCTGGATGTCCCGCTCCTCCATGACGTTCAGCAGGGCCACCTGGATGCGTTCGGCCAGGTCGGGCAGCTCGTTGATGGCCACGATGCCGCGGTGGGACCGGGGCACGAGTCCGAAGTGGATGGTCTCGGGGTCGCCGAGCGTGCGGCCCTGCGCGACCTTGACCGGGTCGACGTCGCCGATGAGGTCACCGACGGACGTGTCCGGGGTGGCGAGCTTCTCGGCGTACCGCTCGGAGCGGTGCCGCCACGCGACCGGCAGGTCGTCGCCCAGCTCGGCGGCGCGCCGGCGGGACTCGGGGGTGATGGGGTCGAGCGGGTGCTCGCCCAGCTCGGCGCCCTCGATGACGGGGGTCCACTCGTCGAGCAGGCCGACCATGGTGCGCAGCAGCCGGGTCTTGCCCTGGCCGCGCTCACCGAGCAGCACGACGTCGTGGCCGGCCAGCAGCGCCCGCTCCAGCTGCGGCAGCACGGTCTTGTCGAAGCCCACGATGCCCGGCCACGGGTCGCGCCCCGCGCGCAACGCGGCCAGCAGGTTGTCGCGGATCTCGGTCTTCACTCCGCGCGGGACGTGGTCGGCCGCGCGCAGCTCCCCCGCGGTGCGTGGGAGATTCTGGGGTGGGGTGGGTACAGCGCCTGTCACGATTACAACGTTACGGACGTTCTCGCGATCAGTCGACGTGGAGTGGCTCCAGCTAGTGACTCGTCGAGGTCTCGGGGGCGCGCAGGCCGAACAGGACGGTCCAGACCGCGCCGCAGAACAGCACGATGTCCGCGACGTTGCCGACGAACCAGCCGTTGTAGTCGATGAAGTCGACGACGTGCCCCTGGGCGAAGCCGGGAGCGCGGAACAGCCGGTCACCCAGGTGCGTCGTCGCGCCACCCAGGAGCAGGGCGAAGCCGACCAGCCGCGCCGTCGGCTGGGGGCGTGTGACGGCCCACAGCAGCCACCCGGCGGCGACCGCGGTGATGATCGTGAAGATCCAGGTGGCGTGTTCGCCCATGGAGAACGCCGCGCCCGAGTTGTACAGCAGGCGGAACCGCAGGAGGTCGCCGAGCACCGGGATCGGTGCGTGGTTGGTGAGCGTGCGCTCGGCCCAGAGCTTCGTGCCCTGGTCGAGCAGGACCACGACGACCGCGATGACCAGGGCGAGCGGGAGCCTGCGTACGGGGGTGGTGTCCATCGGGCGTCAGCGTACGGGGTCGGCGCGAGCCGCTAGTGGTGTTCGCCATCGCCGTGGCGGGCCTCGTCGCGGGCCGTCCGGAACATGACGGACTCGACGGCGTTCAGTGCGACCAGCAGGACGGCCAGCACGCCGAGGCTCGCCAGGGCGGGCAGGTTCGCGACCAGGGGCACGAGGGCGACCAGCGCGACCGCCACCACCAGCCGGTACGCCTTGAACGCCCGGTAGCAGCGCCACGCGAAGCCGACGTGGGCCAGCAGGTACACCGCGGTGCCCCCGTACATCGCCCACAGGGGTGCGCCGTACAGGGCGTCCGACAGTGCGTGGTGCTCGCCGTCACCCACATAGGTGAGGACCTTCTTGAGGCCCAGGGCCAGCATGACGACGCCGAGCATCATCGGCAGGTGCAGGTAGGTGAAGGCCGACCGGGCCATCGAGACCCGTTGCTGGCCCTCGGCGCTGCTCAGCGCGTGCTCGCCGAGCAGCGCCGCCGTGTCGAAGTAGGCCCACCACAGGCTCGCCGACACCGCGAGGCCGAGGATCGCGCCGATCACGATCGGCCAGGAGATCGCCAGGTGGGTGACCCCCACACCGATGGCCACGATCGACTCGCCCAGCGCGATGATCACCATGAGCCCATGCCGCTCGGCGAAGTGGCGCGCGGAGTTCAGGCGCCAGCCACGCGCGCCGATGGCCAGGGTGCCGCCGTAGTCGGCGACGACCGCGGCCAGCCACAGCAGCAGCTGCGCGGTGCCGGACGTGTTCGCGGCGAGCAGCAGCAGGGCGGTGCCGCCGATCATCGTGGGCGCGAAGCGGCCGATCTGGTGGCGCAGGCCCGCGTCGCCGCCGCTGATGAGCCAGAACAACGCGAGGTGCGCCGCACGCAGCACGAGGTAGCCGAACGCGAACACGGTCGGGCCGTGCAGCCCGCCCGGCATGTCCTCGAACGACTCGGGGATCGCGAGCGCCACCAGGAACATGGTCGCCATCGCGACGAGCATCACCACCCGCGCGAGACCCTCGTCGGCCTTCACCACGTTGGACACCCACGAGTAGCCGACCCAGCACCACCAGACCACCATCATCAGCAGCGTGCCGCGCAGCAGACCACGCCCGGTGGGGTCCTCCGCCATCAGCGCCGTGATCTGGGTGAGGGCGAACACGAAAACCAGGTCGAAGAACAGTTCGAGGGTCGTCGCGGAGCTGGCTTCCCGTAGCCTTTCGACCCGTACCCGGGCTGGTTGTGACATGCGCACAGTCTCGCCCATCCACTCCTGGGCGCGGAGGAGGAGCATGTCGCTCGAGCTGCGGTGGGACCCGACCCCGTCGGACTGGAACGACGCGCTGCGGGCCGTGTACCCGGTGTACCGGTGGGCGCCGTGGTTCGGGTTGGGCCTCGGCGCGCTGGCGGTCGTGCTCCTGGTCGCCGGGCAGCCGGTGCCCGGCTTCTTCGGCCTGCTGTGCGCGCTGATCATCGTGGCGTTGCCGATGGTGGCGGTCTGGAGCCAGTTCCGGCGCAACCCGGCCGCGGCGGCGACGGTGACCGCGACCGTCGACACCCAGTCCTTCCGCATGATGACCGTCGACGGCACCGCGTACACCGACCTGCGCTGGCCGACGATGGCGGGCTGGGTGGAGACGCGGCACAACTTCGTGCTGCGCACCGGCGGGTCGGCGCTGTTCCCGGTGCCCGCCCGCGCGTTCGGCGAGCAGGAGGACCTCGACGGGTTCCGCGACCTGCTGCGTGAGCTGTTGGGCGAACCCTCGAAGCGCTGAGCGGCGCCAGGCAGGTCAACCCCGAGCGGAGCGAGGCAGATCCACACATCAACCCCACCCCGGAAGTCGGCTGAACTTCGTCGCGTAACCTTTGCCGTGTGTCATCCCCCAGCGCGACTCTGGCGGTGTGGAGCTCAGCCTGGCTGAGTGGCGCGGCCGCCGCCGACGATGTGCTCGACGCCCTCCAGGACTGGGCCGAGCTGCACGAGGTGGTCGCCGCGGACGAGCGGCTCGCCTCCACCCTGGAAATCCCTCTTCGCGGTGAGGCCGGCGGGTCGCCCGCGGCGCTGCTCGCCGCACTGCGCCGGTCCGGCGCGGAGAACGCGGAGCTGGTCATGCCGGTTCCCGGCGACGTGCGCGGCCTCGGCGGCGCCAGCCAGTTCGCGTCGGAGGCCTTACGGGCCGGCGAGGCCGTGGTGCTGAACGGCATCGGCATCGTGCCGGAGCGGATCGGTGAGGGCATCGTCCGCTGGACGGTGTTCGAGATCGACCGGACCGCGCCGTCGCCGAACGTGCCGCTCGGCGAGGCGGAGCACGAGCTGACGGGCGCCATGCGCGTCGCGGCCGGCATACTGCTGGAGCTCGGTGTCGCCAAGCAGCGGGCCGGCGTGCGCGAGGAGCTGCAGGCCCGGGTCGCCGAACGCAGCAAGGCCCGGTGGCCGGAGGGCATGCCGCAGCGGGCGCTGCGGGTGCTGCAGCGGGCCGCCGAGGTCTCGGCGATCCTGGAGCTGGCCATGGAGGACGAGCCCGGTGGCGCCCTGTCGGCGTCGTCGGCGCTCAAGCGTGCCGAGGCGCTGCGCCCGCTGTTCCACGCCGTCCGCACGGCCCGCACCGCCGCGGTCGCCGAAGCGGTCCGCGCCCTCGACGTCTCCGATGCGCACTGAGCGGGCCTGTTCCCGGCGTCTTCCCTCCTGAACACCGAGGCGGCCCGCGTTTACCGCGCGGGCCTGTACCCGGCCGCCTTTCCTCCTGCGCGCGTCAGTCCAGACGCCGGCGGCCCGCTCGGGCGGCCGGTTCGCAGCAGCCGACCGCACAGGGTGCCCCGTTCACCGTGCAGCCCGCGACCGGGAAGTCCGACAGCTTGCGGACCGGCGCGTCCGACAGGTGCTCCCGCACCAGCTCCACGACCAGCTGCGCGAACCGCGGGTCCCCGCTCGGCGCGACCGCCCGGCCGAAGCCCATGCCCAGCTCCGCGGCCTTCTCGGCGGCCTCGGTGTCCAGGTCCCACACGACCTCGAGGTGGTCGCTCACGAACCCCACCGGGCACAGCACCACGGCCGGCACCCCCTTGCCGTGCAGGGCATCCAGGTGGTCCAGGATGTCCGGCTCCAGCCACGGCACCTGCGGCGGCCCCGACCGGGACTGCCACACCACGTCGTACTCCCGCACGCCGAGCTCCGCCGCCACCAGCCGGGCCGCCTCCGCCACCTGCCGTGAGTACCGGTGACCACCCGAGTCCGGTGGGCCCGAGGCGGCGTCGGCCGACACCGGCACCGAGTGCGCGGTGAACACCAGCCGGTACTCCCCCAGCCCCTCGGCGGCCACGCGGACCGCGTCCGCGAACGCCGAGACGAACAGCGGGTGGTCGAAGAAGTGCCGCAGCTTGGTCAGCTCCGGGGCGCCGTCGCCGACCGCCGCACGCGCGCGGGCGATGTCCTCGTCGTACTGCCGGCACGCCGAGTACCCGCCGTACGCGCTGGTCGGGAACACCAGGGCGGAGCGAACCCCGTCCCCGGCCATCTGGGCGAGCGTGTCCTCGACCATCGGGTGCCAGTTGCGGTTGCCGAAGTACACCGGCAGGTCGATGCCCCGCTCGGCCAGCTCCGCCTCGACCGCCGAGATCGCGGCGCGGTTCAGCGCGTTGATCGGGGACACGCCGCCGAACCCGAGGTAGTGCTGCTCGACCTCGTCGAGCCGCTCCGGCGGAACGCCCCTGCCCCGGGTCACGTTCTCCAGGAACGGCCGCACGTCCTCGGGCCTGTCCGGGCCGCCGAACGACAGCCACAGCAACGCGTCCATCCGGCTCCCCGTCCTACTGCCCCGTCGCGTGCACGCCGCCGTCGACCATGATCATCGAGCCGGTGGTGGCCGGCAGCCAGTCGGACAGCACCGCGCAGATCGACTTGGCGACGGGCGTGGCGTCCTCGGCGTCCCAGCCGAGCGGCGCGCGGTCGCCCCAGCCGCTCTCCAGGTCGCCGAAGCCCGGGATGGACTTCGCGGCCATCGTCTTCAGCGGGCCGGCCGACACGAGGTTCACGCGGATGCCGCGCTCGCCGAGATCGCGGGCCAGGTAGCGGTTGACCGACTCCAGCGCCGCCTTCGCCACGCCCATCCAGTTGTAGGCCGGCCACGCGACCCGCGCGTCGAAGTCGAGACCCACGACCGACGCGCCCCGCGACAGCAGCGGCAGCACCGCCACGGCCAGCGACTTGAACGAGTACGCCGACACCTCGACCGCCGTGGCGACGTCGCCCTTCGGCGCGTCCAGGAACGGCGCGCCCAGGCAGGTCTGCGGCGCGAACGCGATCGCGTGCAGCACGCCGTCGAGCCCGTCGACGTGCTCGCGCACGCGGTCGGCCAGCGTGTCCAGGTGCTCGGAGTTCTGCACGTCCAGCTCGATGACCGGCGGCGGGGACGGCAGCCGCTTGGCGATCCGCTCCACCAGGCTCATCCGCCCGAACCCGGTGAGGACGACGGTCGCGCCCTCCTCCTGCGCGACCTTCGCCGCGTGAAAAGCGATTGACGCGTCGGTGATGACACCGGTGATGAGCAGGCGCTTACCCTCGAGCAGACCGGTCACGAAGCCATCCTCCAGGCTGATCAGGTTCGGTACGGACGTCAGTCTGTCAGTGCCCCATCCCGAGCCCGCCATCGACCGGCACGACCGCGCCGTTGATGTACGCGGCGGCGTCGGAGGCCAGGAACGTGACGGCCGCGGCGACCTCGGCCGGCTGCCCGTAGCGGCCGGCCGGGACGCTCGCGAGGATCGTCTGCCTGCGCTCCTCGGACACCGCGTCGGTCATGTCCGTGGCGATGAAGCCGGGCGTGATCACGTTCGCGGTGATGTTGCGGCCGCCCAGCTCGCGGGTGATCGAGCGGGCCACCCCGATCAGGCCGGCCTTGCTGGCCGCGTAGTTGACCTGGCCGGGGCCACCGGTCAGCCCGACCACAGACGAGATGAAGATCATCCGGCCCCAGCGGGCCTTGAGCATCGCGCGGGTGGCGCGCTTGGCGACCCGGAACGCGCCGGTCAGGTTGGCGTCGAGGACCTTCGTGAACTGCTCCTCGGACATCCGCATCAGCAGCGTGTCGTCGGTGATGCCGGCGTTGGCCACCAGCACCTCCACGGCGCCCTGCTTCTCCTCGATCTCCTTGAACGCGGCGTCGACCTGGCCGGTGTCCGTCACGTCGCAACGCACGCCGAACAGGTCCTCCGGCGCCGGCTTGCCCCGGTAGGTCACCGCGACGCTGTCCCCCTGCGCAGCGAACGCCCTGGCGATGGCCAAGCCGATCCCCCGGTTACCCCCTGTTACCAGTACTGAGCGGCCCAATTCCACAACTCCTTGCCGGTGCAGCCTTCCGAGTTCCCAGGCAGGCTATCCGTCCGCACCGACAACGCCCTACGCGGCTCTAGTCCACTGTCAGCACGGTCACGGCAGACGTTGACCGATCAGCAGGGCGCTGCCGGCCGCGAGCAACGCCGCGAGCGTGCCCAGCATCAGCCACGGCTTGCTGGCGTCCGCGTCCTTGGTCTCGTAGCCGATCTGCTCACCCAGCGTGTCGTACACGCGGTGCAGCTCGTCCGCGCTGGCCGCCTTGTAGAACTCGCCGCCGGACAGCTCCGAGATCTGCTTCATCGACTCGTCGTCGACCGGCACCGCCTGGCTCTTGCCGTCGATCGTGACCGAGCCGTCGGTGGTGCCGTAGGAGATCGTGGACACCGGGATCTTCGCGTCCCGCGCGGCCCGTGCCGCGGTGAACGCGCCGCGCGGGTCGTCGCCGTCGTCGGTGGGGACGGTCTGCTTCCCGTCGCTCATCAGCACGATCCGGGCCGGCGGCGCACCGTCGGCACCACCGACGACCTGGGCGAAGCCCTCGATCGACTGCAGTGCCGCGAAGATCGCCTCGCCGGTCGCGGTCGACTCGGCGAGCCGCAGGTTGTCGATGGCCTTGGCGACGCTGGCGCGGTCCGTCGTGGGCGAGACCATCACACTCGCCGTGCCGGCGAAGGAGATGAGGCCGAGGTTGATGCCCGGGGTGAGGCCGTTGGCGAAGTCCTTCGCGGCGTCCTGCGCGGCCTTCAACCGGCTCGGCTTGACGTCGGTGGCCTCCATCGACAGGGACACGTCGATCACGAGCATCACGGTCGCCCGGTTGCGTGGCACGCGCTGCTCCGCGGTCGGGCCGGCCATCGCCGTGGTCAGCAGCATCAGCGCGATCACCAGGACCACCGGGGGCACGTGCCGGATCCAGCCGAGCCGCTTGGGCGCCACCCGGTCCAGCAGCTCCAGGTTGGTGAACCGCATGATGCGCCGGTGCCGCATCCGCTGCACCGCGACGTAGCCGACCAGGATCAGCGCGACCACGACCAGCAGCAGGAACCACCACGGCGCCGTGAAGCCCGAGAAGCTGAGGCCGAACATCAGGCCACTCCTCCCCCCGACCAGCGCCGCTTGCGGGCGACGACGAAACGTACGGTGTCGGCGATCCAGTCCGAGTCGGTGCGCAGGACCAGGTGCCCGCCCCCGGCGCCGCGGACGGCGGCCGCCACGTTCGCCCGGTGCTCGGCCGCCGCGGCGGCGAACTCCCGGCGCAGCAGGGCGGAGGCGTGCACCTCGCGCTGGCGGCCGGACTCGGGGTCGGCCAGCACGACCGTGCCGACCTCCGGCAGGTCCACGTCCCGCGGGTCCAGCACCTCGATGGCGATCAGCTCGTGCCGGGTGGACAGACCCCGCAGCGGGCGCTGCCAGTCGATCTCACCCAGGAAGTCGGAGATCACCACGGCGAGGCCCCGGCGGCGGGGCGGGCGGCGCAGCTGCTCCATCGCCTCCCGCAGGTCACCCCGCGTCCCCTCCGGCGCACGCGGCGTCTCGGCGACCTTGCGGACCAGGCCGCGGGCGTGCGCGAGACCGCCCCTGGCCGGGATCCTGGTGGTCTTCGCGCCGGTCGAGATGATCGCGCCGATGCGGTTGCCGCCCCCGCCGGTGAGGTGTGCGACCGCGGCGGTCGCGGCCACCACGAGGTCGCGCTTCTCGCACGCGGCGGTGCCGAAGTCCAGGCTCGCGGACAGGTCGATCACGAGCCACGTCTCCAGCTCGCGGTCGGCGACGGTCTCCCGGATGTGCGGCTCGGTCGTGCGCGCGGTGACCGCCCAGTCCATCCGGCGCACGTCGTCGCCGGGCTGGTAGATGCGGGCCTCCCCCGGCTCGGAACCGGGACCGGGCACGAGGCCCAGGTGGTTGCCCTGCAGGAGGCCGTCGAGCCGCCGGCGCACGTCCAGTTCGAGCAGCCGGAGACCGTGCTCCATCCGATCGCCCTGGAGGATCGGAGGCGCCCAGCCCGGCCGCTCCTTCTCTCTGCTCAACTAGCGGCCCACCCCGACCGGCGGTGGCTGCACCCCGCCCGACTGCGGACGGGCGGAGACCTGCGGCAGCGGCACGGTCTGCAGCACGCGGGACACGATGTGGTCGATCGGCACGCCGTCGGCGAGCGCGTCGTAGGACAGCACGAGGCGGTGGCGCAGCACGTCCGGCACCACGTCCACGACGTCCTGCGGCAGCACGTAGTCGCGGCCGCGGATCAGCGCGAGCGCCCGCGAGGCGGCGACGATGCCCAGGCTGGCACGCGGGGAGGCGCCGTAGGCGACCCAGCCGGACACGTCCTGCAGGCCGTGCTCGGCGGGCGTGCGCGTCGCGAGGACCACGCGGACCGTGTAGTCGACCAGGGCGTGGTGCACGAAGACGCGCGAGGCGACCTCCTGCAGGCGGACCAGCTCGGCGGGGCTCAGCACCTGCTGCGGCGCCGGCGGGGTCACCCCCATCCGATAGACGATCTCGCGCTCCTCCTCCGCGGTCGGGTAGTCCACGATGATCTTGAAGAGGAACCGGTCGCGCTGGGCCTCCGGGAGCGGGTAAACGCCCTCGTTCTCGATCGGGTTCTGGGTCGCCAGCACCAGGAACGGGTCGGGCATCGGGAAGGTCTCGCCGCCGATGGACACGTGCCGCTCGGCCATCACCTCGAGCATGGCCGACTGCACCTTGGCCGGCGCGCGGTTGATCTCGTCGGCGAGCACGAAGTTGGCCACGACCGGTCCCAGCTCGACGTCGAACTTCTCACTGCCCTGCCGGTAGATGCGCGTACCGAGGATGTCGGCCGGCACCAGGTCGGGCGTGAACTGGACACGCGTGAACGACCCACCGACAACCTTGGCGAACGTCTCCACGGCGAGTGTCTTCGCGACGCCGGGAACCCCTTCGAGGAGCAGGTGACCCTTGGACAGGAGACCGACGAGCATGCGCTCCACCAACCGGTCCTGCCCGACAATGACCCGCTTGACCTCGAACACGGTGCGTTCGAGCAGCTGGGCGTCCCGGGCCGGTGTGCTGACGGGCGCGTCGCTCCCCGATCCGTTCACCGACTCCGCCGGCTCGGTCACTCGATTCCTCCTCATGAAGCTCTGCTTCTGCAGCTATCAGGCAACCGGACAAGCGGTATGACGGCTGTGAGCTGTGTTTGATTGCCTCGCTCCGCTCGACGGTTCGCGGCCTGTTCCCGGCGTCTTCCCTCCTGCGCGCGAAGGTTCCTGGGCTCGTTCCTCGCGCAGGAACCTTCGTGCTCGTCAGTCCAGACGCCGGCGGCCGCTCACGGGTTGAATTGCCTCGCTCCACTCGACGGTTCACGGCCTGTATCCGGCGTCTTCCCTCCCTGCGCTGCTCAGCGAGGGTCGCTTCGCTCCCGTCGCCTCCGCTGCTCACTCAGTCCAGACGCCGGCGGCCGTTCACGGGTTGGATTGCCTCGCTCCGCTCGGCGGTTCGCGGCCTGTTCCCGGCGTCTTTCCCTCTCGCCCGGCTTGTCCAGTCCGGACAGGCGCCTTCCGGCGATGATCACCGCGGTGAGACCCGCACGTGTGATTATCGGTGGCGTGGTGACTCTGCGTGTCCTCACGCTCGACGATTGGGCGGTCTGGCGGGTGGTTCGGCTCGCGGCGCTGGCCGATGCCCCGCACGCGTTCCGGGTCGGGCTCGCCGACTGGGACCGGGGCGGCGAGGACGAGTGGCGGGCGCGGCTCGCGCTGCCGGGCGCGCACAACGTCGTCGCGTTCCTCGGTGACCGGCCGGTCGGCGTCGCGCGGGGCGTGCCCGGGGCGGACGGGTGCGAGCTGCGGTCGGTGTGGGTGGCGCCGGAGGCACGCGGCCACGGCGTCGGGGGGCGGCTCCTGGCGGAGGTCGAGGCATGGGCGGCGCGGACCGGCGCGGCCTCGGTCCGGCTGGCGGTGTTCCCGGACAACACCGCCGCGGTCGCGCTGTACACCCGCCACGGTTACGTGCCGGTCGGTGCGGTCGCGGGACAGACCACGATGGTCAAGGGGCTGCGATAATCGTCGGCATGGCCTACGACCGCGAGCTTGCCGACCGGATCCGGGAGCTGGTCGCGTCCGAGAAGGGCGTCGACGAGAAGCCGATGTTCGGCGGGCTGGCGTTCCTGGTCGACGGCAACATGTCCGTGACGGCCAGCGGTAGGGGCGGGCTGCTGGTGCGCGTCGACCCCGAGGACGCGCCGGACCTCCTCGACGACCACGTGCACACGGCGATCATGGGCGGCCGCGAGATGCGTGGCTGGCTGCGGGTCGACCCGGGCGTCCTCGACGACGACGCCCGGCTGGCCGAGTGGGTGGACCGCGGCGTCTCGTTCGCGCGCTCGTTGCCGGGCAAGTAGCTTCGTGCCGTGCTGAGCGAAGAGCTGGCCGACATCGCGGCCCAGTACGGGCTGGAGCCGTTGCCGGTGGAGGGTGGGTTGTTCCGCCGGACCTGGGCGGGACCGGTCGACGAGACCGGACGGCCCGCGGGCTCGGCGATCATCATCCTGTTCTCGGTGGCGGACGGCCTGTTCTCGGCCATGCACCGGCTGCCCATCGACGAGGTGTGGCACTTCTACCGCGGGGACCCGGTGGAGTTGCTGCTGCTGTTCCCGTCCGGCGAGGCGCGGGTCGAGGTGCTCGGCGGCCCCACCGTTCAGCTGGCCGTCCCCGCCGGCACGTGGATGGGCGCGCGGGTGGCGGCCGGTGGGCGGTGGGCGCTGTGCGGCACCACGATGGCCCCCGGGTTCGTTCCGTCGGACTACGAGGGCGGCGAGGTCGACGCGTTGTGCGCCCGGTACCCGACCGAGGCCGACCGGATCCGGGACCTGTGCCGTCCGGACGCGCCGGTGCGGATGTCGGATGCTTGACCTGACCGGCACGGTGGCGCTGGTGACCGGGGCCAGCGGCGGCATCGGGCGCGGCATCGCGCTGCGGTTCGCCGAGGCCGGTAGCGCGGTCGCCGTCCACTACCACCGCGGCGCGACGCGGGCGGCGGCCGTCGTCGCGGAGATCGAGGCGTCCGGCGGGGCGGCGGTGGCCCTCGAGGCGGACCTGTCGTCCGACGGCGCCTGCCAGGACCTGGTGCGCGCGGTCGTGGGCTGGGGCGGCCGGCTGGACACGCTGGTCAACAACGCCGGCATCCAGCCGGTCGAGCCGTTGCCCGGGATGGCGGTGCAGAGCTGGCGTGCCGTGCTGGAGACGAACCTGACCAGTGCGTTCTCGTGCACGCAGGCGGCGGCCGAGGTCATGACCGGCGGGTCGGTCATCCACATCGCGTCGATCGAGGCGGCACAGCCCGCGCCGGGGCACGCGCACTACAGCTCGGCGAAGGCCGCCCTGGTCATGCACGCACGCGCCGCGGCCCTGGAGTACGGCGCACGCGGCATCCGCGTCAACACCGTCTCCCCCGGTCTCATCGACCGTCCCGGCCTGGCCGACGACTGGCCGGAGGGCGTCGAGCGCTGGCGACGGGCGGCGCCGCTCGCCCGCCTGGGCACGCCGACGGACGTGGCCAACGCGTGCCTGTTCCTCGCCTCACCCCTGGCCACCTGGGTCACCGGCCACAACCTGGTCGTCGACGGCGGCGTCGCCAGCCATCCGAGCTGGTGAGCGCGCGTCCGGGCCGGCTGTCACAACACCCTGGTGGCATAACCGACGATGCCGCCGTAGCGGACCGGTGCGACGCGGACGTGGGAGCCCGAGTACGGCGCCTCCACCATGCGCTCGTTGCCGATGTACAGCGCGACGTGGTGGATGTGGCCGCCGCTGGACCAGAACAGCATGTCGCCCGGCGCCTTCTGGGACAGCGGCACGCGCCGGCCCGCGGTCGCCTGGTAGCCGCTGTAGTGCGGCAGGTACTTCCCGGCCGCCGCGAACGCGTAGACCATCAGGCCCGAACAGTCGAAGCCGACCTTGTCGTAGTCGCCGTGGGAGTCCGCCACGCCGCCGTCGTGGATGCCCTGGGTCGGGCCGTGGATGTCACCACCGCCCCACGCGTACGGAACGCCGAGCTGGGACATCGCGCGGGCGATCACGGCCTGGACGGCGCCGCTCGCCGGTGGCAGGGCCGGGCCGCCGCTCGCTGGCGGGGGCTGGTCCTGCGCCGCGTCCTCGGCCTGCTTGGCCGCGAGCCAGTCCAGGTACGCCTGCCGCTGGCCCTGTAGCCCCGCGGTGGTGGCCTGGGCGGCGGTCAGCTGGGTCTCCGCCGCGTTCTTCTGGGACTCCAGCTGCTGGGTGGCCGAAGCCTGGCTGTCCTGCGCCTGCTGCGCGGCGGCGGTGGCGGCGGCCGCCGCGTCCCTGGCCGCCAGCGCGGCCGCCTGCTTCTGGTTCGCGACGTCCAGGGCCTTGCGGGCGGCCGAGTCCTTGTTGGCCTTCTCGGTCCTGGCCACCTCCATGGCGTCCAGCGCGTCGAGCTGGCTGGAGGCGACCGCGTCGAGCAGCTGCGCCCGCTGGAGCAGGTCGTCCGGGCTCTTCGAGCCGATGTACGCCGACATCGAGCCGATCACGCTGCCCTGCTTGTAGCTGCCGGCGGCGAACTCGTCGAGTGCCTTGCGCGCGTCGGCGATGTCCTGGCCGGCACTGTCGGCGGCGACCTTGGCCGCGTCGGCGTCCGCCTTCGCCTGGGCGGCCGCGTCCTGGGCGGCCCGCAGGTCGACGAGCGCGCGGTTGGCGTCCTCCATCTTGGCCTCGACGTCGGCCTGCAGCTGGTCGAGCTGGGCCTGGGCCTGGGCGACCTGGCTGGTGAGCGCGCCGACCTTCGTGGCCTTGGCGTCCGCGTCCGCCTTGCTCGCCCTCAGCTGGCCGTCGCTCGGGTTCGGCGGCGGTGGCGGGGCGGCGACCGCCGTGCCGGCACCCATGCCGACGCTGAGCAGCAGTGACGCCACAACGATCCGAAGTCTGGTGCCACCCACGGTGCACAACCCTCCCTCGCGCCGTTCAGCACCGCCGTGAACAGCGGCCCAGCGCGTCACTGTGCCACTGTGGACACTCCGCTCCCAGCAGCAACACCAGGAACTCCTACCTCGGTGGAAACTTTCACCCCTTCGAGCCCATCCGGCACACGCAGGGTGGCCACCGCCGTCGTCACCAGGGCTGACACCATGACCGGGTGCTGACCAAACTCGCGACCCGACCGCACACCGGGGTCGGGCTCGCCGGCGCGGCGCTCACCGCGGTCGGGCTGGTGACGGTCGCGGTGGGCACGTTCCTGCCCTGGGTGGTCTCCGGCAGCGTGCTGCGGGACAGCTACGAGTCGATCGCGATCATCCGGACCATCCGGGTGCTCGACGGCAGCCCGTTGGCGCTGGTCGTCGACGCGTGGACGCTCATCATCCCGGTCAGCACGCTGTGCCTGGTCGTGTACGCGCTGGGATTCCGCCGCTGCGCCGCAACGATCTCGGCGGTGATCGCGATAGTCAGTGGAACCATCGCGGGGGCGGCATCCGTCGTAAGTGGTGGGGAAGAAGTCCGCCTGGGCATCTCGAGTGCCGGTCCGACGACCACGTTGGTCGGGGCCGTGCTGACTCTCGCAGGGGTCGTGGGCATCTTCGCTGGGCGGCGCGGACGAGCGACCGAAAACGCAGGAGGGGAACCGTGACCTATCCACCTGGCGGCCGATGGCAGCCGCAGGATCCGAACCAGCCGGGTGGCCACCCGCAACAGGGCTACCCGCAGCAGGGCGGATACCCGCAGACCGGCCCGCAGGGGTTCCCCCAGCAGCCCCAGACGGGTCCGCAGGGCTTCCCTCAGCAGCCGCAGACCGGGCCGCAGGGGTTTCCGCAGCAGCCGCAGACGGGCCCGCAGGGCTTCCCGCAGCAGTACGGGCAGCCGCAGTACGGGCAGCAGCCGCAGTACGGCGGCCTGCCGGCCGGCGGCTACGGCGAGGCACCCAAGAAGAAGAGCAAGGGCCCGATCATCGGCGCGATCGCCGCGGTGGTCGTGGTCGCGGTCGGCATCGCCGCGACGGTCTTCGTGCTCAACCGCAGCGAGGCCGGTTCCGGCGGCCAGGACAACCCGACGCAGGCCGCGTCGAACCTGGTCAACAGCCTCAGCCAGGGTGACGTGCTCGGCGTGCTGGAGAGCCTGACGCCGGCCGAGTCGTCGCTGCTCGTCGACTTCAACGCGAAGACGACCAAGCGGCTGCAGGAGCTGAACGTCTACAAGAAGGACGCCGACCCGACCAAGCTGCACGGGGCGTCCGTCCAGGCCGCGAACCTGCGGTACGACGAGAAGGGCGCGGAGAAGGTCAACGACCACCTGACCATCACCAAGCTCATCGGCGGCACGGTGTCCTTCCACGCGGACGTCAGCGAGCTGCCCCTCACCGACGACTTCATGCAGGCCGCGTTCCCGGACGGCGTGAACTCCAAGCCGACCGACGAGAAGGTCGACATCGCGAAGGTCGTGCGCGAGTCCGGCGAGCCGATCCGCATCGCGACGGTGAAGGTCGACGACAAGTGGTACCCGAGCCTCTTCTACACGATCGCCGACTACGCGCTGCAGGACGCGCACAAGGACTGGCCGTCGAAGTCGATCCCGGACAAGGGCGCCGGCAGCGCGGACGACGCGGTCAAGGAGATGGTGCAGGCCGCGATCAACGGTGACGCCGAGCGGGTCATCGAGCTGCTGCCGCCGGACGAGATGGGCGCCCTGCACGACGCCGGTCCGGCCCTGCTGGACGAGATCGGCACCCCGTCGGCCTCCGGCGTGGAGGTCACGAAGCTGGAGACCGAGTCGACCAAGGCGGAGACCGGCGGCCAGCGCGTGATGCTGAAGGAGATCGAGGTCAAGTCCGACGGCGAGACCTACCACGTCACCAAGGACGGCGACTGCTACACCGCCGAGGGTGAGGGCCAGTCGCAGCGGCTGTGCGCCAGCGACGTCGCCGGAGAGCTGGGCGGCAGCAACATGAGCGCCGACATGCAGCAGGCACTGGCCCACCTGGCGTCCGGCCTGCTGAAGAACACCGGCGTGGTCGCCACCGAGGTCGACGGCAAGTGGTACGTCAGCCCACTGCGCACCTACAGCGAGCTGGGCCTGACCGCCCTGTCCGACCTGACCCCGGAGGACGTCATCGCCCTCGTGAAGGAAAGCTGAGTTTCCCGGTTCGCAGGGCCCGGCACTTCCTCGCGGAGGTGCCGGGCCTTTCTCGTGCGACCGCGCCCACACCGCGTTCCCGAGGTGTCAGCCCGCCAGGGCTCCAGGCGGCCGCACACAGAGGTGCGGACCTCGCGATGGCCGATCAGCTCCCCGTCACCCGTCGAGGAACTCGAGCCTGTTCCCGCAGGGGTCGTCGGTGTGGAAGCGTTTGCGACCCGGGATCTCGGCCGGGTCCGCCCAGCGGACGGGGTGGCCGGCGGCCTCGATCGCGGCGGCCGTCGCGGTTGTGTCGACCACGAACGCCGGGTGCGCCTTCTTCGCGGGGTGGAAGTCCTCCTCGATGCCGACGTGCAGTTCCGCGTCCGGGCCGCCGTGCCCCGGGACCTGGAACCAGCAGCCGCCGCGGGCGGCCAGGAGTGGGGGTTTGGGCAGCTCACGCCAGCCGAGGACGCCTGTGTAGAACGCTCGGAGCTGATCTTCACTGCCCGCCGGTGCGGCTATCTGTACGTGGTGCAGCATGGTGGCCGACCCTCCCTTGGCGCCGAATACAGGACAAGCGTACTGTTTGCCATGAGAGAGCGTTCCCGAAACTGACCGCCACAGGCCCCAATGGAGTTGGTTGTGACCGCACCAGAAAGCAAGGACACCTTCGGCGCCCGCCAGTCGCTCACGGTCGGCGATGCCTCCCACGAGGTGTTCCGGCTCGATGCCGTCAAGGGCTCGGAACGGCTCCCCTACAGCCTGAAGATCCTCCTCGAGAACCTGCTGCGCACCGAGGACGGCGTCAACACCACCGCCGACCACGTCAACGCGCTGGCCGGCTGGGACCCGTCGGCCGAGCCGTCGACGGAGATCCAGTTCACCCCCGGCCGCGTGGTGATGCAGGACTTCACCGGCGTGCCGTGCGTCGTCGACCTCGCGACCATGCGCGAGGCGGTCACCGAGCTGGGTGGGGACCCCGCGAAGGTCAACCCGCTGGCCCCGGCTGAGCTGGTCATCGACCATTCGGTGATCGCGGACATCTTCGGCCGGCCGGACGCCTTCGAGCGCAACGTGGACCTCGAGTACGAGCGCAACAAGGAGCGCTACCAGTTCCTGCGGTGGGGGCAGAGCGCGTTCGACGAGTTCAAGGTCGTGCCGCCGGGCACCGGCATCGTGCACCAGGTTAACCTCGAATACCTGGCTAAGGTCGTCTTCATGGGCCAGGACAAGCAAGGTCCTGTCGCGTTCCCGGATTCATGCGTCGGC
>NZ_JBJMIE010000575.1:0-22567 GCF_045807065.1 Actinophytocola sp. | reverse complement strand
GCATGATGTCAGGCCGTCCGCGGCGCGTATGAGCGAGAAGGAGATGGGGACCGCGCGGGTGGTCTCGACTGATCGACCGCCCGGTCAGGTGACCGCACCCGTCTGAGCGCGGAAGCCGCGCAGGCGCAGGCTGTTGCTGACCACGAACACGCTGGAGAAGGCCATGGCCGCTCCGGCGATCATCGGGTTCAGGAGTCCGGCCACGGCCAACGGGATGGCAGCCACGTTGTAGGCGAAGGCCCAGAACAGGTTGCCCTTGATCACGGCCAGGGTGCGGCGGGACAGGCGGATGGCGTCCGCGGCCACGCGGAGGTCGCCGCGGACCAGGGTCAGGTCGCTGGCCTCGATGGCGACGTCCGTGCCCGTGCCCATCGCCAGGCCCAGGTCGGCCTGGGCCAGTGCCGGCGCGTCGTTGACGCCGTCGCCCACCATGGCCACCACCCGGCCCGCGGACTGCAGGCGCTTGACCGCGGCCACCTTGCCCGCCGGCAGGACGCCCGCGATCACCTCGTCGACGCCCACCTGGGCCGCCACCGAGCGGGCCACCGCCTCGTTGTCGCCGGTCAGCATCACCGGGGTCAGGCCGAGGGCACGCAACCGGGACACGGCCTCGGCGCTCGTCGGCTTCACCGTGTCCGCCACCATCAGCAGGCCGCGCACCGCGCCGTCCCACGCCACCGTGACGACCGTCTGGCCGGCGGCCTCGGCCGTCGCCCTGGCCTCGGCCAGCGCCGCGGGCAACGGCGGCAGCCACTCGTCGTCGACCACGCGGCCGGCCGCCACCTCGTGGCCCTCGACCGTGCCGCGCACGCCGAGCCCGTCCAGAGCGGCGAACGCCGACACCGGTGGCAACGCACCCCGCGCGCGAGCCGCGTCGGCGACGGCGCGGGCGATCGGGTGCTCCGACGCGTCCTCCAGCGCGCCGGCCAGCCGCAGCAGCTCGCTCTCGGGCACGCCGTCCGCGACCACGTGCGACACCAGCGTCATCCGGCCCGTCGTCACCGTGCCGGTCTTGTCCAGCACGACCGTGTCCACGCGCCGCGTCGACTCCAGGACCTCCGGGCCCTTGATGAGGATCCCCAGCTGCGCGCCGCGGCCCGTGCCGACCAGCAGCGCGGTCGGCGTGGCCAGGCCCAGGGCGCAGGGGCACGCGATGATCAGCACGGCCACCGCCGCGGTGAACGCCGCCGACGGGGACGCGCCCGTGCCGAGCCAGAAGCCCAGCGTCGCGAACGCCAGCACGATCACGACCGGCACGAACACCGCCGACACGCGGTCCGCGAGCCGCTGCACCGCGGCCTTGCCGGTCTGCGCCTGCTCGACCAGCCGCGCCAGCTGCGCCAGCTGCGTCTCCTCGCCGACGCGCGTGGCACGCACGACCAGCCGGCCGCCCACGTTCACCGTCGCGCCGACCACCGCGTCGCCGGCCGACACCTCGACCGGCAGCGACTCACCCGTCAGCATGCTCGCGTCGACCGCCGACGCGCCCTCCTCGACGACGCCGTCGGTGGCGACCTTCTCCCCCGGCCGCACGACGAACCGGTCGCCGACCGCCAGCCGGTCGATCGGCACCCGCGTCTCCACGCCGCCCCGCAGCACCGCGGCCTCCTTGACACCCAGGGAAAGCAGCGCGCGCAGGGCGGACCCGGCGCGGCTCTTCGCCCGTGCCTCGAAGTAGCGGCCCGCCAGGATGAACGTCGTGACGCCGGCCGCGACCTCCAGGTAGATGTCGCCCGCGCCGCCGGTCCGCTCGATGGTCAGCTCGAA
Source organism: Actinophytocola sp. (assembly GCF_045807065.1). Classification (GTDB taxonomy): domain Bacteria; phylum Actinomycetota; class Actinomycetes; order Mycobacteriales; family Pseudonocardiaceae; genus Actinophytocola. The sequence goes on along the minus strand of NZ_JBJMIE010000575.1, from coordinate 20,800 downwards.
CGGGTGCGTCATGCCGGGAACGCCTGCCGTGCCGAGGAAGAGCGCGTACAGCGACCAGGCGAACGCGGCGATCGTGCCCATCGATATGAGCGTGTCCATGGTCGCCGAGCCGTGCCGCAGGTTCAGCCACGCGGCCCGGTGGAACGGCAGCGCGCCCCACACGATCACCGGCGCGGCGAGGGAGAGCGACGCCCACTGCCAGTAGTCGAACTGGAACGCCGGCACCATGGCGAGCACGACGACCGGCACGGTCAGCACGAGGCTCACCAGCAGGCGGTCGCGCAGCGCCCGGACCTCGGTGTCCGCCGGCTCCGCCGCCGCCTCGGGCGGTTCGGGGACGGGAACCCGTGCGGTGTAGCCCATCTTCTCGACGGTGGCGACCAGGTCCTCCGTCGGCACACCGGCCGCCTTCACCAGCGCCTTCTCGGTGGCGTAGTTGACGCTGGCCTCGACGCCGTCGATGCGGTTGAGCTTCTTCTCGATCCGTGCGGCACACGACGCACAGGTCATGCCACCGATGATCAGCTCCACCCCGGAGGGACCGGGGTCATCGCCGGCGACGGCTGCGCGAGTGGCCGAGCCGGGCAGCCGGCTCGACTCGAACTGTTCCTGTTCACTCATGACCGTGCTCCCCCGCCACCACGGTGAACTCCGCCGTGCGGACGGTGTCCCCGTGCTTGAAGTCCAGGTACAGCCGGTAGGTGCCGGCGGAGGGCACCTCGGCGTAGAAGACGATGTTCGGCCCGGCGCTCGTCGTCCCGTCGCCGGGCGCGCCGTCCGGGTGGACGTGCAGGTAGGCGAGGTCGCCCTGCCGCAGCGCGACGAGGTGGCCGTAGGCCGCGAGGTACGGCTGGAGGTCGGTGACCGGGACGCCGTCGCGGTCGACCGTCAGCGTCAGCCTGCTCGTGGTGCCCGGGGTCAGCGTGCCGGACAGCAGCACGCGGTACTCGCCGACCGCCACGGTCAGCGCCGGGCCGGGCAGCGGCGCCGGGACGTAGTCACCGGCGACCGGGACGTCGGCCCCCAACGTCAGCCCCTCGTCCGCGTCGCGCACCCGGTAGTCGGCGAACACGCGGTAGTCACCGGCGTTCGGGAACGTCAGCGGGACGTGCCAGGTGCCGTCGGCGGCCATCGCGGGGTGGACGTGCTGGAACCCGGAAAGGTCGCGGCGCGCGACGATCAGGTGCATCAGCCTGTCGTGCGTCTCGGTGAACCGGGTGACCGCGTCGCCCGCCTCGTCGAGGATCCGGAACGTGAAGTCGGCCGGCTGTCCGGCGACGAGGCCGGTGCTCAACACGTCGAGGGTCATGCCGTCCTGGCTGACCTGCAGGCCCTTAGGCACGGCCGCGCCGTGACCGCCGTGGCCCTCCTCGGCCATGCCCTCGTGCGCGGCGGGCGCCGGCTCGGGCGAGACCGGCCCGACCAGTTGCCCGACGCCGTAGGCGCCACCGAACACGGCGGCGATCACCAGGGCCAGCCCGGCGAACTTCAGTCCCGCGGACATGGCTAGCTGGCCAACTCGTAACCGGCCTCGTCGACGGAGGCGCGGATGGTCTCGACGTCGATGGGCGCCTCGCTGGTGACGGTGACCTCGCCGGTCGGCAGATCGACCTGAACGTCCGTGACGCCGGGGATCCGCGAGACCTCGTCCGTCACCGAGCCGACGCAGTGCGCGCACGTCATGCCGGTCACCTTGTACGTGTTCGTAGTCACCGCCAACTCCTTTCCTCGGGACGACACTACCATACCCCCCCACCGTATCGGGGCAAGCAGGAGTTGTGTCCGGTGCGAGGTGGGGATGCCAGGCTGGCAGCCGTGACCCGAGATGACCTGGCAGCTGTGATCGTCGACGTGACCGGCGCGTCCCCGGAGGACATCGAGCGCGCGACCGACCTCCTCGCGCTGGGCCTCGACTCGCTCAGCGTGCTGCGGTTGGTCAACGAGCTGCGCGTGCACGGGTTGCCGGTCACCTACCAGGACCTCGCCGACGAGCCCACCCTGGACGGGTGGTGGGGCCGCGTTTCCGCGTTGCTGCGGGCGAACCCGCATCTGGCGGCGTGAGGCGCTCATAGTTCCCACATGTCGCGTTACCTGTACTTAGGGTTCCCGATCACTGGCGGGTAATTGGTGACCGCGGTCACACTTTTGCCATGACAACGCTGGAAGAGATGGGCACCGTGATGCGGGCAGTGCCCGGCCCACACGCCGGCGTCCACGAGGTCGCTGACTGGTACACGCGCAAGGCGCACCTGCTGGACCGGCTGGCCGTGGACGCCGCCGGGGTCGAGGCGGTGCGCATGCACAAGCAGGCCGTCCTCGCGCGGCGCCGGGCGGCCAAGCTCCTCGCCGTGGCCTGATTTCCCGGAGACCCCCTGTGCTAGAACAAGGTTGGCGGGCTCACCGCGTCGAAGGGGTCCGAGGTTTCCAGTACGGTGCTCGTCTCGCAGGCGAACCGCAGCGACAGTCCTGAGTGGTCGGTCAGTCGCGTCGTGCGCGGTTCATGGAGGTACTCGCACTCGACCAGGTCCTCCGCCAGTTCCTTGCTGCAGTGGGCGTGGTCGTAGCGGTAGCCGTCGCCGGTGCGGCCGATCCAGCTGTGCTCCACCCGCTCGGGATGCAGGTGGCGGAAGGCGTCCACCAGACCGTGCTTGTCGGTCAGGCCGCGGTAGAAGTCGTACTCGAACCAGCGGAACGACGTGTACTGGGGCTCGTGGTCCGGTTCGACGACGTTCAGGTCGCCCAGGAGCACCGTCTGCGTGCCCGGACTGGTCAGGCCGCTCGCCAGCGCGGTGTTGAACTCCGACAGGAAGCGCCGTTTGCGTTCCGTCCTCTCCGCTGTGGCGTCCCGGGTCGGCACGTAGGTCCCCAGTATTCGGACCTGACCCATTTGGGTGGAGATCAGCACGCCTGTCACCCGATTGGGTAGGTACGTCAGGCTTCTGCCGATCGGGTCGGCCTGCATCGGCACCTTGCTGATCACCATCACGCCGTACTCGCCCGGCGCGGGTTTCGGGTACAGGACCGCGTAGCCGGCCGTCCGGAACGCGTCGGCGAGGTGCCTGCAGCCGTCGCTCGTCCTGGTCTCGGTCAGCACGAAGACGTCCTCGTGTCTGGTGGCGAGCCACGCCAGCTGGCGGTGCGCCCGCTCTTCCGACGGGCTGCCGATATTGATCGTCAACAAGCTGAGACCGGACATGGCAAGTGATGGTAGAGAGCAGACCGACACGGTCACGACCGGGCGGCGTATCGGAGCGCCCATCGCGCTCCGGTGACTACTCCGCCGCCATCGCCAGGAGCTTGGTCACCGTGTTCCAGTTGCGGACCGTGGCCACTTCACCCTTTCGGGGAGGGAAAGCGGCCAGAATCCGGGACTTCAGCTGACCGTTCGGCAACCAGAAGTACGCCTCCCGCTCCGCGAGGTGCACCCGTTCGGGCTCGTACTCGGCAGGATCGATCTCCGGCCACCTCCCCGGCACGTCGAGAAAGGACACCACATAGCGCGACGGGTCGGTCACGACGTCACCGAGGGGGTCCGCGTCGACGACCGCCCGCAGCTCGGGCGCGGTGCGCAGTACACAGTCGACGGTGAAGCCGGCGCCCTCGGCCAGCGCCGCCTCCACTTCCTCGCGCACCTCGTCCGGGCCCTTGTCCGTCCGGACGACCGCGTTCCCGCTCTGCAGCAGCGTGCGCACGTCCGTGTAGCCGAGCTCGGTCAACCACGCCCGCAGGTCGGCCATCGCGACGCGCCGCTTCGGGCCGAGGTTGATGCCGCGCAACAGAACCACGTGAATCACACGCGGACTCTAACCCCGCAGCGTGGCGAGCGGGTCGATGTTCTCCTCGGTGAGGTCGTCGTAGTCCGTGGACACCGACAGCTCGCGCCACCGGGCGTCCGACTCGGCTCGGGCCGCCTCCACCTGCCCGGCGAAGCGGACCGCGTCGCTGCCCAGCAGCAGGCGGACCGGCGGCTCGTCGAGGTCGGCGACCGCCAGCACGACGTCCGCGACCTTCGCCGGGTCGCCCGCTGCCCGCGCCATGAGCTTGGCGCGCAACGCGTTCACGGCGCCGACGGTCCGCTCGTACGCCGGGGAGACCGGGTGGACGGCCATGGACGAGCCGGCCCAGTCGGTCCGCATGCCACCCGGCTCCAGCACGGTGACCCTGATGCCCAGCGGCGCGACCTCCTTCGCGAGCACCTCGGAGAAGCCACCGACCGCGAACTTGGCGGCCTGGTAGGCGGACAGCCCCGGAGTGGTCACCCGGCCGCCGACCGACGAGACCTGGATGATGTTGCCGGCCCCCTGTTCGCGCAGCACGGGCAGCGCGGCCCTGGTGACGTTGACGACACCGAAGAGGTTGGCCTCGACCTGCGCGCGGAAGTCGTCCGCGGGCGTGTCCTCGACGGAACCGGAGTTGGCGTAGCCGGCGTTGTTGACCACCACGTCGAGCCGGCCGAACGCCGCCACCGCGGCGTCCACGGCCGCCCGCGCCGCCGCCGGGTCGGTGACGTCCAGCGCGACCGTGCGCACCCGCTCGCCGTGGCGCTCGGCCAGCTCGGCCAGCTGCTCTGGCCTGCGGGCGGTCGCGACCAGCGAGTGCCCGGCGGCCAGCACCTTCTCGGCGATCTGACGGCCCAGGCCGCGTGAGCTACCGGTGACCAGGAAGACCTTCGTCATCGCAGTTCCTAACTGACTGGTTGGTTGACTCCTCGTTCCAGGTAAGCACCGCGGGACTGCGCTGTCAACTAGACGGTTAGTCAGGTACCGTGGCGGCATGGCTGGTGACGCGGAGGCAACCCGGCGACGGCTGCTGGACGCGGCGGCCAGGGAGTTCGCCGAGTACGGGATCGCGGGTGCCCGGGTGGACCGGATCGCGACGGCGGCGAAGAGCAACAAGGCGCAGATCTACCACTACTTCACCAACAAGGACGGCCTGTTCGACGCGGTCATGAGCGAGCTGGCGCGCGACACGCTGCGCGAGGCGCCCATCGACGCGACGAACCTCCCGGAGTACGCGGGCCGGCTGTTCGACCGCTTCACCGCCAACCCGGTCAAGGAGCGGCTCGCGAAGTGGTACCGCCTGGAGGGCGAGGGCTACGCCGCGGTCGAGGTCGTGGTGGCCAGCACGAACGACAAGCTCGAAGCGATCGCGCAGGCGCAGCGGGAGGGCCTGGTCACGAGCCGCTTCACGCCAGAGGAGCTGCTGGCGTTGGTCGTGCACATGTCCGCGCTGTGGAGCTCGATGACCCCGGAGATGGCCGGGCACGTCACCGGCATCCCGCTCCGGCGCCGCCGTCAGGTCGTGGTCGACGCGGTGGCCGCGATCCTCAGGGATTGACCGCCAGGAACAGGAAGGCCGCGAGCAGCACGAGGTGCACGCCGCCCTGCAGCCGGGTGGCACGACCGGGCACCACGGTCAGCACGCTGACCACGACCGTCAGGACGAACAGCACCAGCTGCGTCGAGCCGAGGCCCAGCACGAGCGGCCCGTCGAGCCAGACCGACGCGAGCGCGATCGTGGGGATCGTGAGGCCGATGCTGGCCATGGCGGAGCCGTAGGCGAGGTTGAGGCTGGTCTGGACGCGGCCGCGGCGGGCGGCCCGCACGGCGGCGAGCGTCTCGGGCAGCAGGACGAGCACCGCGATGACGACGCCGACGAACGACGGCGGGAACCCGACGGCGGCGACGGCGTCCTCGATGGCGGGCGACTCGACCTTGGCCAGCCCGACGACGGCGACGAGCGAGACGAGCAGCAGCCCGAGGCTCACCAGCGCGGCCCGGGTGGTGGGTGGCGGCGCGTGGTCAGCCGCGTCGTTCTCCTCGGTCCGGGCGACGGGCTCCTCGGTCTGGGCGACGGGGAGGAAGAAGTCCCGGTGCCGGACGGTCTGCGTGAGCACGAACATCACGTACAGGGCGAGGGACGCCAACGCCGCGAAGGTCAGCTGCGACGGGGAGAACTCCGGTCCGGGCTGGCTGGTGGTGAAGGTCGGCAGCACGAGGCTGAGCGTGCCCAGCGTCGTCACGGTGGCGAGGGCCGCGCCACTGCCCTCGGCGTTGAAGAGCGTCACGTGGAACCGGCGCGCCCCGACCAGCAGCGAGAGGCCGACGATCCCGGTGGTGGTGAGCATGAGCGCGGCGAAGACGGTGTCCCGCGCGAGGGAGGCGGCCCCCTTCCCGCCGGACACCATGAGCGTGACGATCAGCGCCACCTCGATCACCGTGACCGCGACCGCGAGCACCAACGACCCGAACGGCTCCCCCACCCGGTGCGCGACGACCTCGGCGTGGTGCACGGCGGCGAGCACGGCGCCGGCCAGCACCACGGCCACCAGCACGACGGCCACGACCCCGAGGTCACGTCCCCAGGTCACGGCGAGCGCGAGGACCCCGAACGCGGGCACGAGGACCGTCCAGGTCAGCCACTCCCTCCGCTCCGCCACCTCCCGACCCTATCCGTGACCATCGCCACCCCGCCGCGCGACCTGTCCGCTATGCCCGGTTGATCACATCGTTCCCCATAGCGGATGCGTGGTCGCCGGACCACCCGTCTCCACCGCGCCTCGAGATCGTCACGACCGGCGGACCTTAGGTTTTCGGGCATGCACCTCCTGTTCCTCAGCCGGCCCGACCGGGGGCACCTGTACCCGACGCTGCGCCTCGCGGAGGAGCTGGGCGGGCGGGGGCACCAGGTCACGTTCGCGTCCGGCGATCCCTACGTCGACGAGGCGGCCGGCCCCGGCGTGCGGGTGCTGCGCTTCGGCCGGGACGAGCGCGGGCTGCTGGACATGGCCGTGTTCCGGGCACAGGGCCCGGTGGACGCCGTGGTCGCCGACCCGCGCACGGCCAAGGCCGCACCGGCGTTCGGGGACCTGCCGGTGGTCGTGGCCGGGACCAACCTGGCACGCGGGCACGAGTGGCCGGGCGAGCGGGCGTTCGACCCGTACGTCTTCACCGTGCCCGGCACCCGCGGCGCGGTGCACGACCCGTGGCGGCCGGGTGGGCGCCGGCCGGTGCTGCTGGTCGACGGGCCGCCGATCGGGCCGCTGGTCCGCGCCTTCGGGGACACCGAGTGGCAGGTGGTGGTCGGGGACTCGACCAGGTACGCGGGCCTCCCGCACGCGGACGTCTTCCTGACCGACGGGCGACTCGCGGCGGTGAGCGCGGCGCTGCGGGCCGCCGTGCCGATGGTGCTCGCGCCGGGAACGGCCGAGGAGGCCGGCTACGCCAGGGACGTCGTCGCGCTCGGGGCCGGCCGGATCGCGGCGCCGGCGGAACTGCCGGCGGAGGACCTGCGCCGGGTGGTCGAACAACTGCGGGTCGACGAGCCGACGGACGCCACGGCCCGGCGCCTGGCCGGCCTGGTCGAGGCGGCGGGCGCACCGGCGACGGCCGCGGACCGGATCGAGGACCTGCTGACAGCGGCGCCGGTCGCGCGGGCCGCGTAGTCTTCGCCGACGCATTGGCAGGCGCCTCCGCGACGATAAGAGGCTCCGCCGGCGATCTTGCCGGGCGTTCACGCATCGCAGCCGACGCCGGTCACGCCGCCTCGCCGCCGGGGCGCCTGGTGCGACCCACAGGCGTGCAGCGCCATGAACGGCGCTTCCGCGGTGGTGCGGTCTCGCCAGCTGGCGGATGAGCGGATGAGCCGGCGCGCCGCGCCAGGCCTGTGAGACGGGCCACGCGCCGCAGCGGCGGCCTCCTGATGAGCGGTGGATCCAGGTAGCGCGTCCGAAAGCGGTTCAGGGCGTCGCTAGAGGGGGGTGAAGTCGGCGACGAGCTTGTCGAAGCCGCCGTTCTCGTGGGCCTCGACCAGTTGGGCGGCGAGTTCGCGCAGCTTGATGTTCCTGTTCTGGGAGGCCCGTTTCAGCAGTGCGAACGCCTCGTCGGGGCCGAAGCCCTGGTCGCGCATGAGCAGGCCCTGCGCCTGGCCGACCAGTGAGCGGGTGCGCAACGCCGTCCGCAGCTGGCCCACCAGTTCGAGGGCGTCGTGGTAGATCGACGCGTTGTCGAAGGCCACGCCGGCGTGGAGGGTGAGCAGCAGCACCACGTCGTAGGACGACTCGTCGAACGTCGCCGGCTCGCGGGACAGGAGCGTGAGCACGGCGGACTCGTCGCCCCGTGTGGACAGCGGGAGGGTCATGCAGCTGCGGTAACCGGCGTTGACCAGCTGCGTGGCGAAGGCGGGCCAGCGCTGGTCGGACATGGTGTCGGTGAGCTGCCTCGGCTCGCGGAAGGTCACGGCCTCGATGACGGGGCCGGGGCTCAACGGGTCGAACCCCAGGTCGCCGCTGGTTTGGACCGTCTCGACACCGTTGGTCGAGCGGACCGTGATGAGCGCTTCGTCGCAACCGGGGATCGTGTTGACGATCCGTTGGACGAACTTCGCCGTCGTCGCGCCGAAGTCGTCGGCGGCCACGAGGCGAGTGATCTCGGCGAGCTCGCTCGCCACGGTCAGGATGTCGCTGGGCACTCCCGGAGTCTGGGCGCGCCTCGATGCGGCGGCAAGACCGCTTGATAACCTGTCGCGAGTTTTTGCTCACGGTTACGAAGTCAGCCGTGTCTCTTGGAGGGTGGGGCACTTATGGCTGGCGGCTGGCCGCTCGGCGCTCGGCTCGGCATCGGGGTAAGACCCGCGCGGGACGGCGTCGCACTGGTAACGGCGACGGGCGAGGTCGACATCGCGACCGTGCCGTCCCTGCGAGCGGCTCTGGCGCCGCTGGCCGCCGATCCCGCGGTGCGACTACTGGTGTGTGATCTGTCCAAGGTGACGTTCTTCGGCTGTGCGGGGATTTCCGTCCTGCTCGACGCCCGCGCGACGCTGGCCAACCGGGACGCCCGGCTGCGGCTGGTGGCGACCGGGCGCGTGGTGGTGCGGCCGCTCGCCGTCATGCGGATGCTGGACCTGCTGCCCGTCAGCCCGGACGTCAGGACAGCGACGCTCTAGCCACCGCAAGCGGTCTGCTGGCCTGACCAGTGCGGTTCACTCCAGTCCCGCCACAGTGTCGTCCATAGTGGACAGTGCGCTCCACGTCGGCCGGGAACGATCCGCGGGGCACCCGGGAGTGGGATGAGCGACGGGCGTCCAGTCCTCTGTGGACGAGAAGCCGGCCGGCGACCGCGCCGGGAGCCGCGGTCACTGATCTTGGGCGGCCGGATGACGTCGAGTCGCTACCCGGGGACGAGACGACGCCGACCGCCGATCCGACACACGGGGGTGGGACGCGGCCGACGCCGCCGCCGGACGCGACTCACCGCACCCCGATCCGGGGAGTCAAAGACCTCGATCGAGTGATCACCGAAATGCCTCGACACCTGCGGTAAGTAACTTCTCACCCTCTTTTCGGCGGGTCGGTGCACGGCGTTGATGACAACGGATTAGAATCCGCAACTCTGGGTATGCAATTTGCACTTTCAACGATCACCGAGACGAGAGATGATCGATCCGCCAGAGTTGATGCTCGCGACGCCGACCGATCGGCGCTTCTCCGACGACGACTGGGTCTTCGAGCGAAAGCTGGACGGCGTGCGCGCCATGTCCATCCGCGATGGCTGGCGACCACAGCTGTGGTCCCGCAACCACAAACGCCTCGACGAGAGCTATCCGCAGCTGATCGAACTGCTGTCCTCCTCGGGCGGCACGCACTTCGTCACCGACGGCGAGATCGTCCACGACGGCGACGCCGTTCTCTACTACGTGTTCGACCTGCTGTCGCTCGGCGGGATCGACCTCACCGGGCGGCCGCTGCGGGAACGGAAGTCGATCCTGCGCACGGCCTTCCGCTTCGGCGGGGGACTGCGCTACTGCGAGCACCGCGACCGCGACGGCGAGGCCTATTACCAGTGGGCGTGCGACCACGGCTGGGAAGGGCTCATCGCCAAGCGTGCCGACTCGCCGTACCGCGGTGGCCGGTCCGGCGACTGGCTCAAGTTCAAGTGCCTGCGCGGCCAGGAGTTCGTCGTCGGGGGGTTCACCGAACCGCAGGGGTCGCGGGCCGGGTTCGGCGCGTTGATCGTGGGCTACCACGAGGGCGGCCTGCTCCGCTACGCCGGCAAGGTCGGCACCGGGTACGACCACGCCACCCTGCGTGAGCTGCGGGCACGCATGGACACCATGGCGCAGGAGGAGTCGCCGTTCGCCGACCAGGTGCCCGAGCCGACCGCGCACTGGATCCGGCCGGAGCTGGTCGTCCAGGTCGGGTTCAGCGAGTGGACCCGCGAGGGACGGCTGCGGCACCCGCGCTTCGGTGGGCTGCGCACCGACAAGCCGCCGACCGAGGTCGTCCGCGAGTAGGGCGTTTTGCGCGGACCGGACGCGGTATCCCTCAGTCATGCGTGAGTTCGACAGACAGGGTCCGCGGTCCGAAGGAGCGCCAGTGGTGTGGGCCGGGCAGGACGACGGGCCCGCGCTGGTCGTAGTCGACCCGGCGGGCACGGCAAAGCACGAGATACCCCCTACCTGGAACAAGCTCGCCGACCACTTCCAGCTGGCCTGGTGCCGGACACCGGCCGGCCACAACTCGCTGGAGGAGATCGAGGACGTCCTCGAGACGCTGACCGAGCGTCAGGCGCCCGCGAGCCTCGTGGCGAGTGGTGAGGCGTGCCCGACGGCGATCGCGATCGCCCGACAGTTCGCCGACATCGTCAGCTCGGTCCTGCTGGTCGACCCGGCCGAGGAGGACGGCGCCACGACGTTGGCCGGCACGGACATCCAGGTGCGGGTCGTGGCCAGGAGCCATCACGGAGCGAGCGACCGGGTCGAGGCGCCGATGCCACTCGGGCATCCCGAGGTGGTCGAGGCCGTCGCGGCCGCACTGGCGGACATCCGGTAATTTCGTCCTTTGTAGACACTGGATTCGCACCAGTACGGCCGGTTTTCACGGTTCGCCCCGGAATCGAGGGGTACCCGAGGACATGGAGACGACGAGACCCAACGCGGTGCAGCGGGTCCGCTACGCCTTCGGCGGCCGGCTCCCGGACCGGTACCGCGACTGGGTGCTCCACGACGCGACCGACCGCGGCTGGCTGTGGCGGTACGGGTTGAGCGTCGTGGTGCAGACCCTGCCATGGCTGGTGGTGGCGTTCGTCGTGCTCACGGTGTTCACCCCGCTGCCGGTCGGCTGGGCGTTGGCCGCGGCGGCGCTCGCGCTGGCGATGAGCCTGTACTTCACGCTCACCAGCGCCGACGAGCTGGTCGAGGCGCGGCTGGTGAAACACGGTTTCCCGCCAGGGACAGGAAAACGAACGCGAAAGGAGTGGCATCAGTGACCACCATCGAGAAGTCGGTGGACGTCAAGGCGCCCGTACGGACCGCGTACAACCAGTGGACGCAGTTCGAGTCCTTCCCGAACTTCATGTCGGGCGTGGACAAGATCGAGCAGACCACGCCGACCAGGACGCACTGGCGCACCACGATCGGCGGTGTCACGCGTGAGTTCGACGCCGAGATCACCGAGCAGCACCCCGACGAGCGGGTCGCGTGGCGGTCCGTCGACGGTCCGCAGCACGCCGGCGTCGTGACGTTCCACCGCCTCGACGACCAGACCACGCGGGTGCACCTCCAGATGGAGTACGAGCCGAGCACGCTGACCGAGAAGGCCGGCTCCGCGCTGGGCGTGGTGGGCGGCCGGGTCCAGGGCGACCTCGAGCGGTTCCGCGACTTCATCGAGAACCGCGGCAGCGAGACCGGCGCCTGGCGCGGTGACGTCGACCGCGAGCCGCAGCAGGGCGAGCGCCGGCTGGGCGACCGCGGTGGCAGCCCGTCGCAGAGCCTGCCGCCGATCGGCGAGCCCAGCCCGGACTTCGCCGGCGAGCACCACAAGCCGGCGTACTCCGACGAGGCCGCGCCGGAGGGCCCGGACGAGTCGGTGCCGAACAACGTCGCGGGCATGGACCGCAACCGGCGCAACCCGTTCTGACCGAGGTACGTAATCGGGTGAACTAGCCGGCGGGTGGAGTTGTGGTGGCTCCCCCGTCGGCCTCTTCTCCTCTGCGTCAGGGCGCGCAGTTGAGCGAGATGATGGCGGCGGGGTGCGACGGGTCGGCCGGCAACCGGATCTCCGACAGCGCGGCGTTGTCCAGCCCCGGGAAGATCCGCCGGTAGTTCCTGACGGGCAGGCCGACCAGTGTGCAGAGCGTGAGCCGGAACAGCGTGCCGTGCGCGACGACCAGCACGGTGCCGCCCCGGTGCTCCTCCTCGATGGCGCGCAACGCCGCCGCACCCCGGACGCCGGCCTCCGCGAGTGGCTCGGCGCCGGGGAAAGCGTTTGCTTCCGGGTTCTCCCGAAAGCCCTGTGCGGCCACGGGGTCCATCTCGTCGAGGAAGTGCCCCTCCAGGTCGCCGAAGTCGACCTCACGCAGGTCGGACCGCAGGTGCAGCGGCACCCCGAGCGCCTCGGCGGTCGGGGTGGCGGTGGTGACGGCCCGCCGCTGCGGTGAGCTGACCACCGTGGTCACCCCGGCGGCGACCGCCGTCTTCGCGAGCTGTTCGGCCTGCCGCACGCCGAGTTCGGTCAGTTCGGGCTCACTTCGGCCGCCCGCGTAACGGTTTCCGGCGTGCCACACGGTCTCACCGTGGCGGGCGAGGAGAAGTCGGGTCACTGTCGTCAGCACCTCCCCGCCGATCCTGCCACGAGCCGCCGGTCAGCCGCGCGCCCGAGGCGGCCACAGTGGACCGTCTCACACCCGGAAGATCAGGTCGTGGTTGAGCCGCGCGGCCGCGGTCGCGGCGGCGCCGGCCGAGCTGAGCAGCTGGGCGCTCGGGTCGACGACGTTGCCGGCCGCCCACACACCCGGCACGCTCGTGCGCCCCACGGCGTCCACGCGGACCCAGCCCTGGTCGTCCAGCTCGCAGCCCAGCTCCCTGAGCAGCGTGTCCTTCGGCACGAACGTCGGGTTCACGAACACCGCCGTCCGCGCCACGGTCCGGCCGTCCGCCAGGTCCACGCCGGTCAGCCGGCCGGCCGACACCACCAGCCGCGTGACCTTCCCCGGCTCGACCGGGATCCCGCGCGAGCCGAGCTGGGCGGCCTCGTCGTCGGTGAGCTGGTAGTCGCCGGGGAAGAGGACCACGTCCGGCGCCCACTCACGCAGCATCACGGCCTTCATCACGCCCAGCGGACCACTCGCCAGCACGCCCACCCGCTCGTCGCGGACCTCGTAGCCGTGGCAGTACGGGCAGAAGTGCACCTGGTCGCCCCACAGCTCCGCGACGCCGGGCACGTCCGGCAGCTCGTCGCGCACGCCGGCCGTCACGAGCAGTTTCCGCGCGGTCAGGACCGGACCGGAGGCGAGCGCCACCGCGAAGCCGGGCTTCGCCGACACGACCCGGTCGGCCAGGAGCTCCACCCCGTAGCCGGCGACCTCCGCACGGCCGAGCCGCAGCAGCTCGGCGGGCGGGAGCCCGTCCCGCGTGAGGAACCCGTGCGACTCGTGCGCGGCCGCGTTGCGCGGCTCCCCCGCGTCGATCACCACGACCTTCCGCCGTGCCCGGCCGAGCACCAGCGCCGCCGCCAGTCCGGCCGTACCCCCACCAACGATCACCACGTCATACATTGACGACCACCTCCGCGACCAGGATGCGGACCCAGTCCCCACCTCGACAACATTCGTTGCCGATACTGGGAACATGACCGATGCGATCACGACCGCGCTCGCCGAGGTCGGCCCCCGGCTGCGGCGGCTGCGCACCCAGCGCAACGTCACGCTCGTGGAGCTGTCCGAGGCGACCGGCATCTCGAAGAGCACGCTGTCCCGGCTGGAGTCCGGGCAGCGCAGGCCGAGCCTGGAGCTGCTGCTGCCGATCTCCATCGCCCACCAGGTGCCGCTGGACGAGCTGGTCGGCGCGCCGAAGGTGGGCGACCCGCGCGTGCGGATGGAACCAAGGATGTCGGGCGACCGCACCGTCGTGCCCCTGACCAGGCAACCCGGCGGCCTGCAGGCGTACAAGATGGTCATCCCGCCCGGCCGGCCCACCGAGCAGCGGACCCACGAGGGCTACGAGTGGCTGTACGTGCTGTCCGGGCGTGCCCGGCTGCTGCTCGCCGACCACGACCTCGTCATGCAGCCCGGCGAGGCGGCGGAGTTCGACACCCGCCTGCCGCACTGGTTCGGCTCGGCGGACGACCACCCGGTGGAGATCCTCAGCCTGTTCGGCAAGCAGGGCGAGCGGATGCACGTCCGCGCCAAGCCGAAGCGGTAACGTGGCCGCTCATGGCCTGGCTGCCCGCTGACTTCGCACACCCCACGACGGTCCCGATCATGGACGGCTACCACCTGCGGCCGATCCGGGAGTCGGACGTGGAGATCGACTACCCGGCCGTGATGGGCTCGCGGGAGCGGCTGTGGCGGACCTACGGCGAGGCGTGGGGCTGGCCGCCGGAGACGATGACGGTCGAGCAGGACCGGGCCGACCTCGCCAGGCACGAGCGGGAGATCGAGGCGCACGAGTCGTTCAACTACGCGCTGCTCGACCTCGGCGAGACCGAACTGCTCGGCTGCGTGTACGTCGACCCGCCGGGGAAGGCGGGCGCGGACGCGGAGATCAGCTGGTGGGTGGTCGACGACCGCGTGGGCACGCCCCTCGAGGAGGCGCTCGAGATCCTGGTGCCCCGGTGGATCGCCAGGATCTGGCCGTTCCAGGCGCCCCGGTACGTCGGCCGGGACCTCAGCTGGGGGGAATGGCTCGCGCTGCCCCCTTACTCCCCCTCCTGAACCGCCTTCGACAGCTCGGGTAAGGGCTCGTGAGGCCACTCGTGCGTGATCATCCGATGCCCGCGGCCGGGCCTCAGGGCGAATCTTCTCCTTGTCGGAAAGAAGAGACAGGAGAAGGACATGAACATCACGCCGGAGTTCGTCCAGGCCGAGATCGACTACCGCCTCGAGCGGGCCCAGACCGCGGCACTGACCCGCGACGCCAGGGAGGGCCGCGGCGGGCGCCCGTCCCTGCTCCGCCGCTGGCTGACGGGATCCCATCGCACGCCGGTCCGCCGCCGCGTGACCCCGGCGCTGCCGTGAGCGCTCAGGCGGGGGTCGGGTAGGCGGCCGTGCGGACGAAGCGCACCTCGGACAGCGGCACCTCCCGACCCTCGTCGTCGACGTAGGCCACGTGCAGGGGGCGGTCGTCGCTGGAGCGGCGGACGACCGTGGGGCCCTTCAGGTACGGGCGGTGCTCGTCACCCCACTGCTGCAGTGCGCCCAGCACCACGCGCAGGTCCCCCCCGGCCGCGGTCAGGTGGTACTCGTGGCGCGTTCGCCTGCCCTCCTCCTGGTACGGGCGGCGCTCCAGGACACCCGCCTCGACCAGCGTGTTCAGCCGGCTGGTGAGGATGTCGGGAGCCACGCCCAGCGTGGCGCGGAAGTCGGCGAAGCGGGTCGTCCCGGCCAGCGCCTCACGCACCACCAGGAACGTCCACCGCTCGCCGAGCACCTCGAGGGTGCGGGCGATCGAACACGGCGTTTCCATGACCTCCATCATATCTCTGAGTTGGAAAATCCTACTCATGCTAACTTGGAAAAACCTACTCAGACTCCAAGGAGCACGAGATGCAGATCAACGGCGCGACCGCCCTCGTCACCGGCGCCAACCGGGGCCTTGGCCGCCGCTTCGCCCAGGCACTCCTCGACCGAGGCGCGGCGAAGGTGTACGCCGCCGCTCGCGACCCCCGCACCGTCGACCTGCCCGGCGTCGTCCCGGTGCGGCTCGACATCACCGACCCGGCCCAGGTCGCCGCGGCCGCCGAGCTGGCGCCGGACGTCGACCTGCTGATCAACAACGCGGGCACCGGCACCGGCGCCACCCTGCTCGACGAGGACCCCGCGAACATCCGCCTCGAGATGGAGACCCACTACTTCGGCACGCTGTCGGTGGCCCGCGCGTTCGCCCCGGTGCTCGCGGCGGCGGGCGGCGGCGCGCTCGTGAACGTGCTGTCCGTGCTGTCGTGGACGACCGCGCCGGGCCTCGAGGCGTACTCCGCCGCCAAGGCCGCCGAGCTGTCGCTGACCAACGGCCTCCGGCTCGCCCTCGCCGACCAGAAGACACTGGTCACGGCGCTGCACGTGGGGTTCATGGACACCGAACTGGTCGCGCACGTCGACGCGCCGAAGAGCGACCCGCTGGTGGTCGCGAACCTCGCGCTGGACGGAGTGGAGGCCGGCGAGCCGGAGGTCGTCGCCGACGAGCGGTCCCGCCAGGTCCGCGCCGCGCTGTCCGGCCCGCTGTCGCTGCTGTTCCCGAGCGTGGCCTGAGGTTGCCAGACCGACCGCCGCCGCCGCGTGGCGCGAGTAACCTCCTGCTGGTGTTGCGCGTCGACGAGGCCGAGCTCGACTGGGACGACCACGACATGCCGTCGTACCGGGGCGAGCCCTTCACCGGCGAGGTCGCGGAGTACGGCCCGGACCGGCAGCTGTTGTCCCTGACGTCCTATGTGGAGGGCCGACCGGACGGCCCGTTCCGGGTGTGGACCAGGACCGGCGTGCTGATCGTCGAGGGGCAGAGCCGGCGCGGTGACACGGTCGGCACGCAGCGCGAGTGGTACCCCAGCGGCTCGCGGAAGGTGGAGCGCGCGTACGACGACGGCGGCGGGCTGCGCCGGGTGACGCGCTGGGACGAGCAGGGCAAGGTCATCTCGGACGAGACGTACGAGCGGTGAGGGTGCCGTCCTCGGTCGAGGAGGCCGTGCGGCTGCAGGTGGATCTGGCGCCGTCGGTCGTCCGGTCCGCGCCGCCGGGCTTCGCCCCGCGCACCGCCGCCGGCCTGGACGTGGCCTACGCCATCGGTTCCCCGTTCCTCGCCGCGGCCGCGGTGACCGTGTCGGTGGCCACGGGCGAGGTGCTGGAGTCGGCCACCGCGCTGGGCGAGGCGGAGTTCCCGTACGTGCCGGGGCTGTTCGCCTTCCGCGAGCTGCCGACGCTCCTCCGGGCGCTCTCCCGGCTGACGGTCACCCCCGACCTGCTGCTGGCCGACGGGCACGGTCTCGCCCACCCCCGCCGCTTCGGCCTGGCCTGCCACCTCGGGGTCGAGACGGGCCTGCCCTCGATCGGTGTGGCCAAGACCTCGATGGGTCCCTATGTCGCGCCGGCCACCGCGCGTGGCGCCCGGTCGCCGCTCCTCGACGGCGACGAGGAGGTCGGCGCGGTCCTGCGCACCCAGCGGAACGTGAAGCCGGTCTTCGTGTCGATCGGCCACCTCGTGGACCTGGACACCGCATGTGCCCAGGTCATCGCGCTGACGCCGCGGTACCGGCTGCCGGAAACCACGCGAGCAGCCGATCATCTGTCGCGGCAGGCACTCCACGCACGCGTTTTCCGTTAGCCATGTCCATCGGCGGTCGGCCGACGAGCTACTGAACGTTAACAGTGTGAATCCTGTGCTAATCCTGGTTTTCAGACTGTGCTTGAGCGGCCAAGAGTGCGAGGATCGGACCCGTTGGGTTGGTTGCGGGACCGTCGGGGCCCAGGCACGGCCCAACCTAGTTGGAGGGTCGCGGTGACCAAGCAGCAGTTGATCGTGCAGTCCCCAAGACGACTTCCACCGATTCGGAAGCGCCCCTTACCAGCGCCTGGTGAGCGTCTTCGCCGGGCAGTGGACAGCGTGCTCGCCGGCCTCACCGGCGAGGCCGACCTGTCCCGTCTCGACGACGTCCTCCGCGCCGCGCTCGCCTGGACGGCCGCCGCCGGGGACACGTGCCGCGTGGAGGCCGCCGTCCGGCAGGTGCGTGACGCCCGGGTGAGCCTTCGCCACGCCGACCTCGAACACGCCAGGACGGCCCTGACCGCCGCGCGCGACGACCTGCACCCGGTGCCCAGCCAGCGCGCTGTCCACTGAGCGGGCCTCCCTCCGCCAAGCTCCGGCGGGCGTTCACTGACATCCTTGTCGGATGGACCCACAGCTGAGTGCGCTCGCCGAGGCGCGCGGAGTTGCCACCTGGTACGAGAACGCCGACCGCCAACGGGTGACGGTGGCCGAGGAGGTCGTGCGCGCCGTCCTCGACGAGATGGGACCGCCGGTCCCGTCGAGCACCAGGGTCGTCACGGAGGGTCCGGACACTCCCCCGCTCGGCTATCACCAACTCGATGACGGCACCGAGCTGATCGTCACGCCGCGTCGACTGCCCACGGTCGACCCGGCGTGGGGCTGGATGCTGCAGCTGTACGCGTTGCACTCGCCGGGCTCGTGGGGCATCGGGGACTTCGCCGACCTGCGGGAGTTCACCCGGGCCTCCGGCGCCGGTGTCGTGCTGGTCAACCCCGTCCAGGCGATCACACCGGCGCTGCCCGTGCGGCGCTCGCCGTACTCGCCGTCGAGCCGCCGCTTCGCCAACCCCATCTACCTGCGGATCACCGAGACCGACGAGTTCCGCCGGGCCGACCAGCAGACCCGCGAGCACGTCCTGCGCCTGGCGCCCGAGCGCGCCGAGCTGATCGACTACGACGCCGTGTGGACCGCCAAGCTGGCCGCGCTGGAACTGCTCTGGCCGGGTGCACCCGAGCCCATGAGCGACGAGCTGCGGGACTTCGCCACGTTCTGCGCGCTCGCCGAGCGGCATGGCGGCGACTGGCGGGACTGGCCGGCGGACCTGCGCCGCCCGGACGGCGCGGCCGTGGCACGCGCCCGGGAGGAGCTGGCCGGCCGGGTCGCCTTCCACGCGTGGCTCCAGCGGCTGTGTGAGACCCAGTTGGGCAACGTCCTGGCGAGCACCGACGCGAAGATCGTCCACGACCTGCCGGTCGGCGTCGACCCGGCCGGCGCGGACGCCTGGGCGCTGCAGGACGTGCTCGCCCCGAACGTCCGGGTCGGCGCGCCGCCGGACGCGTTCAGCCAGCAGGGCCAGGACTGGAACCTGCCGCCGTGGCGCCCGGACCGGCTCGCGGCCGCCGGCTACCGGCCGTTCCGCGAGGTCATCCGCAGCGTGCTCCGGCACGCGGACGGCATCCGCGTCGACCACATCGCGGGCCTGTTCCGGCTGTGGTGGATCCCACCGAACCACCCGCCGAACGAGGGCACGTACGTGTACTACGACGCCGACGCCATGCTCGGCATCCTCGCGCTGGAGGCGCACCTGGCCGGCGCCATGGTGGTGGGCGAGGACCTCGGCACGGTGCCCGAGGAGGTGACCGACGCCATGCACGCCCGCGGCGTGCTCAGCTCGTCGGTGCTGTACTTCGAGCGGGACTGGGACGACGAGACGGCCGATCCCCCACCGCTGCTGGCGCCCAAGGACTGGCCGGTCGACGCGATGGCCAGCATCTCCACCCACGACCTGCCCACCACGGCCGGGTTCCTGCGCGGCGAGAACGTGCGGGTCCGTGCCGAGCTGGGCCTGATCGACGACGTCGACGGCGAGCGGGCACGGGCCGAGGAGGCGAGGACCGAGATGCTGGCGGCGCTGTCCGAGCACGGGCTGCTGCCGGCCGACCCGTCCGAGCCGGACCTGGTCGTCGCGCTGCACCGGTTGCTCGGCACGGCCGCTAGCCGCCTGCTGCTGACCTCGCCGCAGGACGCCCTGGGCGATCCGCGCCAGCCGAACCTGCCGGGAACCGTCGACGAGTACCCGAACTGGCGAATCCCGCTACCCCTCGGGGTGACGGAGCTGCTCGCCGACACCCGGGTTCAGGCCGCGGTCGCCGCGCTGCGTGATGCCCGCTCAAACGGGGTATCACCCTGATTGACCATCCCCTGAGCGGCAAAACGTGAGCCTGTCCGCTCTACGGTAGTAATGACGATCGCCCGTTTCGACGAGGAGCACGCGTGCAGCCCTGGCCCGGTTCCCCCTACCCGCTCGGCGCCACCTATGACGGTGCCGGCACCAACTTCGCGTTGTTCTCGGAGGTCGCCGAAGCAGTCGACCTGTGCCTGTTCGACGAGCAGGGCAGGGAGCAGCGCGTCCGACTACCCGAGGTCGACGGGTTCGTCCACCACGGCTACCTGCTGAACGTCAACCCCGGGCAGCGGTACGGCTTCCGGGTGCACGGACCGTACGACCCCGGCCAGGGGATGCGCTGCAACCCGAACAAGCTGCTGCTCGACCCCTACGCGAAGGCCGTCACCGGCCAGGTCGACTGGGACCAGGCCGTGTTCGGCTACGACTTCGGCGAGCCGGACTCGCGCAACGACCTCGACTCGGCCGGGCACACGATGCTCGGCGTCGTGGTCAACCCGTACTTCGACTGGGCCAACGACCGGTCGCCGAGCATCCCGTACCACGAAACGGTGATCTACGAGGCACACGTGCGCGGGCTCACCATGCGCCACCCGGAGATCCCCGAGGAGCTGCGCGGGACGTACGCGGGCCTGGCGCACCCGGTGATGATCGACTACCTGAACACGCTCGGCGTGACCGCGGTGGAGTTGATGCCGGTGCACCAGTTCCTGCACGACCACGGCCTGACCGAGCAGGGGCTGTCCAACTACTGGGGCTACAACACCATCGCGTACTTCGCCCCGCACGACCAGTACGCGAGCCGCACCGACGCGGGCGGCCAGGTGCAGGAGTTCAAGGCCATGGTCCGCACGCTGCACGAGGCGGGCATCGAGGTCATCCTCGACGTGGTCTACAACCACACCGCGGAGGGCAACCACCTCGGCCCGACGCTGTCCATGCGCGGCATCGACAACGACGCGTACTACCGGCTCGTCGAGGACGACAAGCAGTACTACATGGACTACACGGGCACCGGGAACTCGCTGAACGTGCGCAACCCGCACACGCTGCAGCTGATCATGGACTCGCTGCGGTACTGGGTGAACGACATGCACGTGGACGGCTACCGCTTCGACCTCGCGGCCACGCTGGCCCGCGAGTTCT
>NZ_JBJMIE010000574.1:0-4266 GCF_045807065.1 Actinophytocola sp. | reverse complement strand
CGGCTCGTCTCCAGTCGCCGCTGCCGCACCCACTCGACGACGTTCGTCTTTGACCCAGACACTCAACATCCCCGGGTCAATTCCCAGCTCGCGAGCGACCTCGGAAATCGTACGACCGGTATCGATCACACGATGCGACGCCTCAACCTTGTACTCGGCCGCGTAGGACCGACGCTTCCGGGCAGACATAACGGACATCCTTCCAGCAGGGCAACGCCCTGCTAACTCGGTGTCCACTCTTCGGGGGGAACCTCAAACTACATAAGGCGCGGTTTATCGAGTACGACGCTGCCAAGCGCACGATTCGGTTGCTCCCGCCCGGTGTGACCGCTGCCGAGGAACTCGTCGCGGCGGGTTCCTAGCTGCAGGGACGGTGTTAGACAGGCAGTGCCCAAGATGCCCTTTTGTGGCCTCTCGTGAAGCTCGTGCAACTGGTCCTCGGTCGGAGCTGTCTCGTCGATGTCGCAGAGCTTGTGCCCGATGACGTTGTCGAATGACTCGCTGCCGGGATCGCTGGCTCGTTTGTCGGCTGCCGGCTCGTTGTCGTTGTCGTGTCGTGTGCTGCCGAACTTGGCTCTATGGGATCAAGGCGGCGCGCAAGCGCGCCGCGCGGGCGGACGGCCTGCCGCTCCGCTCACGGCCGCCGCCCGCCACCCGCATTGACGCAACCCTCGTACCCCGAGCCATGGCACCAGCGCCTCACCAACGCCGCCCCCTCACACGCCCTGTTGATCGTTTAACACCGGGCCGCCGGCATCAAGAGCGCTCCTTCGTCGCGTCGCTGGCGCGATGTCGCTTCGCTCCACTCTTGACACCGCCGACCCGGTGCTAACTGCGGCCAGGACAGGGGAACGGGCTCCGAGCAGGGGCCACCGAAACCGGTCCGGGAGGTCACCCATGGCACGCAAGCACTCGATCAGCCCTAACCAGACTGTGCTCTGGGCCTACGAGGCTCTTGCACCTGAGTGGGGGTCGCCCGCTCTCCGGGCCCAAGCGCGCGACGGCCAGCCCTACGACTCGGCCAGCGTGAGCAGTCGCACGACCAGGGGCACGGCTGGAACCGAGATCCACGATGCCCGGCTGACCGCAGATCGGTCCGTGTCTGCCCTCGTCTGCGCATACTCGCGAGCTGATCTTGGTAAGGCACCGCGAGGGCACGCAGGCCGTCGGCGAGCTGGTCGGCAACGTGTCCGTCAGACGGCGCGGCTGGACCACCTTGTGTGATCCACATGACCGGGGGAGTGGGGCCATCCTTGGGCAGGCATTGGGTACGGATGTCCGTAGATAGGCGGTGTCAGCCGGACACGGCCGGACAAGCCATGATCAATACTGGAGTGTGTTTGGCCTGGTCAGCGGCCTAGATGTGCAGGTGAAGAAGGGGCGCCCACGGCAGGATTTGAACCTGCGACACCTGCCTCCGGAGGGCAGTGCTCTATCCCCTGAGCTACGTGGGCTCGTTCTCGGCTGAAGCTTAGCGCATGGGGTTTCGGGGGGTGCGACTACCGTGGCCTCATGGGTCGACGCTGGGTGGATGTGGGTGGGGTTCGGCTGGCTGTTTATGAGGATGGAGACGCTGGCGGGCCCACTGTGCTGCTGGTTCACGGGTATCCGGACAATGCTTCCGTTTGGGATGGGGTGGTCGACGGGCTGCGGGGGCGGTTTCGGGTTGTGCGTTATGACGTGCGGGGGGCTGGGGGGTCGGCGGCGCCTCGGGGGCGGGATGGGTACCGCATGAAGGAGCTGGTGGGGGATCTTGTTGCGGTTGTCGAGGCTGTGGGTGGGCCTGTGCACCTTGTCGGGCATGACTGGGGGTCTGTTCAGGGGTGGGCTGCGGTGGGTGCTCGGCCCGACCTCTTCGCCTCCTTCACCTCGGTCTCTGGGCCTGATCTTGATCAGGTTGGGGAGTGGGTGCGGCGGGGGCGGCGGCGGGACGTGCTGCGGCAACTCGTCCACTCCTGGTACATCGGGGCGTTTCAGGTGCCGGTTCTGCCCGAAGTTGTGTGGGGGATTCCTGCGCTTCGGCGGAAGTTTCGGGCTGGGTATCGGGATGCGCGGAACGGGGTTGAGCTCTACCGGGCCAATCGGGGTGGGCGGGGTGAGCCTCGGCGGGTGAGCACGCCCGTTCAGCAGATTGCGCTTACTCAGGATCCCTTTGTGACGCCTGCCATCCTCACCGCGGCCGATCCCTGGTGTGACCGGTTGTGGCGGCGGCCGCTCGTGGCTGGGCACTGGGCTGTTCGTGAGCGGGCCGGCGTCGTGGCTCGGATGGTGGGTGAGTTCATCGATCACCTGGACGGGGCGGCCGCGTCTCGGGAGTTGGGGCGCGCCCGGGTTGGGGACTCTCGTTCGGGGATGAGTGGGCGGCTTGCCCTTGTCACCGGGGCCGGGAGCGGGATTGGGCGGGCCACCGCTCTCGCGCTCGGTGGGGAGGGGGCCGACGTGCTCTGTGTGGACATCGACTTCGGTGCCGCCGAGCGGACGGCGGCCGAGGTCGGGGGGAGTGCGTTTCAGCTCGACGTCGCCGACGGCACCGCTACCCAGCGGTTGGCCGCCCATGTGCTTGCCGAGCACGGGGTTCCCGATCTCGTCATGGCCAACGCCGGGGTGGGGCTTGCCGGGAGCTTCCTCGAGACCAGCGAGGAGGACTGGCGGCGGGTTCTCGACACCAACCTCTGGGGTGTGATCAACACTCTGCGGGCGTTCCTGCCGCCGCTGGTCGAGCGCGGGGAAGGAGGGCACGTCGTCGTGACCGCCTCCGCCGCCGGGTTCCTCCCGCTGCCCTCCCTGCCCGCCTACAGCACCACCAAGGCCGGGGTTCTCATGCTTGCCCAGTGCCTCGCCGGGGAACTGGCCCCGGACGGGATCGGAGTGAGTGCGATCTGCCCCGGCTTCGTGCACACCAACATCACCACCACCACGCGGTTCGCCGGGACGGCGGCCGACGAGGAACGGCGGCGGCGGGCCCGGACCACCGAGCTGTACCGGCGGCGGGGGTTCGGGCCCGATAAGGTCGCGGCCGCGGTTGTCGCCGCGGTGAAGGACGGGCGGGTGGTGGTGCCGGTCACTCCCGAGGCCAAGGTGGGTGCCGTTGCCAACCGGCTCGCGCCCGGGGCCACGCGGGCACTGTTGGGGTGGATCGACGGGCTTGCCTCGGTCCGTGACTAGGCCGGGATGCGTGTCGCCGTGCCGGTGACCCTCACTCGGGGATCCGCCGGGTGCACGGTCACCGTCAGTTCGCTGCGGCGGCCCATGTCCTCGCCCTGCACGATCGTCAGCTCGCGGGGTTCGGTGACGCGGCCGATGGCCCGCAGGTAGCCGCCGAAGGCGGCGGCCGCGGCGCCTGTCGCCGGGTCCTCCACCACGCCGCCCACCGGGAACGGGTCGCGGGCGTGCACCTCGTGGTCGGTCTCCGGCCAGAAGAGTTGGAGGGTCGTCCAGCCCGCGTCGAGCATGAGCGACCGCAGTGCCTCGAAGTCGTAGTCCAGGGTCGCCAGGCGGGCGCGGGTGGCCGCCGCCAGCATCAGGTGGTCGTTGCCGGCGAACGCCACGTGGACCGGCCACGCCGGGTTGACGTCGTCGGTCGACCAGTTGAGGGCCGTCAGGGTGCGGGTCAGCTCGTCGTCCGTTGCCGGGCGGGATCGCGTGGGGACGCTGGTCAGGGTTGCGACGATCTCGTTCCTCAGTTCGGTGTGGACCGGGATCTCGCCGGCCTTCGTGTCGAAGCGCACGGGGGCCGGGCCGTCGCGTTCGGCCAGGGCTACCGCCGTCGCGATCGTGGCGTGGCCGCAGAACGGGACCTCGGCCAGCGGGCTGAAGTAACGCACGGCGAACCGGCGGTCGGCGACCGGCACGGCGAACGCCGTCTCGGAGTAGCCGACGTCCGTGGCGATGCGCTGCATCTCCTCGTCGGTCAGTCCCTCGGCGTCGAGGACCACACCCGCGGGGTTGCCCGTCGCCGGGTCGGTCGTGAACGCGGCGTAGCGCAGGATCATGACTCGATTGTGCCTGTGCGCGGCGGGTGGTAGGCGGACCCGCCGCGCACAGGCGCGGCCCGCGGTCAGTACGGGAACCGCGGGCGGCCGTGGTGGATCGAGATCCACTTCAGGGTCGTGAACTCGTGCAGGCTCCACTCGCCGTTCAGGCGGCCCATGCCGGAGTGCTTGTTGCCGCCGAACGCGACGATCGGTTCGTCGTGGATCGTCGTGTCGTTGATGTGGATCATGCCGGTGTCGATGCGTCTCGCCAGCTCGACGCCGTGGTCGAGGT
>NZ_JBJMIE010000573.1:0-3872 GCF_045807065.1 Actinophytocola sp. | reverse complement strand
TCCGCGATGTCCGGGTGTGTCGCCAAGGCGTCCTCCAGCTCACGCGGGAAGACGTTCTCGCCGCCTGACACGATCATGTCGTCATCGCGGCCGTCGACGAACAGGCGCCCGCCGTCGTCGAAGTGCCCGACGTCGCCCGTGGCCATGAGGCCGTCGATGACGTCCTTGCCGCCGCCGCCGGTGTAGCCCTCGAACAGCATGTCGTTGCCCACGCAGATCCGGCCGACGACACCGGGCGGCACGGGCAGGCCGGTCGCGTCGACGATGCCGACCTTCGTGCCGACCGGGCAGCGGCCCGCGGTCGTCGGCGCCGCCCTCAGGTCCTCCGGGTCCGCGATGCTCGCCCACGACACCTCGGTCGACCCGTACAGGTTGTAGAGGATGTCGCCGAAGACGTCCATGAACCCGTTGACCAGCGACGCCGACAGCGACGCGCCGCTCGACGCGACGATCCGCAGCGACTTGATGTTGTAGTTGCGGATCACCTGGCGCGGCAGGTCGAGGATGCGGCGCAGCATGATCGGCACCACGATCAGCGACGTGCAGCGGTGCTCCTCGATCGCGGCGAGCGTCGCCTCCGGGTCGAACTTGCGGTGCAGCACCAGCTTGGCGTGCAACGGCATGCCCAGCTGCAACGCGCCGAGACCCCACGTGTGGAACAGCGGCGCCGCCACCATCATGCGTTCGCCGGCCTCGAACGGGATCCGGGACAGCAGTGACGCGGCCGTGCGGATGCCGTGCGGGTTGCGCCGCCGCGCGCCCTTCGGGTTGCTGGTCGTGCCGGACGTCAGCACGATGATCTTGCCGGGTGCGGACGGCGGCCTGATCCGGTCGGGCGCCGACTCCTCGATCAGCCCGTCGATCGTGATGTCGCCGGGCTCGTGCCCCCAGGTCAGGATCCTCGGCAGCGACTGGGGCAGGTAGTGCATGAGCGGCACGAACTCCTCGTCGACGAGGACCGCCGCCGGGCGGTGCGTCATCACCGTGTCGCGGACCTGGTTGGCCGACAGGCCGGTGTTCAGCAGCAGCACGCTCGCGCCGAGCTTCCCGCACGCCACGATCGACTCGATCATGCCGGCGTGGTTGCGGCACATCACCGCGACCCGCCTGCCCTGCCGCACACCGTGCCTGGTCAGCCCGTTCGCCAGCCGGGTGGTGCGCTGGTCGATCTCCTCGAACGTGAGGGTGCCCAGCTCGTCGGCGATCGCCTGGTCCCTCGGGTGGCTCGCGCGCATGGCGCGGTAGCCGCCGGCGACCGTCGCGCCCCACCTGGCGAGCACGTTCAGCTGGCGCAGCATCTGGTCGGGCCGCGCGGGCGTGATCACCCCGGCCCGCGTGAGTATCCGGGCGACGGTCAGCTGCGACTGGCTGCTCGCGGTCTGGTCGATTCCCTTGCGGGACGCGGTGATCGCGATGCCGGCGAGGTGGTGGTGGAACAGCGACAACGCCTTGCGGACGCGCTTGCGCAGCCAGTTCCCCGTGATCCCGCTGTCGACGTTGGGCAGGGAGACGGTCAGCTGCACCTCGGTGCGGTCCGGGTCGAGCCGGCGGAACCGCAGCGAGAGGTGGCCGCCCGGCCAGCGGTCGCTGACGATCACGAAGTGCTCCTGCGGACGGTTGACCAGCACCTCGATCTGGGCGCGCACGACCGGGCCGCGGTCGACGCAGAACCGCACCTCGTAGCGCCCGGTGTCGGCGGGACCGGCGGGCTCGCACCAGGCCACCTCGGCGACGAACCGCGGGTAGGCCTGGAGGTTGGTCAGCAGCGACCACACCTCGTCCAGGGGGTGGTCGAGGACTTCTGTCACCTCGACGAGATCGGTCGCCATGCTCCTCCGTCCGCGGGGCGAACGCCCAGAGCTAGAGTTACTAGCAGGCGTGCTCCATTCGGAGCAAGACTTGCGTTCTGTTCCCAGGACCTTATAACGGCCGGGACAAGATTTCGGTGCGCACCCCGGGGTCGCTTTCCAGCGGCACGTGTCGCCCGGTGGCGGTGAACCCGTGGCGGAGGAACAGCTTCCTGGCCGCCTCGTTGCCCTCCGCGACCCGCAGCACCACGTGGGACCAGCGCTTTTCCCCTGAGTGGACCGGCCGTTCCCGCGCGAGGCGCAGGATCTCGGTGACAAGGGCGTCGCCGACGCCACACCCGCGGTGCGCGGGGTCGACCCACATCGCGACCAGCATGGGTGTGTCGTCGGGCACGTACAGGGCGACCATCCCGGCACACTCCCCGTCGCGGACGGCGATCACGGACAGCCCGGTGTCCAGCCTGCGCCGCCACTCGGCCTCGTCGAGGGCCCGCTCCGCCTCGAGCGTGGAGCCGTAGGCGTGGGGTGCGTCCGCGAGTGCGGCCAGCCGCAGGTCACGCCAGGTCCGCCAGTCGTCGCCGGTCAGTCGTCGTGTCCGCATGCCTGACGATAGGTCAGGCCGGCGTGGCGTCGCCCTCGGTTTTCGCGGGCACCACGATGGTCGCGACCGCCTTCGTCGCGAGGATCGGCGGGTCGAGGACGTCGGCCGCGGACGGGCCGCGGTCCGGCGCCGCCCGGCAGAGCACGCGGGCCTCGAACGCGAGGTCGCGGGAGCGGCTGCCGACGCGGGTGAGCGTCGCGGTCACCTCGACGACGTCGCCGGCCTGGATCGGGGCCAGGAACTCCACCTGCGAGTAGCCGGCGAGCAGGCTCTCGTCGCCGTCGGTGTGGATGGCGAGGTCGGTCGCGACGTCACCGAACAGCGCGAGCCCGTAGGCGCCGTCCACCAGATCACCGCCGTAGTGCGCGTGCGCGTAGGGCACGTACCGGCGGTGTGTCACGGAGAAGCCGAATTCCAGCGTCACTTGTGTCCCTTCATCGCGTGCACCAGGTAGCTCGCCACCTCGCCGGGTGTCGTGCCGCGGCCGAACACCCGGTCGACGCCGAGCTGTTCGGCCATCATGGGGTCGAACCGGGGCCCGCCCGCGATCAGCACCGGTCGCCGGTCGCCCATCGCCTCGCGGAACGCGGCCGACATCTCCTGGGTGTTGAGGATGTGCGCGTCCCGCTGCGTGACCACCTGGGAGACCAGCACCGCGTCGGCCTTCTCCGCGCGGGCCCGTTTCACCAGGTCCGGCACGGTGACCTGGGCGCCGAGGTTGACCACCCGCAGCTCGCGGTAGTACTCGAGGCCCTTCTCGCCGGCGAAGCCCTTGATGTTCAGGATCGCGTCGATGCCGACCGTGTGCGCGTCGGTGCCGATGCAGCCGCCGACCACGACCAGCTTGCGGCGCAACAGGTTGCGCAGCTCGGTGTTGACCTCGGTCGGGGAGAGCAGCGGGTACTCGCGCTCGACGACCGTGACCGCGTCGAGGTCGACGAGGTGCCTGACCGAGCCGTAGACGACGAAGAAGGTGAACGCCTCGCCGATGCCGTGGGAGTGCACGACCATGGCCGGCTCGATCCCCATCTTGTTGGCGAGTTGGAGCGCGGCGCCCTCCGCCTTCGGGCCGGGCGGGACCGGCAGGGTGAACGACGTCTGCACCATGCCGTCACCGGTGGTGTCGCCATACGGCCGTATGGAGGTCATCGCGTCTCCCCCGACTCGAGGAGGTCCGCGGCCGGGTTGCGGTAGCCGTCGGCCTTCTCGATCACGCCGTCGGCGCCCTTTCCCCCGTCCGGCGGGCGTTTCATGAGGCCGAAGGTGCCCTCGGCGATGGCGTCCAGGAGCCCGTCGCGGACGATGCGGTCCAGCAGGTCGACCGCCTCGCCGAGGACCTGGTGCGCACGCTTGACGATGAAGCCGTCCGGTGCCGGGCGGAAGTCCTCGCGCAGGCCCGCCGCCGCGTTCAGCACGTACCTCACGTTGCGCAGCGCGAGGTCGCGGTCGGACAGGAACGGGGT
>NZ_JBJMIE010000572.1:0-13040 GCF_045807065.1 Actinophytocola sp. | reverse complement strand
GCGGAAGCGGCCACAGCACCCGGTCCTGGTGCGTCAGGCCGGGAATCGGCACGTAGCTCGAGGCCACGGACCAGAGGCAGTTGCGCTGCGTCGACAGGACGCCCTTGGGCCGGCCCGTGGTGCCGGAGGTGTAGAACATCCAGGCCACGTCGTCGAGATCGAGGTCGTCGTGCGCGTCCTGGGCCGCGACGCTTTCGGCGAGCTCGTCGTACGAGTGGGCGCCTACCGGGGCCTCACCTGTCACGAGCGGTGTGACGTGCGGTGCGAGCGGGAGTCGTCCCGCCTGCGCGGCGTCGGTGATGACCACCGTGGCGCCGCTGTCGGCCAGCAGGTACTCCAGCTCCGCGAGGGCCGAGGCGGGGTTGAGCGGCACCCCGACACCACCCGCACGCACGATCGCGAGATAACTCTCCACAGTGGACACGGTGTTGCGCAGGCAGATGGCGACCCGGTCGCCGTGTCGGACACCGAGGTCCGCGAGGTGCCCGGCCAGCCTGCGCGTCCGCGCCTCGAGGTCGGCGTAGGTGACGGCCCGCTGGTCGTCCTCGAAAGCCACCTTGTGGGGAAAGCGGGCCGCGTTCTCCCGTAGTGCGACCGGCAGTGGCTTGATGAGGTCGGTGCGCACCATACCGCGGATCCTTTCCGGACTCGGTGGGAAGAACGCGTTCACCAGGAGACGGGCAGGTTCTTCACCGCGAAGACAGAACCCCGCAGACGCAGCGGCACCTCGTCGGCCGTGACCGCCAGCCGGAGGTCGGGGAACGCGCGGAGGAGAGCGGACAGGCCGGCACGCAGCTCGACGCGCGCCAGGTTCTGGCCGAGGCACTGGTGGATGCCGAAGCCGAACGCCACGTGACCCGAGGTCTCGCGATCGATGTCCAGCTTCTCGGGGCAGGAGAACTTCGCCGGGTCGCGGTTGGCCGCGGGCAGCGACACCGTGACGGTGTCCCCCTGCTTGATCACCTCACCGTTCAGCTTGATGTCCTCCAAGGCGGTGCGGTAGGTGTGGTACTGGTTGACGGTGAGGTAGCGCAGGAGCTCCTCGATCGCGGCGTCGAGCCTGGCCGGGTCGGCACGCAGCGCCGCCAGCGCCTCGGTGTGGTGCAGCAGCGCGAAAACACCGACGGCCAGCGCGCTCTCCGTGGTCTCGTATCCCGCGAACAGCAGGAGCGTGACCATGTTGCGCAGCTCTTCCCCGGTCAGCTCCTCGTTGACGAGGGCGCTGATGAGGTCGTCCCGCGGCTGCTTCCTCCGCCGCTCGATGACCTCGTCGAAGAACGCCCCCGCCTGCTCGTAGGCGGCGACCGCCTCGGCCGGGTCGGCCTCCGCGTCGTGCAGGAGGATGACCGCCGGCAGGTACCGGTCCTGTTCGTCGTAGGGCAGGCCGACCATCTCGGACAGCACCCGCAGGACAAGCGGTTTGGCGAAGGTCGTCACCAGGTCCGCGGGCGCCCCGTGGGCACGCATGACGTCGATCTGCTCGGCGGCCACCGCCTCGACGTGCGGGATCAGCCGGTTCGTCCGGCGGACGGTGAACTCACCCGTCAGCAGCCGGCGGTAGCGGGTGTGCTCCGGCGGGTCCATGTGGATGAACATCCCGGGAATCAACGGATGGGTCGGGATCACCTGTCCCTGGTGTGTCACCGGGAAGTGACCGACCTCGCAGCTGTGGCTGAACCGCGGGTCACTGAGGACCTCACGCACCAACTCGTAGCTGGACGCGATCCAGCCGACGTGCCCGTCCGGGTAGACCATCCTCGCGAGTGGACGTTCTTCGCGCAGCGTCGCGAACACCGAAGGAGGATCGAACTTGTCGATCCGCGCCCACGGCACCTCGAAGGAGATTGCGTCGGTCATGAATTCCTTCCCCACTCGCGCCAGGGCTGTATCCGATTCCTCGATTCAGGCTAGGCGCGGCACGACCGCCCGACATCACTCAGGCTGGTAGGCCGGGCTACGGTGCGGCGATGTCGACGGGCTGGCCGGTGTGCACCGACTCGTAGGCGGCCTGGACGACGCGCAACGCACGCAGCCCGGCCGCGCCGTCCGGTCCGGTCCGGCGCCCGTCACCGGTCGCGGAGAGGAAATCCTTCAGCATCAACGAGTACGGGTCGGCCCCACCCGGTTCCCACCGGGCACCGCCGGTGGCCGCGTCGAAGCCGTCGAGGAGCCGCGGGCAGGCGTCGTACTCCACGCTGGCCCGGTCACCGACGAAGGTCACGAACGGTCCGCCCGCCGGCGACAGGCTCCAGCCGCAGTCGATCGCCGCGACCGTCCCACTCGGATACCGCACGGAGACGAGTGCCGCGCTCTCGACACCTGACTGTCCACTCAGGACGTGGTTCGCCTGCGCGTACACCTGTGCCGCGGGTTCACCGTCGAGCACCGCGTCCACCAGGTCGAGCAGGAACGGCGCGTTGGCCCCCAGCGCTCCGCCGTCCACCGCTCCCCGGGCCGCGGGGGCGCAGTGGTAGGTCCCGTGGATCGTCGACAGCGTGCCGACGACACCGTCGGCGATTCCCTGCCGCACAGCGGCGAACGCCCCGCCGAAGCAGGCGGGGGACGCGAGTGTGAGGCGAACCCCAGCGGTGTCGCACGCGTCCACCATGGCCTTCGCGTCCGCTTCCTTGGCGGCCAGCGGGTGCTCGCACAGCACGTGCGCGCCCGCCTCGGCCGCCCGCTCGACCAGCTCCCGGCGGCGGTCGACCTCGCTGGTGACCACCACGGCCCCGGGGCGCGCCGCGAACACCTCGTCCCAGCTGTCCACATGCGACACACCGAGCCGCTCGGCCATCGCCCGGCCCCGCGCCGGATCTCCCGGCGCGGCGTCGGGGTCCGCGGTGACCAGGTCGACTTCGGGCATGTCGCGCAACAGCCGGGCGTAGGTCTCGGCGCGTTCGTGCGCGAACGACAGGACGGCGACCTTCACGCCGCCCCCCCGAGCACCGGTGTTCGCTCCACTCATGCGGCGGCCTCCTTCACAGGCAGTTCCACGGCGCGCCCCGTCCACGCGGACTCCGCCGCGGCCTGGGTGATGCGGACAGCGGCCAGCGCGTCCCGTGCGCCCAGGCGCGGCTCGGGCCCTCCCGTGAAGGCCTGTGCGAACTCGCGCATCTCGGCGGCGAACACCGATTCCCCGGCGTAGCCGAAGTTCCCGGGCTCGCCGTCGGCCACCCGGACCTCCTGGGGCCACTCGGAGTCGTACCGCACGGTCCCGCCGGTACCCGAGACGTCGAACGCCACCCGGACGGGTGGTCGCGGCGTGGCCGTCCACCGGCTCACGACCCGGCTGAGCGCACCACTGGCGTGGGTGAGCACGGCGGCGCCGACCGCGACGGCCCCCTCGGGGGCCGGGGTCGCGAGCTCACCCTGGTAGTAGGCGTGCACCCGCACCACGTCCCCGAAGACCCAGTAGGCCAGGTCGACGCCGTGCAGCATCTGGTCGGTCAGGATCCCGCCCGACCGCGCGGACGCGTGCCCGGTCCAGGGCCGCGGGTGATAGGCGGAGAAGAAGAACCGCCCGACCGAGCCCGCGCCGACGCGGCCGGCCGCCACCAGCTCGTGGAGCCGGGCGAACGCCGGGGCGAAACGCACGTCGTGGGCCGGGTAGAGCCGCACCCCGGCCCGCTCCGCCGCGGCGACGATGTCCTCGGCCTCCGCAGTGGTGGCCGCCAACGGCTTCTCGCACACCACACCCACCCCAGCGGCGATGGCGGCCATGGCGATCTCGTGGTGGCTGGCCGTCGGGGTGCAGATGTCCACGGCACCCGCGCCGTCCAACGCCTCGGCCAGGGAACCGACGGCCCTGGCCCCGAACTCACGCGCCAGGCCGGCGGCCCGACCGTCGTCGGAGTACACGCGGACGGCCGCCCCGGCACCGAGCCACGCGTCCAGGTGAAAACGTGCTATCAGCCCGGCGCCGACCAGTGCCACCTCGAGCTGCCGCATCGCATCTCCAGCCCTTCTTCCAGCTGCCGGACCTACGAGAAACCCACGGGCACGCGGATGTTCCCATCCTGGTCAGGTTCGCCCACGCCACCTGGCGGAAGCCATAACCAACGTGGGTAGTCTCACCGGCCCGCCCGGAGGACGGGCGGTGCGCGACCACCTCGTCGCCGTCCTTCCACCGGTGCACGCCCGGCACCGCGCCGAAGCCCTGGCCGCCACCTGGGTCTCAGCCGCCGTCAGGAATGGTGGCCTGGACCGGAGGTGCCACGGCTGGCGCCGGTGTCAGCACGCGGTCGACGAAGACACCGGCGGCGCCGGTGCCCACCGCCGTCGCCGTCGCGGTGAGGACGGCGAGCAACAGGGTGGACGCGGACGCGGTCAGCGCGTTCATCCGGTGCAGCTCCCGCAGGTGACGCAGGCCGTACCCGTGGCGCCGCAGTGTCAGCCAGTCGGCTGCCAACCCGACGACGAGGCCGAACGACAGCCACTGCGCGAGTTGGAGGAGCGCACCGGCCAGCGCGTCGTTGGCGCGCGGGTCGGGGAGCAGCGTGACGCACAGGGCGGGCCCGGCCAGCGCGACGAACAGGCTGAGGCCCTTCCCGAGCCCGGTGGCCCCCCGGATCAGCGGATAGGCGCCGCCCATGACCAGTCCGGCGATCGCGAACCGCAGGATGACCAGCACCCCGGCGGCCGCGTCGACCAGCCGGAACGGCCCGCCACCGGTGAGCGTGCCGAACACGGCCGCGATGTCCAGCACGGTCCACGGCAGCCCGGCGATGAACCCGAGGAGCGCGAACTCGCGCGCCCGCTGCCACGCGCTGGCGCCCCCGTAGGAGGACAGCGCCCGACGTTGCTGCTCCTGCGGCGTGCCCCGGGTCCGGAGGGTCAGCTCGGCGAGCCGCCGCAACCGCCGGTCCTGGTCCTCGGCGTCCGGTGCGCCTTCCGCCAGACCGTGGCGCAGCTCCTTCTCGAGCGCGCCTTCGGCACGCGCGGTGATGACGTTGTGGACGATCGTTCGCACCGCGGCTGCGGTCTCGTCCTCGGCGAGTTCGCCGACCGCGGGGTGTTCGGCGCCGTTGACCGGCCGGGGCAGCAGCCACGTCTCGAACAGCAGCCAGCCGACGAGGAACGCTGTCGGCAGCCCGACGACGGTCGCCGACGTGGTGAGCAGGCCGACCACGCCGATGAGCAGCGTGGTGGTCCGCAGCAGGCTCAGCGAGCCCCGCATCACCCCGTCCGCGTCCGCTTTCCCCAGGTGCCGCAACAGCAGGACGAGGAGGAACAGGCCGATCAGCGGCAGTGCGCCGTCGATCGACGACGCGAACGCGATGAAGTCGTACCAGCTGATCCGCGGCCCCCAGTCGTAGCCGGAGACGACGAACGGGAGCGACAGCACGAGCGCGGCGACGACCCGCAGGCCGCGCCACCTGCGCAACGCGGGCCGCAGCGCGCGCCACCCTTGCGGCGGGTCGGCGTTGACCGCGTGCCGCACGATCCGGTCGAGGGTCAACCAGACGAACACGCTCGCGGTCAGCGGGACGACGGCGCCGACGAGGTCGGCGAGCAGACCGGTGCTCGCCGTCACCGGCATGACCATGAGCAGCACGGCGGTGACGGCGGTTCCGGCGGCCATGGTCAGGCCGGTGCGGGCGCTGACACCCAACGCGCGCCCGGCGACGACCATGCCCAGGACGGCGAGCAGCGTCGCGAGGTAGAGCGCGGTGACACGGCCGAAGGCGCTGTCGTACCACTCGGTCCAGGTCGGCGTGGCGCCCAACCACACCCAGTTGTCGGAGTCGAGCAGCAGTGGGGTGCCGAATACCAGGGTGAGCACGACGTACATGACGAGGACGCCGGTTCCCGCCACGGCGATGCCAAGCGCGATCCGCGCGGCCGGCGGCCAGCCCCTGACGGCCCGGCGCAGGCCGGGTTTCCAGACGAGCAGGCAGATCACCACCGGCACCAACCCGGTCAGCACCGCGAGCAGCAGGGCCCAGACCCCGTCACCCGTCGTGAGCCACTCGACCCAGGTCCTCGGCGCGGTGCCGTCGTCCGGTGGGCGGTAGAACACGCCCTGCACGAGGACCACGCCGAAACACAGGGCGACGACCAGTGGCGCCGTCCACGCGACCCAGCCGAGTGCCCGGGGCGGTGCCCCGCTCCACCTCGCCGCCAGGACACCCACCACCGCGGCCAGGTGCAGCACACCCAGGAACAGCACGAGAAAACCCGGGCGCGTGAGCCACCACTCCTGGTCGCCACCCCCGGTTGGGAGCTGAGGTTGGAAACCCAACAGGTGGTCGGAACTCGCCCACACCACGCCGCAGACGGCCAGGAGCACGGCACCCGACACCAGCAGCCAACCGACGTCCACCAGGGACCGTCCGGCGCGGGCCAGAACCGTCCGCAGGGCGACCCGTCGCCACCCGAACGCCAGGGCGACCATCAGCGCCACGGGTGCGATCGCCACCGGCGGGACCAGGTCACCGACCTCACCCTGCCCGGCCGACAGGCGCTCGTACACGGTGGACAGTCCGACCGCCAGCACCGAGCCCATGCCGACCAGCACCTGGAGCACGAGGAGCATGCCGAGGACGGTGGCGGTGCGGGCACCGACGACGTTCTCGGCGGACCACCGCCGCAGCGAGGGCTCCCGGCGCGTGGATCGCCGGCCGGGGCGCAGGCGGAGCCAGGCGAGGAAGAGCGGGATCGCGGCGAAGCCGAACGTCGAGAAGAGACCCGCGAGGTCGTTCGTGGCCGCGAGCAGTGGTTCCCGGCGGTTCGGGTCGGCAGGCCCGGCGTCCGCGGCGCGGATCAGCTCGATGTCCGCCTCACCCGGCCCGACGAACACCGCCCGTGTCGGGGACTGGCTCTGCCACACGCCGCTGTGCGAGCACGACCCTTCCCACCCCGGTTCGACCGCGCTGACCGAGGACACCAGCATCCCCGAGCCGGCGATGGTGATCGTCCGGCGCGCCAGCCTGTCGCACATGTCGAACGTGGGGTAGACAGCGATCCTCGTGGTGTCCCCGGTGGCGAGCGTCCCGGTCGCGTCGACCGTCACCGTCGCCACGGCGCCCCGCACGGTGGTCCGAGGCTCCTCGTAGGCCAGGCTCCCGCGGATGTGCGGGTACACACCGAACAGGAGCGCCAACCCCGCCCCGTTCCCGCGGGCACGGCCTTCCCGGATGGCACGCACGACCGGGTCGTCCGCCGGGCCGGTGACCGACATGGACAACCGCGTGCCGGCCTCGTCGCGGGACGCGGCCCTGACCGTGAACGTCATGGCGACGGACAGCTTCCCGGTGGTCCGCTCGGCCGCCCGGGCAAGAGCTTCCGTGAGCGAGTCGTCGTGCCGGACCCAGGGTTCCCCCGCGCTGTCCCGCAGCCGTGCCGCCGGCGAGGTGTTGTCCTGCAGGAGGTTGCCCACGTACCCCAACGCCAGTAGCGAGACGAGGACGCCGAGCAGGCCGGCCACGACACGGGCAACGACCTTCACCCCGCGCTCACCCTCCGCTCGTCCGCCAAAGCCCAGCGCGCGGTACATCGCTGACACGAGCGCGTCGTTACCCCACCTGGGGTTCGAGCACGAGGACCGGGAGCTGGCGGTCCGTCCTGCGTTGGTACTCGGCGTAGTCCGGGAACGCCGCCACCGCCCGGCGCCACCACACGGCCTTCTCCTCGCCGGTGACCTCGCGGGCCCGGTACCTCCTGGTCAGCGTGCCGTCCTGGAGCTCGACGAGCGGATCGGCGAGCAGGCTGGCGTACCACTGCGGGTTGGTCGGCTCGCCGCCCTTGGACGCCACGGCCGCGTACCGGCCCTCGTGTTCGACACGCATCACCGGGGTCTTGCGGAGCTTGCCCGTCCGGGCGCCGCGGTAGGTCATCAGGACGGTGGGCAGGCCCTTCATGGTGACGCCGTCGGTCGTGCCGGTGCGCACGACCTGCTCGACGTGCTCGCGGACCCAGCCCAGGGCGCTGGGCTCGTAACCCCGGCGCCTGGCCTCCACGTTGGCGGTCAGCGTGTTGAGGAGGCCGGGCAGCTCGGTCACCGTCTCGGCGGGCAGGCCGGTCACGGTCTCCTCCGCCAGGGTGCGCCACAGCTGTTTCACCTGTTCGGCCAGCGCCTCACCGCGGTCGGTGAGTGCGACCACGCTGGCGCGTCTGTCGGCCGGCGCGGCCGTGCGGCGGAGGTGGCCGGACGCCTCGAGCTTGCGGGTCATGAGCGTGATGCTGGGTGGTTCGACGCCGAGTGCCTCGCTGAGCTGCGCCTGGATCCGCGGACCGGTCCTGGCCAGCTCCAGGAGGAGCGCTTCCTGGCCGGTGTGCAGGCCGAGCGGCGCCAGCAACGTCGCGGCCCTGGCCCGGTGGCGCAGGCTCAGAAGGCGGATGGCCTGGTTGACGGCGTCGGCCTGCTCGAAGTCCACGTGTACCCCTTCACGAGTTAGTTATGCGCATAATGTTATGCGCATAACTAACTCGGCGCAAGGGTGGTCAGCAGGCGATGGCCGCGCCGTTCGCGGGCTGGTGGGCGGCGTTGTCGCGGCCGGCGCGGAAGTCGGCCAGGTACTGGTCGAACACCGCCGAGTCCTCCAGCTGCAGGACGGCCTCGTCGCTCTGGCGCAGGGAGTTCGTGCTCCAGTTGGCGCTGCCCGTCCACAGGATCTTGCGGTCGGCGACGCCGTAGTACTTGCCCTCCACGAGCAGGTACTTGGAATGCGTCCACACCGGGTCGCTGTCGCAGTAGTACCGCACGACCACGCCGTTGTAGGCGCTGGAGGTACGCGCGAGCAGGTCGCGCAGGGACTCCTCGGCGAGCGACACCTTGGCCGGGTCGCCGTCGGGCGCGTAGTTCTGGACGACCTCGACGTAGCAGCCGGCCGCGTCCAGGTCGACGAGCTTCTGCGCGAGGTACGGGCGGCTGAAGATGTTCTGGTTGACGCGGATGATCGTGCGGTGGTTGTCCGTCGTGCCGACGGAGCTGTTGCCGAAGCAGTCGATGTGGTCGAGGACGGTGTACATCGTGTCCTCGCTGGGATCGCGGTACTGGTCGTCCGCGGCGGAGGACCGGGGGAAGAAGTGGGCCTTCGCGTTCCCGTCGGTCACCGGCGCACGGCCGGTGTCGTAGTAGTTGTTGTTGGTCCGCAACGCGGCCATGTCACCGAAGTAGCCCTCGTACGCGGAGAAGACCGCGTTGTGGCCGGTGAGGATCAGCGCGTTGTTGTAGCCCTTCGTGCCGTCGCGGCCGTTGTGCAGGTTGGCCGAGGACTGGACGACCACGTTGGACGTGCCGCTGGTGTTGGAGAACAGGAAGAACTTGTTGTGGTTGATGGCCGTGACGTTGCCGAGCTTGAGCGACCCGACACAGCCCCGGCCGGCCGGACAGGCCATCACCCACGACGGCGCGGACTTGCTGGTGCCGAGACCGCTGACGAGCTGCGACCAGACGGCCTTGATGCCCGAACTCTCGTTGGGATCCGTCATCCGGGAGTCGAAGATCGCCTGCACGCTCACCCCGCGGTTCTTGGCCGCCACCAGCGCGGTCGGGATCGCGGGATCGTCGGCGTAGAACATCGCGACCCGGATCCGCGACCCGGCCGCGGCCCCGTCGATCAACGAGATGACCCGGTTGACGATCGCCCGCTGCTGGGCATCCGTGCCGGTCGGCGTGGTGAACACCGCTTCGGTGCCCACCGCTTGAGTGCCCACCGGCCCCGGCGCGATCGACCCACTGGCCACTCCAGGCGCCCACGCGGCCAAGACCGCCAACGCCATCCCCGCGACAACCGTTCTCCGCACTGAGACCTCCTCGCTCACGACGATGAGACAGAAGTTTGCGGCCTAACGGATCAACTAGTCAAGAATTAACATCGCGCCGGTTCGGACCTACCGGCGAATATTCCCTGTTCCACCAACGAATCCAGCGCCGCGTCCTGATCCTGGGACGCGTGTCGCCGCGCGCCGGCCCGTCGGAATACCGCTCGACCCCGAGGGGTTCTGGTCGCCATGACTACTGTTGGTTTCATCGGGAGCGGGAACATCGGTGCGACGGTCGCGCGGCTCGCGGCCGACGCCGGGTACGACGTCGTGGTGAGCAACTCGCGCGGCCCGGAGACGTTGGCCGACCTCGTCGCCACCCTGGGCCCGCGGGCGCGGGCGGCCACCGCGGCGGAGGCCGCCGAGGCCGGTGAGTTCGTCGTGGTCAGTGTGCCGTTCAAGGCACACCGGGACCTGCCCGTCGAACAGCTCGCCGGCAAGGTCGTCCTGGACACGAACAACTACTACCCCGAGCGGGACGGACACGTCGCCGAGCTGGACGACCGCACCACGACCAGTGCGGAGCTCGAACAGCGGCACCTGGGCAGCGCAAGGCTCGTGAAGGTGTTCAACAACATCTACTTCCGCCACCTCGCCTCGCTCACCCGGCCGACCGGCGCCGCGGAGCGCACCGCACTGCCCATCGCGAGCGACGACGCCGAGGCCGCCAGGACCGTGACCGCGTTCCTGGACGCCATCGGCTATGACACCGTCAACGCCGGGCCGCTGTCGCAGAGCTGGCGCTTCGAACCCGACACACCCGTCTACGGCACGCCCTACGGCACCTTCGACGATCCGCACGGCACCCCGGCGAGCACGGCCGACGTCCAGGCAGCCGTCGCGGCCGCGACACGCTGACGAACGATGCCGTGACCTGACGGCGTCCTTGACGTGAACGGGCCCCCGGGGTAACCATGCGCTTGGTTACCCCGGCATGGCGAGGTGAGATCAATGGCGATCGAACACGAGCCGCTCCAGCGGGACATCACGGTCGTGCTCGACGGGCTGTCGTACCTGGAATGCCCGCGGTGGCACGACGGACGGCTGTGGGTCTCGGACTTCTACACCGAACAGGTCCTCGCGACCGACGGCCGGGGCGGCACCGAGGTGATGGCGGAGGTCCCCGGGCAGCCGTCCGGGCTGGGGTTCCTGCCCGACGGGCGCGCGCTGATCGTGTCCATGCGGGACAAGCGCATCCTCGTGCGGGACGACGCGGGAGAGCTGACCGAGCACGCGGACCTCTCCGGCGCCGTGCCCGCCGTGCTCAACGACATGGTCGTCGACGAGCGGGGCCGGGCCTGGGTCGGCAACTTCGGCTTCGACCTGATGGGCGGCGCCCCGCTGCGCCACACCACGCTCACGCGCGTCGACCCCGACGGCCGCGTGACCACGGTGGCCGACGAGCTCGGCTTCCCCAACGGCATGGTCGTCCTGCCCGGCGGCGTGCTGGTCGTCGCCGAGACCTTCGCGGCCCGGCTGACCGCGTTCGACATCCAGGACGACGGCAGCCTCGCGAACCGGCGGGAGTGGGCGCGGCTGGGCGAGCCGCCGACGACGGACGACGTCGAGGCGGCAGTCGGACAGCTCGCGGTCGCCCCGGACGGCATCTGCGCCGACGCCGAGGGCGCGATTTGGGTCGCCGACGCACTGCACCCCCGGCTGCTCCGCGTCCGCGAGGGCGGGGAGGTCGTCGAGGAGATCCCCACCGGCACCGGTGTCTTCGCGTGCATGCTCGGCGGCGAGGACGGGCGCACCCTGTTCGCCTGCGCCGCACCGTCCTTCGCCGAGCACGAACGCCGCGCGGCCCGCGAGGCCCAGCTCCTCGCGATCGAGGTCGACGTCCCGCACGCCGGTCTGCCCTGACCCCCGAGCCGGAGGTGCCCGATGGACATCGCGTGCGCGTTCCCGACCGCCCTCGACTCGCCCGAGAACATCGCGGTGGCGGAGAGCCTGGGGTACAGCCGTGCCTGGGTCTACGACACCCCGCAGCAGAGCCCCGACGTGTGGATGACGCTCGCGCTCGCCGCGCGGCGCACGTCGCGCATCGGCCTGGGGCCGGGCGTGCTGGTCCCCAGCCTGAGGCACCCGATGACCAACGCCGCCGCGACCGCCACCCTCGCCGCCCTCGCGCCCGGCCGGGTCGCGGTCGCCTTCGGCACCGGGTTCACCGGCAG
This sequence comes from Actinophytocola sp., assembly GCF_045807065.1. Taxonomy (GTDB): domain Bacteria; phylum Actinomycetota; class Actinomycetes; order Mycobacteriales; family Pseudonocardiaceae; genus Actinophytocola. Next base: position 1,101 of record NZ_JBJMIE010000572.1, on the reverse strand, counting down.
GCGCGCCATGGGCTACCGGGCGATCACGTGGGCGTTCATGGACGCCTACCTCACCGCCTACCGCGGGCTGCTGCGCGGCGAGACCGTCGAGTGGGAAGGCACCCGGATGCGGATGCTCCACCCGGACGGCCACGCCCCGGCGCGGCCCGTCGACGTACCCGTTCTCGTCGCCGCGCTCGGCCCGAAGGGCAACGCGGTCGCGCGCAAGCACGGCGACGGGTTGTACGTGACCCTGCAACTGCCCGAGTTCATGGGCGAGTACTCATGGGTGCCGTACCTGGCGTGGGGCACCGTCCTCGACGAGGGCGAGCCCGTGCACTCCGAACACGCCCGGCTGGCCGGCGGCCCGGGCTGGGCACTGGCCTACCACGGCGCCTACGAGTTCGGCGGCCCGGACGCGGTCCGCGCCCTCCCCGGCGGCGAGGAATGGCTCGCGGTGATCGACCGCACCCCCGCCGACGAGCGGCACCTGTCCGTCCACTCCGGACACTGCGTGGAACTGAACGAGGCCGACCGGGCGGCGTGGAACGCCGGCGGCCACGCGAACCTGTTCGACGTCACGATCACCGGTACGCGCGACCAGGTGCGTCGTAAGCTCGACGCCCTCGCGGCCCGCGGCGTCACGGAGATCGTGTTCCAGCCCTGCGGCCCGAACATCACGGCCGAACTGGAACGCTTCCTCGCCGCGGCCCGCTCGTAGCCGGACCTCCCGGCGAAGGCGATCGATCCAACAGCTGATCGGTCGCGCTAGTTCGCGTGTGCCGACGGCCGGTCGGCGGTCCCGGTGACCTCCCGGCGCCAGGTCTTCCAGGAGGCGGCTTCGCGCGGGACGATCGCGGGTGTGCCCTCCTCGGCGTTGAGCGCCTTCTCGATCACCGCCATGTTGTGGTACAGGTGCAGGCCTACGACGTGCTCGTCGCTGTAGGAGGGGGTTGTGGGTGGCGCTATCTCGCGGTGGTTCAGGCCGTCCACCAGGCCCTTGAGCATGCCGATCGACGTCGTCGTGGTGGTCAGGTCGTGGTTTTCGCCGCCGTAGCTGGGCCAGTACGCGGTCTGCAGGTCCTCGATGACGTACAGGCCGCCGTCGCGCACGTGGGGCAG
>NZ_JBJMIE010000571.1:0-16633 GCF_045807065.1 Actinophytocola sp. | reverse complement strand
TGGACCTTCGGGTCGGCGGTCCGCACGTAGTCGCGGGTGTCGAGGGCGAGTGAGCGGTCGAGCCGGGCGGCGTTGAAGAAGATCTCCGCGTGCGTGAGCAGCCCGGGGTCGACGACCAGCTCGAGGTCGGGGTGGAAGCTGAACGGCAGGATCGTGCCGCTGACGCTGCCGGCGAGTGCCTCGGCCTTCTCGGCGGCCGCGAACGCGACGTAGGTGCCGTCCGCGAGTGCCTTCACCGCGGCCAGGTCGACGCGCCGGTCGCCGGGTACCACGGCGAGGTAGTAGCGGCTGGTGCGCTTGCCGACCTTGACCATGACCACCAGGCACTTGGCGGCCATGGCCGTCGGGTGGCCGCGCAGGGCGCTCACCCTGTCCGTCTGGCCCTCGGGGGCGTGGTCGATGAGGCGGTAGGTGGCGCCGGCCGCGTCGAGCGTCTCGACGAGCCGGTCGTAGAGCTGGGTCATAGGCCGTCCTGGAGCATGAGTTTGACCTCGGCGATGCGTTCCTCGTCGCGGTGGTAGAAGGTCCACTGCCGGATGCGCCTGGCACGCAGCAGCCCGGCCGCGGTGAGCAGCTTGAGGTGCTCGCTCGCGGTGGGCTGGCTGACGCCGAGCTTGTCGGCGATGAACACCGAGCAGACCCCGTCGTCGACCAGGTCCCCGTCCCGCTGCGGCGGGAAGTGCCGCACCGGGTCCCTGAGCCACTCGAGGATCGCGAGGCGCTTCTCGTTGGCCAGCGCCTTGAGCACGTCGACGTCGAGCACTTAGGCAGTTTGCTAAGTGCCTAAGTTATTGTCAAGGTGTCCGCGTTCCGTCCGGGCGCTAGGGTTTGCCAATGGTGCGTGAGATCGCCGCCGTGGCCACCTTCACCGTCGGCCACGACGCCTACTTCGGGCGGACGTGCGGGGACGGCTTCGTGGTCGTGTCCGAGGACGGCGAGCTCACCGTCCTCGACGCCGGGCTGCGGCTGGTGCGGCGCCTCGACCTGGGCGGCCGGGTCACGGACCTCTCGGTCGTCGGCGGCCGCTGGGCGTGGGTCGTCGGCGAGCGGCTGTGGATCGGCGACCCGACCGAGGGCGGCAGCTCCGCGCCGCTGGCGGGCGAGTCCGCGTGCCGGTGGCTGCCGTCGGGCCGGGAGCTGTGGACCGCGTTCAACACCGGCGACGAGGTGCTGGTCGAGCTGCGCACGGCGGACGGCCGGGTCCAGCGCGCGGTGACCGTGCCGGACGCCTTCCGCGACTCGATGGTCCGGGTGCGCAACCACCCCCACGAGCGCGCGACCGTCCTGTGGCTCGTGGCCGGTCCGGACGGTCAGCAGTCGTGGCTGGTCCGGGACGACGGCGCGGCGTTGACCGCCGAGCACCTGCCGGCCGACGACTGCCTGCCGGCACAGTTCGCCCCCACCGGCGACTGGTTCCTGACCGCCGGCGACGACCGGCTGACCAGGCTGTCCTGGCCGGACCTCATCGAGCTGGGCGCGCTGAAGTGGGCCGACGTCGACCCGCGGGGCGCGGCGGACGGCAGCGACGAGGCCGGCGGCTGCCTGATGGCACTCCCCGGCGGGTTCGTGTCGTGGAGCAGCGCCAACGGCCGGCTGTTCACGGTCGACCCGGGCACGATGGCGCTCGTCGACGAGATCGCGCTGCCCCACGGCGACTTCGTCTACGCGGTGCCCAGTCCCGGCGGGAACGTCCTGTCCGTGCACGACCGCCGCACGCTGGTGCTGTCCGCGTTGCGGGACTGGTCACCCGACCCGAACCGGTGACGTTCGACGCGCCTGTCGCCGCATTCTTTCCGCGCGCGCTGGAGCATTCGGTGATTGGGAACCGACCGCTCGGTTCAGGCCCTGCCCATGATCTCGACGAAATCCGGCCGGTTCAACAACTCACGCAGCAGGACCAGGTCCGCCAGGCCCAGTGGCGGCGGCGCCGGCGCGGCGGCCGGTTTCGCCCGTGCGCCGCCGAGCAGCAACAACCTGCCCGTCGCCACGTCACATCCCTGCTCGCAGGCACCACCGCACACGGGGCAGCGGAACGAGCAGTTCACCCGGCCGGGTTCGGCCGTGCCGGAGACGGAGACCTCGCTCGCCGGGAGAGTGACCTCACCGCAGTCCGCGCAGCGCAGGCGTAGTCTTCGCATCTCGTCACCTCTCCGGTGTGATTTCTTCATGAGGGCCTCGGGAATCACTCATGGAACTAGTCGGAACTGATCATCCCCTGGTTCCCGGGAATTCCCGGGACCTGGCCTTCGGGTTACCCACGCGGGTGCGGCGGCATACGCCGGTGCGCCGGCCGGCTGGGCCATGTGAGTGTCGTTGTCTCACCGACACGGCGGGTTGACACCGCCATCGTGCCTGGCCAGGATCGAAATCATCACCAACGTGCCGGCCCAGGTGACGCTTTTCTCGAACTCTTCATGTCAGGAGAAGGGGAATCGCATGGCCGGTCCCGACTGGCTCCGCTGGGCCCTGACCGCACTCTTCCTCGCCGTGGCGGCGTACTGCGTCACCCGCCTGGCCAGGGCCAGGCACGTGGCGGCCCTGTACCGCGGCTGCCACCGCGCGACCGACGTCGGCCACGGGATGATGAGCGCCGGCATGGCCGTCATGTGCTCGCCCGTCGGCGGCCCGGTGCCGGTGGCCGGCTGGCAGACCGTCTTCCTCGTCACCACGTCCTGGTTCGCCGGCTCCTGGTTCCGGCAGCGGCGGAACCGCGCCGCGGCCGAGCCGATCGGCTGGCACGCGGGGGACCTGCACCACGCCGTCGCCGGGCTCGCGATGCTGTACATGCTGACGGCGATGCCGAGCGGCGGGGGACACGCCCGCATGGCCGCGCCGTGGGTGCCGGCCATGTCCGACGTCCAGTTCGCGTTGCCGCTGGTCGCCTGGCTGTTCGCCGGCTACTTCCTGGTGCATGCCACGTTGCTCTCCCCGCGGCTCGTGCGCCCCGTGCCGGCCGGGGACACCCGCCTGCCCGCCGTGCTCACGGCCCCGCGGCTGGCGGCGTCGTGCCAGGTCTTCATGGCGGTGGGGATGAGCTACCTGCTCGTCGCTTGACGAAAGCGGTGCACTCCAGCAGCATCAAGTCATCGGATGATTGACGCCTGCGCCCGCTGGAGTGTGTATGCGATCGCGACCGAGCCAGTTGCTGTCCCTGCTGGCCATCACCGTTGTCCTGGCGGGAGTCACGACCGCGACCGCTGCCGCGGAGCCCGTTGCCGCGGCCGCGGTGCCCGAACCGGTCGTCGTACCTATCGAGGCGTACTTCGACAACGACGGCATCGACTCCGCGTCCGCCCGGGACGGCGACTTCGACGGCTCCGGCTACACGTTCCCCGCCGAGGCCCTGCCCGCCGGGCAGATCACCGTGGACGGCGTGCCGTACGCGTTCCCGTCGGCCGCGGCGGGTGCGGTGAACAACGCCGTCGCCATGGGACAGCGCGTCGACCTCCCGCGCGGCCGGTACCACAGCGCGTACTTCCTGGTCGCGAGCAGCTACGGCATGGCCTCGGGCCAGGCGACCGTCCACTACGCCGACGGCACGACGACCGCCGCGACCCTCGGCGGCGCGGACTGGTACGCCGGTTCCGGCCCGGTCCAGGCGCCGTTCCGCTACACCCCGGGCGGCGGCACCGACCAGCACCCGGTGTCCATCTCGGTCGCGCGGATCTGGTTCGATGCGACCCGCGACGCGGTGGGGATCACCCTGCCGACCACGAACCCCGCCCGGCCCGACCTGTCCAGCCTGCACGTGTTCGCGCTGACCGTGCAGCCGGCCGCCACCGGCAAGGCGCTCGTCGTGCGCGGCGCGCGGTCCACGACGAAGCTGCTCGGGGACAGCCAGGCGGTGGAGGCGACCGTGGTGAACCTCGGCGACGAGTGGATCACCCCGCAGGACGGCGTCTCGGTGTCCGCGGACGTGTTCGGCGCGCGCACGGTCCGCCCGGCCGCGGTGCGCAGGCTCGGCCCCGGCGAGGAGGTCCGGGTGCGGATCGGGATCGCCCGCGCGGGCGCGCCGGTGAACACCGTCGTCGACGGAAAGGTTGTGGCACAGGGGAAGCGCCTGCGTGCCGAGCAGCCCGTCCGGTTCACGCTCGGCGTCGCGGACTACCAGGCGACCGACGCCTCGCTCGGCGGCCACGAGTCGCCGTACTGGTTCGACGACGCGAAGTTCGGCATCTTCGTCCACTGGGGCCTGTACTCGGTGCCGGCGTGGTCGCCGCCGGGGGAGCAGTACGCGGAGTGGTACTGGCGGTGGATGGAGGACCCGAACAACGCGGTCCACGCATACCACGCCCAGACCTACGGCGAGGACTTCGCGTACGACGACTTCATCCCGATGTTCACCGCGGCGCACTTCGACCCGGCGGCGTGGGTCCGGCTGTTCCAGGCGGCGGGCGCGAAATACTACGTGCTGACGTCCAAGCACCACGAGGGTTTCGCCCTGTTCGACTCGGCGGTCTCCGGCCGCGACTCGGTCGACCTCGGTCCGCACCGGGACCTGGTCGGCGAGCTGTTCGCCGCGTCGCGCCGGTACACGCCGGAGCTGCACAACGGCCTCTACTTCTCGCTGCCGGAGTGGTACAACCCGGACGCCCCGTGGACGGGCCACGGCCCGACCAACCCGTACACCGGTGCCGCCGAGCCGTACACGGGCTACCAGTCCGGCCGGAACTTCGTGCACGACTACCAGGCACCCCAGATGCGGGAGATCGTGCGCCAGTACGACCCGGACGTGATCTGGTGCGACATCGGCGGCGCCAACGAGAGCCGGTCGGTGCTGGCGGAGTACTTCAACCGCGCCAAGAACCGCGCGACCCCCAAGGACGTGACGGTGGACGACCGCTGCGGCATCCCGACCCACGACTTCACGACCCCGGAGTACACGACCTACCCGGACACCGTGGTCCAGAAGTGGGAGGCGAGCCGCGGCCTGGACCCGCGCTCGTACGGCTACAACCAGGCCACCCCGGACTCCCTGTACATGACGGCCGACGAGGTCGTGGACACGCTGGTGGACGTCACCAGCAAGAACGGCAACTTCCTGCTGGACATCGGCCCCCGCGCCGACGGCTCCATCCCGGACATCATGCAGACCCGGCTCCGCGAGACCGGCGACTGGCTGACCACCAACGGCGAGTCGATCTACGGCACGACCTACTGGTCCCGCATGGCCGCCCAGGGCCCCCTCCGCTTCACGGTGAAACAGAACGAGGCGTTCTACATCACCTCCCTGCAGGAGCCCGGCGCCCAGGTGGTGGTCGACGCCCCGGTCCCGATCCGCCCCGGCGACCGGGTGACGATGCTCGGCTACGGCAAGCCGCTCCGGTGGACGCAGCAGAACGGCAAGCTGGTCATCGACGTACCGACCGCGGCCAGCGCGGCGGGTAAGTACGCATGGACGTTCAAGGTCACGTACCAGTGAACGATGGCCGCCCTCGGACCACGGCGCGGGGGTCCGGGGGTGGTGAGCCCGCCGGGCGGGGCCTGGGGGGTTGCACTCCCGGAGAGCACACGGAGTGAGCGGGGCGAGTGCTTTTCGCCCGCTGGACAATGGCTGGTTTCGAGCCATGGCGGGGTCCGGGGGATGGTGAGTCTGCCGGACGGGGCGAGCGCTTTCCGCCGCTGAACACAGTTGGCTGGGTTCGGGCCAAGGCGCGGGAGTCCGGGGGCGGTGAGCCCGCCGGGCGGGGTCTGGAGGTTGCCCCCCGGAGAGCACGCGGAGTGAGCGGGGCGAGTGCTTTCCGCGGGCTGGACGATGGCTGGTTTCGGGTCACGGCGCGGGGTCCGGAGGCGGTGAGCCGGCCAGGTGGGGTCTGGGGGTTGCCCCCAGAAACACCCCGAGCGAGCGGGGGCGAGCGCTTTCCGCCGCTGAACACAGTGGCTGGTTTCGGGCCACGGCGCGGGGGTCCGGGGGCGGTGAGCCCGCCGGGCGGGGTCTGGGGGTCGCACCCCCAGAAAACACCCCGAGCGAGCGAGGCGAGCGCTTTCCGCGAGCAGGGCTCGCCCACGAGCGAGGCGAAGACGGGATTCGAACCCGTGTACGAGGTTTTGCAGACCTCTGCCTGTCCTCTCGGCCACTTCGCCATCGGCGCCGGAGGCCGGCGCCTGTCAGGGCAGTGGACAGATCGCGCTCGCGTGCAGTCGATACGTGACGTGCAGGCGGCCGACGGAGGTCATGGCTCGATCATGACCTCCGGCGACGGGTGCCGGCAACTGGTCTCACCAGGTGGACTCACACCGTGATGACGACCTTCGCGCGGGCGTGGTCCACCTCGACGTAGCGGATGGCCGCCGCGGTCTCGGGCAGGGGGTAGGTCCGGTCGATCACCGGGGTGATCCTGCCGGTGGTGACGAGTTCGGCCAGCGTCACCAGGTTCTCGCGGCTCGGCACCTCGCTCACCAGGACCATGCGCTGCCGCGTGAACCGGGCCACCAGCTGTGCCCTGATGATCAGGGCCATCGGGCCGAAGAAGCTGCCGCCCCGGGACGTCCCGCCGCCGGACAGCAGGAGCAGGCCCTCCGGCGTCAGCGACCGTCGCAGGTCGCGCAGCGAGCGGTTGGCGACCAGGTCGAGCACCACGTCGTAGCGCTGCCCGGAGCGGGTGAAGTCCTCGCGGGTGTAGTCGATGACGTGGTCCGCGCCCAGCTCCGTGACGAGGTCGGCGTTCCGCGTGCTGCACACCGCGGTCACCTCGGCGCCGTACGCCTTGGCGAGCTGCACGGCGAACGTGCCGACGCCGCCGGACGCGCCGTTGAGCAGAACCCGTTGTCCCGCCCGGACTCCAGCCACGTCCCGCAGTGCGATCAGCGCCGTGTTGCCGGCCAGGGGCACCGCCGCCGCCTGCTCGAAGGTCAGCGCGGCCGGCTTGTGCGCCAGCTGGTTCGCCGGCACGGCGGCGTACTCGGCGAAGGCGCCGCTGCGGTGGTGGAGGTCGCCGAACACCTCGTCCCCGGGGCTGAAACCGGTGACGTTCCTCCCCGTGGCGACGACCCGGCCGGCGACGTCGCGGCCCCGGATCCTCCCCTTGGGAGCGCGGAGCCCGGCCTCCTTGGACACCAGCCGGAAGAGGTACGGGTCGCCACGCATGAAGTGCCAGTCGTAGGCGTTGACCGAGGAGGCGCACACCTGGACGAGCACCTCGTCGTCGCCGGCCACCGGGCTGTCCACGGTCGTGAACTCCAGCACCTCGGGTGCGCCGTACCTGTCCTGCACGATCGCCTTCATCGTCTCCCCTTTCGAATGGTTCGTTCCGCCACCACGAGGTTGAACACCCAGGCGGCGCCGAGCAGCAGCGCCCTGCCGGTCACGCCCTCCGGACCGACCAGCCCCTCCCACAGCCCGACGAACACTGCCTGCGTGCCCGCGGCGACACCGATGGCGTACGCGCGAGTCACCCAGGCGCGGTGCGCGGCCACGTCCCGGTCCCGGATCGCCCGGAGGCCGAGGACCAGCGCGACGAGCATGACCGCGCCGAACACGAGCCGGAACGCCGTGAGCAGGTCGCCGTCGCCTGGTGGGTGGGGGTAGAAGACGGTCATCCACAGCGCCGCCAGCGCCGCGACCAGTCCACCGGGGAGGACGAGCCGCCCGGCGCGCCGGTGCCAGGCATGGCGGCGCAGGCTCGGCACGAACTGGAACGCGCCCAGCACGAGGAACACCGTGGCGCCCACGATGTGCAGCACCACCGGCACGGGCGAGGCGAAGAACCGGGCGTTCTCCGCGGTGACCCGTCCGCCGGACGCCAGCTGGCCGACGCGGAAGGTGCCGGCCAGCACCGGGACGAAGCCGAGGGCGAGCAGCCCCGCCGGTACCCACCACCGCGACCTGGTGGCCGTGGCGGGTGGGGTTCGTGTCGTCATGGCGAAATCGTGCCGGCCGTACGGGGTCGGGCTCATCGGAAGTTGGGCCGCTGTCGTACTGTCCGGAGGTCCGGGCGGCGCGTCGTACTTTCGGCTACCTGCCCCGCCGGACGCGCTTCGTCTCGTACGCCCACATCGCGATCTCGACCCGGTTCCGCGCGCCGAGCTTGGTCATCAGGCTCGTCACGTGCGACTTGACCGTGCTCAGCGTGATGTACAGCTCGGTCGCGATCTCGTTGTTCGTCCGCCCGCGGGCCACGGCGGCGAGGATCTCCTCCTCCCGCTCGGTCAGCGGGTCGATCGGCTGCGCCGGCCGCGTCGACGGGTCGGTGGCCGCGAAGGTCGCCAGCAGCCGGGCCGTGACGCTCGGGGCGATGAGCGCGTCGCCGTTCGCGGCCGCGTGGACGGCCTGCGACAGCATCTCGATGCCGGCGTTCTTGAGCAGGAAACCCCGGGCGCCGGCACGCAACGCGGCGTAGACGTACTCGTCGAGGTCGAACGTGGTGATGACGACGACCGCCATCGGGTCCTCGACGGTCGGGCCGGCGAGCCGGCGGGTGGCCTCGATGCCGTCCAGCTCGGGCATCCGGATGTCGAACAGGCACACGTCCGGCCGCAGCCGGCGCGCGAGGTCGACGGCCTCCCGCCCGTCCGCGGCGGTGCCGCAGACCTCGATGTCGGGCTGGGCGTCGAGGATCATGGCAAGGCCGGTGCGGACGATCTCCTGGTCGTCGGCGACGAGCACCCTCACTTCGGCAACACCGCCGACACCGTCCAGCCGCGGCCGGGGTCGGGACCCGCCTCGCACGTGCCGCCGAGGAGGCCGGCACGCTCGGTCATGCCGACCAACCCGTAGCCGTGCGATCCGGCCGGGCGGGGATTGCCGTCGTCGCTCACCCGGACGCGCACGTGCTCGTCGTCGACGATGACGCGGACCTCGATGCGGGTGGCGTGCCTCGCGTGCCGCCGGGCGTTCGTGACGGCCTCCTGCGCGAGCCGGAAGACGGCGGCCCCGACCGGCGATGGCAGCGTGTCGGTGTCCCCGACGACCTGCACGTCCACCGAGGGCGGGCCCTGTGACGCGAGCCGCTCGACGTCGGCGACGCGCGGGCCGGGGGAGAGCTGGGCCGGCTCCTCGGTGCGCAGGATGCGGACCATGCCGCGCATCTCGTCCAGCGTGCGGGCCGCCTCGGCGTCGATCACCTTCAACGCGTCGAGCGCGGCGTCGGGGTCGGCGGCGGCCGTCGCGATGCCGGCCTGGGCGCGGATCGCCATGGCCGACACGTGGTGCGCGACCGTGTCGTGCAGGTCGCGGGCGAGCCGTTCCCGCTCCAGCAGCTTCACCTGGTCCAGCTCGCGGGCCCGGGCCCTGGACCGGTACCGGAACGCGGCACCCAGCGCCATCGCCGCGCACAGGATGACGAGGCCGCCCAGCACGTCGCTGGGGTGCAGGTAGCCGAGCGCGCCCGAGAGGCCGACCTTGCCGAGCATGATGGCCGCGCCGAGCACCGCCTCGCGCCCGGATCCCCAGCGGAACAACGCGTACGGCAGCAACGCGAGGTAGACGAGGACGTTCTGCGACGGGAACTCCGCGTCCACCACGAGCGCGGACAGCTGGCAGACGCCGAACGCGACGGCGACCATGAGCAGCGGCCGCGACCGCCGCCACAGCAGCGTCGGGACGAGGCCGGCGGCCACGACCACGGACAGCACCCGCCAGGGGAGGTCCCGCGTGAGCACTCCCTCGACCACGGCGACCGGCACCAGGACGGCCACGAGCACCCAGTCCCGCCACACGCGCGGCGCCGCGGCAGGCGGCCGCGGTTCCCGCCAGACGGAGCGAAGGAGGTCGAACACCGACCCATGGTACGGGCTGGACCATCGCGATTGATCGGCCGAAAGTACGCCTCCCGGCACCGGTCTTGGCGCGGCGGCCGCACGGGCCGCGACACCGCACCGACGGTCTCGACGTGCTCCGAGTCGGCGGCGCGGCTCCCGGCCCGTAGGACTTCGTCGACCACGGCGGCGTTCGGCCTGCGCGCCGGCAAGCACGACGACACCTGCCGCGGGTGGACATGATCGACCTCGTGCGGCTCGTCGTGGCCCCGGATGCGGTGAAGGACCCCTACTCCCGAAGGGGCCCTTCACGGCCGTGCTAGTACGTGACGTTCCCGTTGCCGCCGTCGAAGACGACGTCCGAGCAGCCGTAGAACGTCTCGGTGCTGTCCGAGCGGGTCCAGACCGAGTAGATGATGTGCCTGCCGGACAGGCCGGAGGGCAGCGTCGCGTTCCAGTAGTAGTACCCGTCCTCGCTGCCGACCGAGCCGGTCGACGGGGGGTTCACCACGCTGCTGAACGGGGTGGTGGAGATGTTGCTCCACTTCAGCGGCTGGGTCGGGTTGTAGGTGCTGTTGGTGACGTACAGGTCGAACCGGCCCGGGTGGGCGGCCCACATGTTGTAGCGGACCTGGATACTGCCGCCGGCGGTCAGGTGCGTCACCGGCCAGTCCGCGCTGGCGGTGTCGAACCCGCTGAAGTCGTAGACCGTCGCGTTGCCGCTGCACAGTTTCCCGTCCGGGATGAAGCCGTTCGTGCGCCCGGCGCCGTCGGACCGCAGCACCGCGAACCAGTTGTAGAACGGCGTCGCGCCGGCCTTGTTGAACGCGGCCACGCACCCGGGGTTCGTCGGCTTGATCTCCCCGGTGCTCGAGCGGCTGTGCTTGTAACACAGGTAGGTCCGCGAACCGGGCATCATCGTGGCGCCGTGCGCGCTGGCCGGCCCCGCGCTCACGAGCCCCATGACCAGGCCCACGACCACGGTGACCCCGAACAACAGAAACTTTCGCTTCCTCACCATTCCTCCTTCGACACTGAAAGAGAGTATTTGGGAGCGCTCCCAGTCGTTCGAGTGTAACTTGCCCGTTTACGGTTGGGAACCGTGGGTGATCGGTCAGCGCCTTCCGGGGCGCCGCACCCCGCGGGTGGCTCGCCGGTGTGGCCTGCCACCCGCGGGGTGGGAGCTGGTCAGGCCAGCCCGAGGACGGCCGCCGTCCGCGCGGCCATGTTCGCCTCGCCGAGGGCGTTCGGGTGCACGACGACCGGGTTGGTGCCCTGCAGCACGGGCTCGATCCAGCGCGTGCCGGTCGCCTGGCACGCGTCGTGGCCCTCGGACGCCACGCCGAAGTCCACGTACGTCGCGCCGGTCGCGCTCGCCGCGCGGCTCACCGCGTCGTTGAGGGTGGTCTGCAGCGAACGCAGGTACGGCACGTCACCGCTGGCGATGGGCATCTTGGTGAAGCAGCCGCCGGCCGGCGGCAGGATCCACGGGTAGCCGAGGATGGCCACGTCCGCCCCCGGCGCCTTGGCGCGGACCGCGCGCAGCGCGGACACGAGCGCCGGGTAGGTCTTCGTCCGGATCGTGTCCTCGAAGCTGGAGCCGTAGAGGTCCTTGCACGGGCTGCCCTGCCCGAGTGTCAGGATCCCCGCGCTGCCGCAGGCGAGGATGGCGCTGATGAACACGCCGCTGTCGTTGCCGCCGATGGTCATCGTGACGAGGTCGGTGTCCGGGTGCAGCGCGGCGACCTGCGGTGGGACGCCGGGGTACTGGGAGGTCGTGAAGTGTTTGGTCTCGGCGGCGCCGCAGGTGACGTCGACCAGGCTCGCGCCGGTCGCGGCCGCGAGCACGTGCGGGTAGTTGCGGGTGGAACGCAGGCACAGCAGCGGCGCGGTGGGATCGGACGGCTGCACCCCGGACGCGGCGCTGTAGGAGTCGCCGAGCGCGACGTAGTTCAGCGGCTCGTCCGCGTGGGCGGCGGTCGCGGTGCCCAGGCACAGCGCGGCGATCGCGACGGCGGACGTGAGCAGGCGGCGTGACATTGGCTTTCTCCCGGCATCATCGACGGTAGCTACCCGTGAGTAGGTAAGCGCCAGCTCATCGTGAGCCATGGCGGGCCGTTCGTCAACGTCCGGACGTCGGGGCACCAACCGCCCGCGTATCACCATGAAAGGTCGCCAGCGGGTTAGTGTTCATCGAGGAGGCTGGCCCATGGTTGTGGAAAGTGGTGCGGTGGCGGCGGTTCTACCCGCTGGTGCGCCGTGTTGGGTGGAGCTGTCGACCGGCGACGACCAGCGCGCGTCGACCTTCTACGCCGGACTGTTCGGCTGGGAGTACACCGCCACCGCGGACTCGACGGTCATGACCGGCCGTTATCTCGTCGGGCAGCGGGACGGGTTCGCGGTCGCCGGCATCTTCCAGACGGACCAACCGTCCGGCTGGATGCCGCACTTCGCGGTGCCCGACACGGCCGCGGCCGCGGAGAAGACCGTCGCGGTCGGCGGCACCGTCGTCCTCGGCCCGCTCGACCTGCCGCGGTACGACAGCATCGTGTACGCCCGCGATCCGCTCGGCGGTCCGGTCGTCCTGCGATGCCCGCCGGCGGGTTGGGTGTTCACGACCGGTGCCGTCGGCACGTTCGCGAGCGCCGACCTCAACACCCACGACGGCCCGGCGGCCGACGAGTTCTACTGCCGCATGTTCGGCTACCAGATCGAACAGCTGGGCAACGCGGCGGACATCGACTATGCCGAATGGCGGCTGGCCGGGCTGCCGGTGCTGTACCGGTACGTCATGGGGTCCGAGTACCCGGCGACCACCCCGGCGCACTGGCTGATCTACTTCGTCGCCGATCCCGGGGAGGGCACCGACGCCACCGCCGTGCGTGCGCTGCAACTCGGCGGTGGCATCGCCGTGGAACCCTACGACAGCCCGCTCGGCCGGGCCGCGGTGCTCACGGACCTCGGCGGCGCGCCGTTCGCGGTCATCGACCCGACCGACACCCCGGAGTCCCGTCTCGCCCCGGTCGAGCTGGACGACGACTAACAGTCCATTGTGGACTGTCGGTCACAGTGGAATGTACACGCCGAAGTCGCGGTTCGCGGTGCGGAAGTCCTGGAAGCCGATCCGCGCGCCGGCCACCCGCGTGACCGTGCCCTTCGCGATCACGCCGCCGGCCGACGACGGGCCGTAGACCGGGCCGCCACTGTCGCCCGGGCGGGCCGCCGGCTGGCCGTTCTGCTGTTCGCCCTCGACGAGGTCCTCGCGGTCGGCGTAGAAGAACAGCACCTTGATGTCGCAGACCGGGCCGCCGGTCTCGCGGGCGCTCGTCACGCCGGACTGGCACAGGATCTCGTTGGTGTAGACGTCACCCCAGCCCTGCACCGGCGTGGTGGTGTTGCTGTCACCGTTGCCGAGGTACTGCTGGTTGACCACGTTCCCGGTCGGGATCAGCAGGATGTCGTGATCGGTCTGCTTCGCGCCAACGTTGCCGATGAACTCACCGGTCGGGTCGGTCACCCGTGCGCCGGGGCTGCCGCAGTGCCCCGCGGTGAGCAGGTACCGCGCGTTGTCACCGGTGCGGACGGAGAAGCCGGACGTGCACGCCGCGGTGCCGCCCAGCACGATCGTCGCGCCGCCCTTCCACGGCGGGCTGTCGTTCTGGCGGGACACCGGCCGCAGGGGCGCCTCGACGACGGTCCGCACCGGCACGTCGACCAGGCCGGCGAACTGGCGGGCGGCCTCCGCCGAGGTCGTGCCGAGCACGAGGCCGCTCCCGTCGGCGGGGACCTTGACCGCGTGGACGGGCGACTTCTCGTCCCGGCGCGCGTCGATCACCGCGGCCGCGGCCCGCAGTTCGGCGTTGGAGTACCTGGCCCGCTCGATCTCCACCGGCGCGTGGGTCTCGGCCTTCGCGATGGCGGCGGTGATCCCGGCGGGGACCGCGCCCTTCCACCACAGGGCGACGTGGTCGTCCTCCAGGACGATGCCGGCGAACCCGGTGTCGGCGCCGCGGAGCACCTCGGCCTGGATGACGTCGGCGGCGTGGATCAGGGGTTGCTGGGCGAGCATCCGTTGCCACGTGGTGGGTTCCGGCACCGCCTGTGCGGCGGGGGTGGTGCCCACGGCGGCCGAGAAGGCCAGCGCGGCCACCAGGAGAAGATTCTTGCGCGCGAACATGATGACGACTCCCTTGCAGGGTGAGGGAACGTTGTCGTCATCCGAGTGTATGGTCCAGACCAACCAATGGTCTATACCAAACGTTTACCTGGTCATGGCGTGCGCGCGCTCTCGCCGTGGTTGCGGTACTCCCACAGGCGGTTGTGGTTCGGGTCGTTCAGGTCGCGGTCGGCGTCGGTGCGGGCGGTGAACGGTCGTGACGTGGTCGCGGCCGGCGACCACGGCTTCGCGGTGTCGAAACCCGGGCCCAGGTAGCTGTCGCGGATCACGAGCTGGCCGTTCGGGGTCGTGCCCGGGAGGTAGCCGGTCGTGCTCGCGCCCTGGTCCCAGGACCGGCCGAAGTGACCGGTCGGCGCGGCCTGGTAGGCGGCGTCGGTCGTCAGGAGACAGTGGCGGACCAGGAAGCCGTAGGGGAAGGCCGGGGCCGTGTTCGGCGCGAAGATCACGCCGCCGCTGGGTTTTCTCGTCGACACCAGGTGGAACCGGCTGCGTTCGAACACCGCCGCCGCGCGGCCGAAGACGAAGTCCGTGTCGCCCTCGACGTACGTGTCGCGCACCGAGACGCGGGCGATCCGGTCCGGGTCGTCGGCGTTGGCCAGGAACGTGTCCTGGCGGCTGACCAGGCGCATGCGTTCCAGCTGCGTGCGGTCGGCGTCCGTGCGCAGGGCCAGCGCCTGGTGCGTGCCGCGGTCCACGGTGTCCAGCAGGGTGTTCGTGATGGTCATGCCACGCAGTTGCAGGTCGGGGGACTGCGCCCAGACGACCGTGGCGCACAGGCCGACGGTCGGCGTGGTCCTACCGGCGCAGGACTGGAACATCGCCCACGCGGGGTCGCCCTCGGCGTACTGCCCGGACGGGTTGACCTGGGCCGCCCACGCGGCCGGGGTCGCCGTCGCGTCGAGGGTGTACTCGAGGCGCACGTCCTCCGGGCGGCCGGCGCCGTACAGCGTCAGCGGCGGCGAGCCGGCGGGGATGAACACCGTGCCGGTGTAGGTGCCGGGCCGGATCTCGATGTACCGGCGGTGGCGTGCGTGCCCGTCGGCGAACGCGGCGTTGACCGCCTGCTGCACCGTGGTGTACCTGCCCCCCGAGCCGACCACGAAGTCCGGCCGGCGACGGGTGGTGACCGGTCTCGGGTGCCACGGCGCTTCCGTTGGCGCCGCGTAGGTTCCGGACCAGCGGAAGTAGTTGGCCGGCGTGAAGGGCGCGGCCTCCGCGGCGGACAGGACGGGGCGGCTGGCGGTGCCTGGCGCGGTCTGGGCCGCGTGGGCCGTGCCGGGCAGTGCCAGTGCCGCGGCCACCAACAGGGCAATCTTCATGGCGCAGACCTCGCATCATCGGTGAAGCGATCGCACGCCAGCCGACGCTACCCTTGGAAAGCGCTTTCCTCAAGGGTGCTCAGGAGTGGGCGGCCGCCGCGACCGCGAGCTGCGCCACCGCCGGCTTCTGGAAGTCGTTGTGCGCGCCCGCGAAGCCCTGCAGCTTCTCGTTGCTGATCACGTTGTTCGCGTTGACCCGGTAGAAGGTGCCCGAGCGGAAGCCGAAGCCGGTGCCGCCCTCCACGCGCAGGCCCTTGTCCACCACGGGGGCCACCGCCTGGAACCCGTCGGAACCCATGCCGCCCCACCGGTCGCCGACGGTGGCCGACTCGTCCTGCCTGGCGAGGCACGACGCCTTCGGGTACCACCGGCACACCGCGAAGTCGTGCACGCTGAACGTCGCCACCAGCGGACCGCGCACGCGGTCGACCACCCCGTGCAGAGTGCCGTCGGCGCCGAACGGGTTGTCCTTGGCGTGCGCGAACGACCAGTGCGAGAACGCGCCCTGGAGCAGCAGCAGCGACGCGACCGGGCTCGTCGCCGCCGGCCCGACGCCGGCCAGCGCGAACGACACCAGCCGGGCGCCGAAGCTGTGGCCGATCAGGTGCACCCGCACCCCGCGCAGCTTCGCGAGCTGCGGGCCGAGGCCGGTCCTGCCGATCGTGCCGGCCCTGGCCTTCATCGTGGTGTAGGAGAACACCCGCAGGGCGTCCTTGGCGCCGTTCACCGCGTTGCCGAACCAGTCACCGAGGCCCTGCTGCGCGCCGGCCGCCGGCGTGCTGCCGAAGACCTCCGCGAGCGTCTGGTAGTCCCGCACCGGTTCGGTGCTCGCCAGCAGCGCCCGCTCGCCGGCGTCCTCGAAGTCGGGCACCGGGGGTGCGAGCGACCGCAGCGTCGCGTGGAACTCCAGCAACCGCTGGGCGATCGCCTCGTCGGACGCGCCGGCGCTCGCGGCGTGGGCCGTCTCGTCGATGAGCCGCCCCCGGGCCGCCACCGTCCTGCGCTGTGCCGGGTCGGCGAAGCCGAGCGCCAGCGACTCGGCGATCTCCGTGCCGCTCAGGGCGTCCGTGCCGGAGCGGTCCTGTGTGGCGGCACCCGCCGCGTGCGCCGAGCCGGCGGCGACCGATGTGGCCGCTGCGGTCGCCGGGCTGTCCGGGAACCACAGCGACGGCCAGAACACACTGGCGAAGCCCACCTTCCCGAGCCCGGCCACGCCCTCGGCCGCGGCGGCGACCAGCGGGAAGAACTGGTCGTAGGTCTTCCTGGCGTCGTCCTCGGACGTGTTCCAGCCGTGGCTGAACACGAAGAGATCCGTCACCGCGGCGGCCCGCACGTCGTCGGCGAACGTGTGCGCCGAGCGCAACCCGCCCTTCTCGTCGAAGACCAGCTCGAACATGGTTCCTCTTCTCGTCAGACGTTCGCGAGCATGCGCATGAGGTCG
>NZ_JBJMIE010000570.1:0-8962 GCF_045807065.1 Actinophytocola sp. | reverse complement strand
GGCCGCGGCGCGGAAGGCGGGTTCGGGAACTCGCTGCCCTGGTCCCGCAGCTGTCCGGCCAGGTCGTTGACCACGCCGAGCGCGTTGCGCTCCGCCTGCCGCGAGCTCAGCCCGGCGGCGTGGTCCTTGAGCAGCTGGGCGCTGACGATGGTGTTGAGCGCCTGGTCGCGGGCGATCAGGTCGCGCTGTGCCGAGGAGACGGTCGACGTGATGGCCTGGGTGACGTGGCGGTTCGCGAGGATCTGGTTGGCGCGCGTGGAGATCCAGCCCGCCATGTCCGGCGGCAGCTTGCTCGACCCGGTGACCTGCCGGGCCTGCTCCCACCGCGCCCTGAGCGGCGCCGGCAGCGCCACACCCTGCGGCAGCGTGCCGGTGGGCGTGCCGTCCTGCCGGGCCAGTGAGCCGTCCTCGGCCAGCCGGATCCCGTCGCCCGCCAGCCCGCCGCTGCTCGCCTTGCCGCGGTGCGCGGCCACGGTCTCCGCGATCTCGCGGACCATCGCCGGACCGTCGCCCTCCAACATGGACTGGGCGACGATGTCCACGGCCCGCGCGTACATCTCCGGCGGGTTCGGCGCCTGCCAGCCCGCCTTGTACAGGGCACCCATCGCACGGTTGCGCAGTCCGCGCGCCACCGCGTCGGACTCCTGGGCCAGGACCTCGGCGGCCTGCCTGCCCGTCAGCTCGATCTCGGCCAGGTTCTCCGGTGTCGACGCCCGCAGCGGGCTGACCGACCGCGGCCGCTGCGCCGGCGAACCCGACCGCACCGGCGAGCGTTCCGGCGACCGCGCCGGACTGCCCTCCGACGACGACGGCGGATCGACCGGGTTGCCCTCCAGGTCCACCACCCGCTGCGGACCACCCGTCGGAACGAGATCCCAACCCGCCTTCCGCAGCCGCAGACCCTCGGGGCCCGGCGCCACCAGGCCCGCGTCCTTCAGCTGCTGGTAGCCCTTCGCGAACTCGCTCTTGGTCTGGCCGAACGCCTCCAGCGTCTGGACGTTCTCTCGGTGGTCGAGCAGCGGCAGGAACCCGCCCGAGAGCGCGGGCACGCGCATGATCTGCGGGGCGTGGGCGGTCGAGTGCGGCTTCTTCGCGAGCTTCGGGTCCTTCTCGACGAGCTTGTCGCGCACGTTTCCGGCGATGTCGTCGCCGTGGATCTTCAGCAGGTCGCCCACCGGCGGCGCGGGGAACACCGTCTCGGCACCGGTGACGGGCTCGTCGCCGGGTGCCGCGCCCCACCGGACCTCCGGCCGTCCGCTGCCGCGGGCCTCCGGGCCGGGGCCGTACTGCGCCCGGTCGTCCCAGTCCGCCATGAGGGGCCGCAGCGCGGTCTTGACCTCGTCGCGGACCGGCATCGAGGCGAACTTCTCCAGCCGGTCCCACATCCGGTCGGCGTGCTCCTGGCCGCCCCACTCCTTGACGTCGTCCAGCAGCTTCTCCAGCGCGCGGCGCCGCTCGCCGTTCTTCAGGTGCGCCTGCGCGGTCAGGACGGCGTGGCCGGTCATCAGGTCGTGCAGGTCCTCGCCGGTCCAGTGCTGCAGCTTCGACCCGAGGATGTTGGTCTCGCTGTACTCCCCCGCGCGCGCCGCGAGCCCGGCCTTCACCTGCGTGGCGGTGGTGTCGCCGGAACGGCCCGCCTGCCGGTCGGCGACGTCGAACGCGTCGAGGACGTCGAACACGTCCTGCGCGACCTTCTTCACGCTGTCCTGGTCGGTCTTGGTGCGGGAGATCATCGTGCGGAGCTTGTCGGCGGCCAGCTCGTCCGGGGTGAGGACGTGGATGTCCTTGCCGGGACCGTCACCACCGAGGCGCGTCGTGTTCGGCCGGTCGTTGGGCACGACCGTCAGGCTGATCTCCTGGCCCAGGATGTTCAGCGAACCCATCGAGGTGGAGCCGGCGCCGGACCTGCGCAGCGGCGCGAACTCTCCGATGGACGCGCCGCGCGGCACCTCCCCGGCACCCAGCTTCGCCCGGTAGTCGTTCTGGAGGCCCTGCTTCGCCGACTGGTTCAGGAACTTCAGGAAGTCCTTGCCGCCTGGCTCGCTGAAGTCCTTGAAGCCCGCCTCGCTCGCGGTGATCCGGAAGTCGAGGTCCTTCGGCGGCCGCACCCCGCCCTGGTAACCCAGCGCCGCGCCGCCGGACAGGAACGGCACCGCCCCGGCGCCGCCCGGCCGGCCCGCGAAGTACCTGGCCATCGTGTTGGTGAACCAGTCGCCCGCCTGCTCCAGCGACCAGCCCTTGACCGGCGTGGCCTCGTCATCGCCCGCCCGGGACGGGACGGGCACCGGCTGTTCGTCCCAGAAGTCCTCGTCGTACTTGGCGTCCCGCGCCTCCTGCCGGGAGGGCTGGTCGTGGGTGGTCGCCACGGCCGGGAGGTCCGACACCTGCTGGTGCCGGCCCTTGCCCGAGGGCGCGGCGGGCGGGTTCGGGAACTCCTCGGCGGTCGCGGGCGAGTGGCGGCCGTCGTCGGAGAAGGCATGGTCGGAGAAGGCACCGTCGGAGAACCCGTCGCCGTGATCGGAACCGCCGTCGGAGCGGTCCGAACCGTTGTCGGTGTGGTTCGAACCGTTGTCGGCGTGGTCGGAGGCGGCGGCCTCGGACTCGCTGGACGAGTACTCCGGCGCGGTGGACCGGAACGGCTCGGTCAGGTCCACGCCCTGCCCGCGGGCCATGGCGTCGGCGACCTGGTCGAGCGTGCGGCTGCCGTCGAACAGCGGGACCAGGTCGCGGAACAGGATCGGCTGGAACCCGGCCTCCAGCAGCAGCCTCGGCAGCAGCAGGTGGATGTTCAGGCGCCCGTTGGCGTCCTCGAACGGGTGCACGATGTGCAGGTTGCGGACCACGCGACCGATCGCGCGGAACCGCTCCGTGTCGTTGGTGGCACGGCCGAGGTCGTTGTAGAAGTCGTCGAACACGCTGTCGACGAGGCCCTGGACCTCGTTCTGGCGGTAGTTCGTCCGGACGATCGGCTTGTCGCGGTTGGTCCAGGTGTCCAGGATCGTGACCGGCGCGATCGGGGCCTTCTGCCCGGACCGCAGCAACGCGGCCGCGTCGACCATCAGCGGGCGGCCGCCCACGGTGTCGCTGAACACGTCCGGGCTGGGCCGGGAGCTGCCGAGCGGGAAGCCCGTCGTGCCCCGGCCGGACCACGGGATCTCCCGGCCGAGCTGTGCCGTCACGGCCTCGTGCATCTGCCGGTACAGGTCCGAGTTCAGCCGCTGCGCGGTGAAGTCCGCCGGGTTGAGGAACCGCTCGTACGCGCCCTCCATGCCCGCCTGGAAGCCCGGCGACCGCTGGTTGTCGTAGAGCGAGCCCGGGTTGTCCGGGTACATGCGCTCCGCGGCCGCGATGTCCTTCGGGTTCAGGTAGAGCCGGTACCAGTCGGCGCGCGGGAGCACGTCCGCCAGCCGCTTCGGCGGCCGGGCACCCGACGGCTCGGACGCCTGGCTCGCCGCGTAGTCCGTGCTGTGCAACGAGTCCGCGTCGGTGAACTGGTTGTTGAGCCACTCGTCGTAGTGCTGCGCGCCGTGCTCGGCCTGGTGGTCCCACACCTCGAGGTTGCTGTGCGCGATGTCGAGCGCGGCCTCGGCCATGGCCACCCCGCCCCGGGCGGCGGCGATCGGGGCCGGCTCGGGCGCCGTGGACGACGACGGCAGGTGCCCGTGCTCGGCCAGTGCCTCGCCGAGTCTGGCCTGTGCCTCGTCGAGCGCGTGGCTCGCGGCCGCGACGGCGTCCCGGGCCTCCTCGAGGGAGCGCGGGAAGTTGTTGACGACGTCGTCGAAGATGCCGTGCGCGTCGGCGGCGAACTCACGCGAGACCGAGGGCGGCTCGAAGTCGATGTGCGGCGCCGCTTCGGGCGCCGGGGCGGGCGTGTGGTCCGAGCCGAACCGGTCGCGCAGGTACCGCAGCAGCGACGGCAGCCGGCGGTCGGAGCCGCCCGGCGTGCGCGGCGGGGCCGGGTAGGAGTCGTGCCGTACGGGGAGGTCCGACTCGAGTTCCCGCTGTCGGTTCTCGATCCGCCACATGTCGCGGGGCATGAACCGTGCGTTCGGGTCCTCGACCGCGTCGGTCATGATGCCGTTGTCGTTGACGACCCGGCCCCTGCCGTCCTGGTGTTGGAAGATCGGCTTGTTGGGGCCCTTCTCGAAGTACTGGTCGTGCGTGCCGAGGAAGTGGCCGATCTCGTGCGCGATCTTCTTGCCGGACAGGTTCACCGGCCAGCTGAGCTGGTTCTCCTTGCCGCCGGCCCCGCCGACCTTGACGACGCCGTGCGCGTCGGCGGGGTCGGTGACGAAGTCGACGGACACGTGGAACTGCCGGCCCTTCACCATCCGGTAGCCCTGGTTGTACAGCTCGTCGACGCCGGCCTTCGCCCTGTCCTGCAGGGACTTGACCTGCGCGTCGGTGAAGTTCCCCTTGTCCAGGAACAGCTTCACGTGGTGGTCGGCGACGCCGCCCTTCCCGCCGGGCATGTCGAACGACCGGACGTCGTAGGCGATCGGGCCGCGCCACGTGTCCAGCCTCGCGGCGTCCAGCCTGATGATCGAGTCGGTGGTGAGACCGCCCTGGTCGCCACGCACGCGGCCGGTGACCGGCATGTCCTTGGCGACGGCCGCGATCTCGTCGGCCGGGATGTGATCCGCCTTCGGGTCGAACCAGGGGGCGCCGCCGTCCTTGCTGTGTGCCCACTTCGGGTCGTCGAGGATCGCCCGCACCGGGTCCTGCCGGACGATCGGCGTGCCCTCCGGCGGGTCCCAGGTGATCCTGGTGTCGGTGACCCGCTCCGACTTCGGCGCCTCCGGCTGGACGAAGTCGGCCGGCCGCTTCATGTCCCAGTCGACGTGGACGTCCGCGCCGCCCTCGCGGCCCGGCCTGACCGCCGCCTCGATACCGCGCTCGGCGAGCGCACCCGCGATGACGTG
Source organism: Actinophytocola sp. (assembly GCF_045807065.1). Lineage (GTDB taxonomy): Bacteria > Actinomycetota > Actinomycetes > Mycobacteriales > Pseudonocardiaceae > Actinophytocola. The sequence goes on along the minus strand of NZ_JBJMIE010000570.1, from coordinate 4,040 downwards.
GGCGCCGTCGCCGGACACCTCCACCCTGGGCGGCAGGTAGCCCAGGCCGTCGCGGGTCGCCTTCGCCTCGGCGAGGTCCCTGATCAACGAGTCCAACTTCGGACGCTGGTCACCCCTCAGCCGCGTACTACCCGACTCGATCTCGAAAGAACGCTCCGGGCCCGCCTTACCCGGACGCGGAGACAGCACGTACGGCCCGGGCGGCACCGGCTTCGCGAAATACTCGTCAGCGGAACCCGCCTTCGGCCGCGGCGCGGAAGGCGGGTTCGGGAACTCGCTGCCCTGGTCCCGCAGCTGTCCGGCCAGGTCGTTGACCACGCCGAGCGCGTTGCGCTCCGCCTGCCGCGAGCTCAGCCCGGCGGCGTGGTCCTTGAGCAGCTGGGCGCTGACGATGGTGTTGAGCGCCTGGTCGCGGGCGATCAGGTCGCGCCGCATCGGCGTGATCTCCGAGCCGGACGACTCGGTCACGTGACGGTTGGCCAGGATCTGGTTCGCCCTGGTGGAGACCCAGCCGGCCATCTCCGGCGGCAGCTTGCTCGACCCGGTGACCTGGCGCGCCTGCTCCCACTGCTTGCGCACCGCGGGCGGCAGCCCCTCGCGCACACCCGGCGGCAGGCTGCCGGTGCTCGTGCCGTCCGGCCGGGCCACCGACCCGTCGTCCGCCAGCCGCACCCCGTCACCGGCGGGCCCGGCATGGCTCGCGTCGTCCTTCCAGGAGGTCACGGCCTGCGCGGTGTCCCGCACCAGCTCCGGGCTGTCGTGGTCGAGGATCGAGTGGGCGACGATGTCCACCGCCCGCCGGTAGGCGTCGCCGGGGAACGGCGAGTGCCAGCCGGCCTTGTGCAGCTCGTCCTTCGCGCGGTTGCGCAGACCCTGCGCCACATCCCGGTTCTCGGTGGCCAGCGCGTCGGCGGCCTGCCTGCCCATGAACTCGATCTCGGCCAGGTTCTCCGGTGTCGACGCCCGCAGCGGGCTGACCGACCGCGGCCGCTGCGCCGGCGAACCCGACCGCACCGGCGAGCGTTCCGGCGACCGCGCCGGGCTGCCTTCGGACGACGACGGCGGGTCGACCGGGTTGCCCTCCAGGTCCACCACCCGCTGCGGACCGCCCGTCGGGACGAGATCCCAACCTGCCTTGCGCAGCCGCAGGCCCTCGGGGCTCGGCGCCACCAAGCCCGCCTTGTGCAGCTGGTCGAAGCCCTTGCTGAAGTCGTTCTTGCCGAGACCGAACGCCTCCTGGGTCTGGAACGGCTCGGCGCTGTCGGCGAGCGGCCGGAAGCCGCCGGAGAAGGCGAGCACGCGGGCGATCTGCTCGGCGTGCGCGGTCGAGTCCGGCTTGTTGGACAGCTTCGGGTTCCTGTTGACCAGGTGGTCGCGCACGTTCCTGGTGATGTCGTCGGCGTGGATGCTCAGCAGGTCCTCGACCGGCGGCGCGAACGACGGCTCGCCGCTGTGGCTCGGCTCCTCGCCGGGGGCCGCGCCCGGCCGCACCTCGGGCCTGCCGCTGCCGCGGGACTCCGGCCCCGGCCCGTACTGGCGCCGGTCGTCGAAGTCCGCCATGAGCGGCCGCAGGGCCTTCTTGGTCTCCTCGCCGACCGGGATCCTGCCGATGTCCTCCAGCCGCTTCCACATGCGGTCGGCCTTCTCCCGGCCGCCCCAGTCCCGCACGTCGTCCAGCAGCTTCTCGAGTGCGCGGCGCCGCTCGCCGTTCTTCAGGTGCGCCTTCGCCGTCTCGACCGCGTGGCCGGTCATCAGGTCGTGCAGGCTCTTGTCGTCCCAGTGCTGCAGCTTCGACCCGAGGACGTTCGTCTCGCTGTACTGGTCGGCCCGCGCCGCCAGACCGTCGCTCAGCTGCCCGGCCGTGGTGTCGCCGCCGCGGCCCGCGTCCCGGTCGGCCACGTCCATCGCGTCGAGGACGTCGAACACGTCCTGCGCGACCTTCTTCACGCTGTCCTGGTCGGTCTTCGTGCGCGAGATCATCGTCCGCAGCTTGTCCGCGACCAGCTCGTCCGGGGTCAGGACGTGGATGTCCTTGCCGGGACCGTCACCACCGACCCGCGTGGTGTCCGGCCGGTCGTTGGGCACCACGGTGAGGCTGATCTCCTGGCCCAGGATGTTCAGCGAACCCATCGACGTGGACCCGGCGCCCGACTTGCGCAGCGGCGCGAACTCACCGACGGACGCGCCCTTCGGCACCTCGCCGGTCTTCAGCCTCGCGCGATAGTCGTTCTGCAGCTGCGGCTTCGCCGACTTGTTCAGGTGGTCCAGGAAGCGCTGCGCGACGGGGTCGCTGAAGTCCTTGAAGCCCACCTCGCTCGCGGTGATCCGGAAGTCGAGGTCCTTCGGCGGCCGCACACCACCCTGCCGGGCCAGCGCGGCGCCACCGGACAGGAACGGCACGACCGGCCCGCCACCCCGGCCGCCGAAGTACTTCGCCATGGTGTTGGTGAACCAGTCGCCCGCCTCGTCGAGCGTCCAGCCCTTGACCGGCGTGGCCTCCGCCGAACTCTCGACGGGGACCGGCACGGGCCGCTCGTCCCAGGTGTCCGGGTCGTGCTTGGCGTCCCGCGCGTCCGACCGCGACGGCCGGTCGGCGGCCGACCTGATCGCGGGCAGGTCCGACGGCTGCTGGCGGCGACCGCCGCCCGACGGGCCCTGGTTGGGGTTCGGGCCGCGGGGCGGGCGCTTCGGGTCGTTACCACCCGGCGCGTTGTTGGGGCTGTGCTGCGCGCTGTAGGGGCCGTCGGCGTAGATGCTGTTGACCAGGCCGCCGGGGGCGGCTTTGTTGACGGCCGGGGTGTGGGTGCTCGTGTCGGTGAAGGAGTGGGAGATCACCGGCCGGGACTGCTCGTGCACCGTGGCGAGCTGCGCGAGCTGTGCCGGCGTCAGCTCCTTCCTGAAGTGGTCGCCCTCGCCCATGACGCCGCCGAGCCCGTCGGCGGCGTCCTTCGGGTTGAACGACAGCTTGGGATCCTGGTAGCCCTCGCCCAGCCCCATGAAGTGGAAGTACTCGTGCAGCCGCGACCCGACCGGTGCCGCGAGGTCCCACTGGACCTGGTTGGTCCTCGGCACGATGGCGCGGTCGAAGGCGTCGCCCTTGGACGAGTCGCGCACCTCGACGGGCACGTTCCTGGTCGGGTCCGCGTCCCAGCCCGGGGTGATGCCGTTCGGGGTGTCGGCCTCGACCGTGAAGTGGACCTGGCTGCCCTCGAACTGCCCCTTCCCCGGCCACCTGTGCCGGAAGTTGAAGTGCTCGTCCAGCTCCTGCTGCAGCTCGTCGGCCGCCGCGCGCCGGGTCGGCGCGTCCATGTCGCGGCCCGGCGAGACGAGGTCCAGCGGGACGGTGAACTCCACGACCCACTTGCCGGGCGACGCCTCGAAGTGCCGGGTGTCGTAGCGGATCTGGGTGATCTTCCCGGAGACCTGGCCGTTCTCCGCCCGCAGCAGGCCGCTGCCGCGGCTGTAGTGCTGGAACCGTTCCCGGCTGAACCGGGTCGGCTTCGCGCCGTCACGCCGCTCGTTCCACGCCTGCCGGGACGCGTCGTCGTCCCGGCGGACGAACCCGTCGCCGGGCCCGTTCGGGGTGTGGTCGGGATGCGCCCCGTGGGCACCGCGGTCGGCGGCGGGGTGGTCGGGACTCAGGTGGGCAACCGCCGCCACCGCGCCGGCGACCTCCTCCTGCTTCGGCCCCTTGCCGGGCACCCTGTGCGAGCCGGCCGACCGGTCCGGCGCGGACTTGTCGACCGTGACCGGCTTCTCCGACCTGTCCGACCCCGTGGGCTTGTCCGGCGACACCGGCTTCTCCGACGTGGCCGACTTGTCCTGGGCACCCGGCTTGTCCTGCGTCGCCGACCGGTCCTGCGCTGGCTTGTCCTGCGTTGTCCTGTCCTGCGCTGGCCTGTCCTGGGTGGCTGGCCGGTCGGGTGTCGGGGCCGGCCTGTCCGGCGCCGGCTTCTCGAGCGCCGGGGTCGGCTGCTTCTGGGGCGCCGGCCGCTCGGCCGCGTGCGCGACCTGCTTCTCGGGTGCGGGCCGCTCGCTCG
>NZ_JBJMIE010000569.1:0-12410 GCF_045807065.1 Actinophytocola sp. | reverse complement strand
GTGGTGGCCGGCCGGACCGAGTCGTCGCTGGCCGAGGTGGCGGCCGAGACCGGCGGCACGGCGGTGGTCGCCGACGTCCGCGCACCGGAGTCGGTCACCGCGCTGTTCGACCAGGTCCGCACGCGGTTCGGCCGCCTGGACCTGCTGGTGAACAACGCCGGCGTGTTCGGCCGGGGCGGTCCGCTCGCGGACGTGACCCCGGAGGACTGGCGGTCCGTCGTGGACACGAACCTCAACGGCGCGTTCTGGTGCGCGCAGGCCGCGTTCCGCCTGATGTCCACACAGGACCCGCGTGGTGGTCGGATCATCAACAACGGCTCGATCTCCGCACACGTCCCCCGCCCGCACGCGGTGGCCTACACGGCGACGAAGCACGCGATCACGGGCCTGACCAAGGCGTTGTCCCTGGAGGGCCGCGCGTACGACATCGCGTGCGGCCAGCTCGACATCGGCAACGCGGCCTCGGACATGACCGCGTCGATGAGCGCGGGTGTGTTGCAGGCCAACGGCTCCACCATGCCCGAACCGACGATGGACGCGTCCCACGTCGCCGACATGGTCCTGCACATGGCCGAGCTGCCGCTTTCCGCGAACGTGCAGTTCATGACCGTGATGGCCACGAAGATGCCCTACATAGGCCGCGGTTAACCCCTCGCGTACCCCTAGTAACGTAGTACCACCAAAACGTTGGGGGACGCATGGACTTCTCGAAGCTGACCGACGCCGCAGAGGCGATGCGCAAGTTCGTGGAGACCGCGGCCACCGCCGGCAAGGACGACCAGCCGGCGGGCGGCGCGGTCCCGGGCAACTCCGCGGCCACCCAACTGGCGATGAACGCGAAGCAGAGCTACCAGAAGACGGCGAGGTGGATGCTGGCCGCCTTCGCGGCGGTGGGCGTACTCATCTTCGGCTCCCTCCCGTTCGCCGCGATAGCGAACGTGAAGCTGACGTGGCCGGCAATCGTGTGGTTGGTAGGCGGCCTACTGGTGGCGGGGGCGGGCATAGTCGCCGCGGTGATCGCGGTGTCCCTGGTGAGCGAACCGGAAGACGTGAGCCTGGGCGAACTGGACTGCGACATCAAGGGAATCCAGAAGTCGGACGAGAAGGGATTCCTGTGGATCAAGGGCCGCCCGGTCCTGACGGTCAACAAACTGAGCGTCGCGTGGAACCCGAAACTGGCAAGCCGGGTAGAACTGACGAACATCCTCCACGGCCCTGACTCATCGGCCCACCTGGGCCCCAACCTGGAGGCGAACGACCGCCCGGCATCGGTGACCAACCTGATCAGAAAACTGGGCGATCTGGAGTCGAAACACGCGAAACTGGCGCCGGTGGTAGCCAAGCTGACGGTGTCCACAGAGTCCTACGAAAAGCGAACAGGGGATTTGTCAACCCTCCTGGCCGAACTGCGGAAACGCCAGTCCGACCACCCAACCCCAGCACTGGAAAACGAGATAAACGCGGCCTCCTCGATGTACACGGCAGCCGCGACAAAACTGGACTCGGAACGAGCCGCCCTGACCACGGAAAAACAAAAACTGGCAGAGGTGGACGACCAACTGAAGCTGTACCAGGACCACCGAGAACTGGTACTGGCCGAATCAGCCGTGATGCAGTTGAGGGGCACCTTCCACCTGGCAAGAAGAATCCTGGCGGTGGCAGCGGTACTCACCCTGCTGGGCGGCACGGCATACGCCCTGTCCCTACCAAGCGCAACAACCGCGGCGACCCCCACACCCACCAAAGCCCCAACCCCCACGCCGCCCCCTTACGCAACGGGCGTCCCGGCGACAGTACTGATCCACGAGGGCACCACAGCAGCCCGAGACCTACCCAAAGAATGCGTTGAACGCACACTGCCAGCAATCTGGATAGGCACAGGCCGCGTACCACCCTCCACAGGCCCCTTCACAGCGGTAATAACAGACCCCACCTGCACAGGCGAGGTAACAGTCCCCAAAGGCGAGGGCCGCTTCGCACTAACCCACTGACCCGCGCCCAACTGCCCCACTCCCCCGGAGCAGTCAAACCTTCAAGACATCGCGGGCAAACAGAGTCAGAGCGACTGCCAGCGCTTGTTTGCTGGCTGCCTGCGAACGTGGACAACGCAGCCCACTTCATCCACCGCACCAGCACAAGCGCGCCTGCAAAACCCAACCCTCTCACCAGCCGCCGCCCCCGCCGCTAACTCAACAACGCACCCACTCATCCACCGCACTCGCACAAGCAAGCCTGCAAAACCCAACCCTCTCACCAACCACCGCACCCGCAGAAGCACGCCTGCAAAACCCAACCCTCTGCCCAGCCGCCGGCCCCCGCCTAACTCAACAACGCACCACTCATCCCACCGCACCCGCAGAAGCACGCCTGCAAAACCCAGCCCTCTGACTAGCCGCCGCCCCCGCCCCCCGGGGCCCCCACCCCCGGCCCCGGTCCACGACCAGCCCCACAAATCACCCACGCTCAATGAGAGGCCCAATAACATCAGGCCCAGGATGAGCCGTCCCCGACCCGTCCCGCCGCTTGTCCACCTGCGGCAACTCCACAGAAGACCCGGTAGAAGAAGCCCCAGCCGGCCGAGGCCCGACCCAGGCGAGCACCAACTGCTTCTCCCCCTTGAGGAAGCGATGTGTCCGCACCCCACTGGTAGCCCGCCCCTTGGCCGGGTACAACTCGAACGGCGTCACCTTCACACTCTGCCCGGTACAGGTGACAACCATCGGCTCCCCATGATCATCGTCATCCGTGCGAATGGCTCCGAAGAACACGGCCGAGGCGTCGGCGGCAAGGTTGATGCCGGCTATCCCTCCCGACTTCACCCCCTGCGGGCGCACCATCGAGGCGCTGAACCGCAGCAGCGAGGAGTCGGACGACACGAACACCAGCATCTCGGCACCGTCAGTCAACCAGCTGGCACCGACAACCTCGTCCCCGTCCTTCAACGAGATCACCTCGAACTCGTCCGACCGGACGGGCCACTCGGGCGTGCACACCTTCACCACGCCGTGCCGCGTCCCGAGCGCGAGCCCAGGTGACCCCTCAGCCCGCTCCCCGAGCGGTGCGATGCCGACGACCCTCTCCCCCTTCTCCAGGGGAACCAGCTCGCTGGCCGCCATCCCGCCGCGCAGCGACACCGTCCCCGCCGCCTCGGGCAGCACGGGCAGCGGCAACACGTCGACCTTGAACGCGCGTCCGTGACTGGTCACGACCAGCACCTGGCCACGCGCGGTCGTGTGCACCACCGCCGCGACGGTGTCGTGCTTGGCGCGGCCACTGCGCTTGCGTGCCTCGGTGGCCTCCTCCGACTCGGCGGCCGTGCGGGCGACCAGCCCGGTGGCGGAGAGGATCACCTGGCACGGGTCGTCCGCGACCTCCAGCGGGCCGGCCGGCTTCGACGCGGCCAGCACCTCCTTGAGGTCACCGTCGATCAGCGCGGTCAGTCGCTCCCTGCCGAGGTCCTTCGCGATCTTCCCCAGCTCCGAGGAGACGAGCCGCTTCAGCACCGGTTCGTTCTCGAGGATCTTCGTCAGCTCGGCGATCTCCGACCGCAGTCGCTCCTGCTCCTGCTCCAGCTCCAGCTTGTCGTACCTGGTGAGCCTGCGCAGCGGCGTGTCGAGGATGTAGGTGGCCTGGATCTCGGAGAGCTTGAAGCGCTTCATCAGGCCCTCCTTCGCGGCGACCGCGTCCTCGCTGGCACGGATCAGCCGGATCACCTTGTCGATGTCCAGCAACGCGATGAGCAGACCCTCGACGAGGTGCAGCCGCTCCTCCCGCTTGCGGCGCCGGAACCTCGTTCGCCGCGTGACGACCTCGTACCGGTGGCGCAGGAACACCTCCAGCAGCGCCTTGAGCCCGAGCGTCTGGGGCTGACCGTCGACGAGCACGAGGTTGTTGATGCCGAACGACTGCTCCATCGGCGTCAACCGGTAGAGGTCCGCGAGCAGCGCCTGCGGGTTCACTCCGACCTTGCACTCGATGACGACGCGGGTGCCGTTCTCCCGGTCGGTGAGGTCCTTGACGTCCGCGATCCCCGTGAGCCGCTTGGACTTCGTGACCTCGTCGGTGATCTTCTCGATGATCTTCTCGGGTCCGACGGCGTAGGGCAGCTCGACGATCGTGATGGCCTGCCGGCCGCGGCTGCCCTCCAGCGGGCCGATCTCCACCTTGGCCCGCATGCGCACGACGCCGCGGCCGGTCTCGTACGCGCGGCGCACCTCGTCCAGGCCCAGCAGCATGCCGCCGGTGGGCAGGTCGGGGCCAGGCACGAACTCCATGAGCTTGTCGAGCGACGCCTCGGGGTGGTGGATGAGCCACCGCGCCGCCCCGATGACCTCGGTGAGGTTGTGCGGAATCATGTTGGTGGCCATACCAACGGCGATGCCGGAGGTCCCGTTCACCAGCAGGTTCGGAAACGCGGCCGGCAGCACCGTCGGCTCGTCCAGCGACCCGTCGTAGTTCGGCCGGAAGTCGACGGTGTCCTCGCCGAGCTCCCCGACAAGCAGCATGGCCTCGTTGGACAGCCGCGATTCGGTGTTGTGGTTGACGAACCCGCCCGCGAGGAAGGAGTGATCCTCGGAGTCGACCCGAACCGAGTAGACCTCAGCCGGCTCGCACACCTCGACATCGACCACTTCTTCGAAGCGGTAGCCGGAGTCCATGACCGGCAGGATCGTGGCCACGATCTCCGGGTCCTCGATCCCGTCGACGATTCGCAGCCGCTCGGTCTCCCACCGCTCGATCCGGTCGAAGTCGTGCTTCGTCGACCACGCGCGCCCGCTGCCCCGACGATCGAGATCGAGCGCGCCACGCACGTAGTCGGCGACGAACGGCACCCGGTCCTGGCTCGGTCGGTGCGCCCGCAGCGGTGACCGCTCGAGAAGCTCGTGCAGCGTGGCCTGCTTGGTGCGCAGGAACCCGACCCGCTCCATCCAGGCCCGAACGTTCCGCGGTCCGGACACGACGAGCCGGTGCTCGACCGCCCCGCTCGCGCGGGGGTGAGTCCGGTGCACGGCGATGACCCCGAACTCGGCCAGCAGCTCCTGCACCTCACGGGCCAGCCGCGAGCTGTCCGTCGAGTAATGGACGGTGAGACCGTCATCCGCGACCCGAGGCCCGCCGTCGCCCTCGAACAACGCCATCAGGAAGGCCCGCTTGACACCCCAGCCGCCCGACCACACGAACTCGGGCACGAACTTGTCCTCGGCCTCACGGCCGATGAGTTCTCCCAGTGGGCTGGCGCGGAAGGCGGTCATGCCGCTTTCCTGGATGTCGATCTCCTGTCCGCGCGTGTGCCGGGTGCCGCCAACGACCTGGTCGTAGGCGTGAAGCACCTCGCTGAAGAAGTGCTCGTCGGTGTTGTCGAACCCGGCGCGGGTCTCGCTCGCCCACCCTCCGGAGACCCATGCTCCGCCGAGGACTCCCAGCGCATGCTCCCGCGCGGTGGGGGCGACCTGCGACCAGGAGTTACGAGCGATGCAGACGACCATGCCGGGCTTGATCTCGTCGAGCCGTCGCCACTGGAAGACGGGCACGCCCATCGGCGCCTCGAGGCACAGCACGAGATGGTTCTCGCTGCCCCGCACGGAGAATCCGGACGCCGAAGTGACGCGCAATGTCGGGTGCACGCCGGAGTTGAACACCTTGCTGACCCGAACGGCTTTGCCGTCCTTGTCCAGCACGTCGAAGTCCGCGTCCGCCTCGGAGTCCGGCGGCAGGTCGACCACGTCGGCGATACGCCGACTCGACCCGTCAGCCAGACGGATGCGAGTGTCTCCTACCACGCAGTACCTCGACGCGGCCGGGCCGTCGTCCGGGCTACCGAAGTTGCCGTGCCCGTCGACGAGCGGCGCGTTCATGGAGAAGTCCTGCGCCAGGCGGACCATCGCGTCGTAGATGGCCGTGTCGCCGTGCGGGTGGTAGCGGCCCATCACGTCACCGACCACACGGGACGACTTCACGTAGGCGTGCGTCGGCCGGTAGCCGTTCTCGTTCATCGAGTACAGGATGCGGCGGTGGACCGGCTTGAGCCCGTCGCGGGCGTCCGGCAACGCGCGCGAGTGGATGACCGAGTACGCGTACTCCAGGTAGGAGTCCTCGATCTCGTTCTTCAGCGAGGTGTCGAAGACCTTCGCGCCGGCCCGGTCGAACGCGGCCGGGTCGACCCGTGTGGTGGGTGCCTTGCTGCGGCGTGCCATTCTCGTCTTTCCTCTAGCTGCCAGTCGTCCCGCCGTGGTCGGACGCCGTGCGTGCGTCGCGACCGGTCACTCTCTTCACCGGCCGCACCGGGTGAACCGCGCGGCCGGCCATGTCTGTCTTCCTAGATGTCGATCGCCGCGGTGTCCACCCGCTCGGAGGACTCGACCAGCCAGTTCCGCCGCGGCTCCACCTTCTCGCCCATCAGCAGCTCCAGCGCGGCCTCGGCGGCCTCCGCGTCGTCGAGCGTGATGCGCCGGACCGAGCGGGTGGCCGGGTTCATCGTGGTCTCCCACAGCTCCTCGGCGTCCATCTCACCGAGCCCCTTGAACCGCGGCACCGGCGTGACGACCTGCTTGCCGGCCTTCTGCAGGGCGGCGACCTTCATCTCCATCTCACGCTGCGTGAAGGTGAAGTGCGTCTCCGGGTTGCGCCCCTTGGTGGTGATCTTGTGCAGGGGCGGCATCGCGGCGAACAGGCGCCCGTCCTCGATCACCGGTCGCATGTACCGGGCGAACAACGTGATCAGCAGCGTCCGGATGTGGGAGCCGTCGACGTCCGCGTCCGCCATGAGGATGACCCGCCCGTAGCGCATGGTCGACAGCTCGAACGTCCGCCCGCTCCCGGCGCCGAGCACCTGCACGATCGACGCGATCTCCACGTTGCGCAGGGTGTCGGCGAGGCTCGCCTTCTGGACGTTCAGGATCTTGCCCCGCAGCGGGAGCAGCGCCTGGTACTCGGACACCCGCGCCATGCGCGCGGAGCCGAGGGCGCTGTCGCCCTCCACGAGGAACAGCTCGCTGCGGCCGATGCCCGTCGACCGGCAGTCGACCAGCTTCGGCGGCATCGCCGCGCCCTCGAGCGCGGTCTTGCGGCGGGCGGCGTCCTTCTGCTGCTTCTGGGTGAGCCGGACGCGGGCGGCGTCGACCACCTTCTGCAGTACGGTCTTCGCCTCCGTCTTGGTCCTGCGGTTCTCCGTCCACGCGCGGATCTCCTGCTCCACGATGGACTGCAGGACCTTCGTGATGCCGGCGGTGGACAGCTCGTCCTTGGTCTGCGAGGTGAACTGCGGCTCGGGGATCCTGACGTGCACGACCGCGGTCATGCCCTCCTCGACGTCCTCGAGCGTCGGCGGGTCCTCCTTGGGCTTGAGCAGACCGCGCGTCTTGGCGATGGCGTCGTTGACGGCCTTCACGACCGCGCGGTCGAACCCGCGCCGGTGCGTGCCGCCGTGCACGTTGTGGATCGTGTTGGTGAAGCACTCGATCGTGCGCTCGTACCCGGTACCCCAGCGCATGGCGACCTCGACCTCGGCGACGCGCTCCACTTTGGATTGCATGACGCCGTTCTGGTCGGCCGCGTTCTCCCGGTAGCTGCCCGTGCCGTTGATCATGATCATGCCGGACACCGGCTTGTCACTGCTTGGCGTCAGGAACTCCACCATGTCGGCGAGGCCGTTGGGGTAGTTGAACGTCTCCTCGTCGATCGCGCCCTCGAGCGTGTTCCGCAGCACGTACGTCACGCTCGGCACCAGGAACGCCGTGTTGCGCAGCTTCGACCGCACGGCCTCGACGTTGAGCGCCGCGCCGTTCTCGAAGTACCGGGCGTCGTACCAGTAGCGGATGGACGTGCCGGTCGTCTCGCCGCGCTTCATCCTGCGCACGAGGTTCAGGCCGGACCGCTTGGTGAACTTCGCCTTCGGCCCGGCGCCGTCGAACTCGCCGGGCACGCCGTGCGCGAACGACATCTGGTGGACCTTGCCGTCCTGCTTGACCGTGACGTCGAACCGGTGGGACAGCGCGTTCACGGCCGACGCGCCGACGCCGTGCAGGCCGCCGGAGGTCTTGTAGCCGGAGCCGCCGAACTTGCCGCCGGCGTGCAGGCGCGTCAGCACCAGCTCGACCCCGGACAGGCCGGACTTGGCGTGCACCCCCGTGGGGATGCCGCGCCCGTCGTCGTCGACCTGAACGCTGCTGTCTGCGTGCAGCGTGACCACGACCCGGCTCGCGTAGCCGGCGATGCCCTCGTCGGTCGAGTTGTCGACGACCTCGTTGAACAGGTGGTTGATGCCACGGCTGTCGGTCGAGCCGATGTACATCCCCGGCCGCTTCCGCACCGCCTCGAGGCCCTCGAGGTGGGTCAGATCGTCGGCACCGTAATAGGTTCCCGTAGTCACTTCTGGTCGTCTCCCGATTCATGGCGCGCCCGTGCTCAGGCGGTCACCATCGAAGGAGAGCCTATCCGCTACCCCCGACAACCCCTGGCATTTGCTCCCCCGCGACCTCCACCGCAGGTCCGACCAGGGCCTGCGAGAAGGGCGGTGAGGCTCTGGAGCAGGTTGCCCGCGGACTCTCCTGCCTGGTCACAGCCCCTGCGAGCAGTGCGCCGTGTCAGGTTAACGCTTTTGGCCACCGTCCCGTTCCAGCATGCCTGGAGGGGCCACGACCGTGTCGTCCGCCCCACACCCGTTCACCCGCGGACCACAGTGAGCCTCCCAAGCATACGCGCGATCAGTCGAGCCCCGGCGACGTCATCCCGCACGCCCCAGGAGCCGATTCGGCCCTCCCCACACGATCAGGTGAGGTCACTGGCGCTCCCACCCCACCCGCCATATGGTGAACACATGTTCGAGCCACATCTAACCAGACCGCGTCCCAGCACCACTACCCGTCCGCCTCCGCAGGCCGGATGTCGTGACCACGCAAGGAATCAAGCTCCACCGCAGACGGCTGTGTACACCGTGTCCGGTCGGAGCCACGCCCTCACGCGAGCTGGTGGTCCACACCTTTCCTCGTGCGGGCCGGCACGCGGTCGAACCGGACATCGTCGTCCAGAGGACCGTGGCGCAGCATCACGACGTCCTTCGGGTAGTTCTGGTGCAGGCGCCAGGGAGCGGCCGGTCCCTGCTTCGGCAGCGCCTCGATGCTGCGGAGCACGTAGCCCGACATGAGGTCGATGAGCGGCACGGTGTCGATGTCCGGGTCCGGCAGGACCGGTGTCACCACCTGGTAGTCGTGAGCGGCCATGTGGTTGAGCAGGCGGCAGACGTACGCGGCGACGAGGTCGGCCTTCAGCGTCCAGGAGGCGTTGGTGTAGCCGATGGTCATGACGAAGTTCGGCACGCCGGACAGCATCATTCCCTTGTATGCCACCGTGTCACCGAGCGTGACGTCCTGCCCGTCCACGGTCAGTGTCATGCCGCCCACGGGCAGGAGGTTCAGCCCGGTGGCGGTGACGACGACGTCGGCCTCGACCTCCTCACCCGAGGTCATCCGGAGACCTCGGGGCGTGAAGCTGTCGATCGCGCCGGTCACGACGGAGGCTCGGCCGGTCTGCAGCGCCGCGAAGAGGTCGCCGTCGGGGACGAAGCACATGCGTTGGTCCCAGGGGGCGTACCTGGGTGAGAAGTGGGTGTCGACGTCGTAGCCGGCCGGCGCCTGGCGGAGCACTCCCTTGCGCAGCAACGCCCTCATGACCTTCGGGGCCCGACGGGAGAGCTGGTAGGCGAACATCTGGGTGAGCACGTTCTTCCACCGCAGCGCCGGGAAGAGGAACCGGCCCGGCACCTTGCCGATCAGCTTCTCGGCGAGCACGTCCTTGACGGGCAACGACATGACGTAGCTGGGCGAGCGCTGAACCATGGTGACGTGCGCGGCGGACTCGGCCATCGCGGGCACCAGGGTGACCGCGGTCGCACCGCTGCCGATGACGACCACCCGCTTGCCGGCGTAGTCGAGATCGGCCGGCCAGTGCTGCGGATGCACGACCTGCCCGGCGAAGTCGTCGAGCCCCGCGAAGGACGGGCTGTATCCCTTGTCGTAGCGGTAGTACCCGGAACACACGTAGAGGAAGGAGCAGGTGAGGGACACTGTCACAACTGAATCCGGCGACGGGTCGGCCTCGGGGTCCGAACGCTCCACGGTGACGGTCCAGGTGGCGTCCGCAGTGGACCACTCGGCGGCAACCACCTTGTGGTTGAACCGGATGTGCCGGTCGACGTCGAAGGCACGCGCCGTGCGGCACACGTACTCGCGGATCGAGGGTCCGTCGGCCATCACCCTGGTCTCGCTCCACGGGCTGAACGAGTAGCCGAGCGTGAACATGTCGGAGTCCGAGCGAACGCCGGGATAGCGGAACAGGTCCCAGGTGCCACCGATGGCGTCCCGGGCCTCGAGGATCGCGAACGTCCGTTCCGGGCAGCGCTGCCGCAGGTGACAAGCGGCGCCGATCCCGGACAGCCCGGCGCCCACGACAAGGACATCGACATGTTCCGTTGCCATGTGAAGCACGCTACACAAGGCGCGGCCCGTTGAGGTATGCCCAGCACACCGCGTGTTTGACCGCAACGCTACCCGGGCAGCCCACGAAGCATGCTGCACATCACGCCGGAGGCGGGCCACGCCATCCAGAAGCTCACGAAAGCACAGGGCGTGAGCGAGGGCGGCGGCCTGCGCGTGGAGGCACGAGCAGACGACCCACCTTTCACGATGTCGATAGCCGCCCTCCCGGACGAGACGGACATGGTACTCACCGAGGAGACAACAGGCGCCCGGGTGATGCTGGACACCCTGACGGCCGACCTCGTAGAGAACAAGAGGCTGGACGTATCCGACAGGGTCGAAAGCACAGCCTCCTTCGCACTGACGGACCAGGACACCACAACGGACTGACCACCCCACGCAACCGCCCGACTACACAACTGCACCCAACTGACTACACGAACCCAACCATCAACCACGACCGACCGCTGCTGCTGCCACCGCCATCGCCGCCCCCTGCCACCGCCGCTACCACCACCGCCGCTGCTGCCCGCCGCCCATCACCACCCCCGGCATCACCGCCGCGGCCACCTCCGCCACCGTCGCCATCCGCCACCATCGCGTCGCTGCCGCCACCACCACGCCAGCGCCGCCCACCATCGCCACCGCAACTTCGCCACCTTCGCCACTTTCGCCGCCACCGCTACCGCCACCCGCCACCGTCGCCGTCACGTCGCTGCTGCCACCACCTCCGCCACCGTCGCTGCCGCCGTCACTTTCGCCACCGTCGCCGTCGCCGCCACCTCCGTCACCACCTCCGTCACCACCTCCGCCGCCGCCACCCGCCATCGTCACGTCGCTGCTGCCACTGCCATCGCCACCACCGCCACTGCCATCGCCGCTACCACCACCGCCGCTGCTGCCCGCGCCACCCCGGCATCATCGCCGCGGCCACCTTCGCCACCCGCCATCATCGCGTCGCTGCCGCCACCACCACCGCGCCAGGGCCGCCGCCATCGCCATCGCAACTGCACCTCCGCCACTTTCGCCATCGCCATCGTCGCCGCCACCGTCAGCGCCGCCCGCCACCGTCACCCACCTCCGTCGCCGCCGCCCGCCACCGTCGCGTCGCTGCTGCCGCCACTACCTCTGCCACCTCCGCACTTTCGCCATCGCCGTCCGCCAGCGTCGCCACCCGCCACCGTCCGCCGCCGTCCACCAGCACCGCCACCGTCCGCCAGCGCCGTCGGCCGTCGCCATCGCCGCAGCTGCCCGCCGTCGCCATCGCCGCTGCCGATCACCCGCCGCCAGCGCCACTGCCGCCACCAGCGCCGCCATCGCCGCAGTTGCCGCTGCCGCCCGCCACAGCTGTCGTCGCCGACTGAGTACGCGACTGCGAGCACGGCCGATTGATTACGCGGTCGCAAGCGTGGCCGCGCCGATGTGATCACCATCCCGGCGCGCGCGTAGCCATCAGGCGGTTGAACCCCGCACTCCCCCGTCCGCTGCCGCACGCACCCCGCTCCACACCCTGGCTTGACCCACGATGGCTAATTACATTAGCTTCCGAGCTATGGGAGATAGCTACCGTGCCTAGGGCTGGGCTCTCCACCACCGCCGTGGTGGAGGCCGCGCTTGCGCTCGTCGATGAGCACGGGGTCGACGCCCTCACGCTCGCCGCCGTCGCGCAGCGGACGGGGGTGGCTGAGGTTCCCCCCGGACGGTGGACAGGGGGCTAAGCAGCTTTCGCTGTAGCGGCCAGGGACCGCTCGTAGCAAACTGGACTGAGCATTCCAATAGAGGAGTGCCGACGCTTATTGTTGTACCACGCGATCCATTTGTCAATCGCGGCGCCGAGTTCTGCTTTGGTGGCGTAGGAATGCCGGTAGTAGTGCTCGTGTTTGAACGAGGACCAGAACGATTCCGCAGGACTGTTGTCCCAGCATATTCCCGTGTCAC
>NZ_JBJMIE010000568.1:0-5947 GCF_045807065.1 Actinophytocola sp. | reverse complement strand
TTGGGTGGGGTTGTTGGGTGGGGTTGCGTGGCCGGGCTCGGTGAGTTGGGCGGGTTTGTCGGGTTGAGCGGCGTTGTCGGGTTGGTTGAGTTGGGCGGGGTTGCTGGGCTGGGCGGCGTGGTGGGGTTGGGTGACGTTGTGGGGTTGGGTGAGTTGGACGGGGTCGTGGGGCCGGGTTGCGTTGTAGGGCGGGGTGGGGCTGGTTGGTTGGGTTGCGTTGTGGGGTTGGGTGAGGTGGGTGGGGCTGTTGGGCTGGGCGGCGTCCTGGGGTTGGGTGGGGTTGTTGGGTGGGGTTGCGTGGCCGGGCTCGGTGAGTTGGGCGGGTTTGTCGGGCTGGGTGGCGTTGCCGGGTTGAGCGGCGTTGTCGGGTTGGGCGGCGTTGTCGGGTTGGGCGAGGTTGTTGGGTTTGGTGGCGTTGATGAGTTGGGTTGTGTCGTGGGGTTGGGCGGGATAGTTGGGTTTGGTGGCGTTGGTGAATTTGGTTGTGTCGTGGGGTTCGGTGAGTTCGGCGGCGTTGTTGGGTTCGGTGGCGGCGGTGGCGAGCCCCGCAGTCTCGGTGGGCGTGGTGACGTGTCGGCCTGTGTCGTCGGTGCATCGTGGGGGTTGGGTGAGGTCGGGCCGGTGGATTCGGTGTGTGCGGCCGGTTCCGCGGGCAGCTTGCCCGGCTCGCGGACGAGCCGGCCGCCGTTCTCGTGCCGGTAGACGAGGCGTTCCTCGCGCGAGTGGACGTCGTGCAGGAGGCCGGAGCAGGTCGCGCAGAACGGGGCCGGTCGGACGCCGCCGGCTCGGGTGAACCACGTCTCCGCCAGGAGGTCACTCAGCTCGACCTCGATCGGCGCGCCGTCTTCCGCCGTCACGTGCAGGTGCGCGTTCGCGGCGCGGACCTCGGCGTGCTTGAACGGCTGACTGTCCGGCCCGGGGAACTTCTTCTCCTGGTTCGACCGCGGTGCGCCCGACGCCGCGAAATCCTTGTACGGCCCCCCGTTCTCCAGCTCGTCGCGGCGGGCCGCCAGCTTCGGGTGCACGTCCGCGTCCGCGAGCGTGTCGCCCTGTGCGCCGTTGGTCGACTCGTAGACCCGGCCCGTCCGGAGGTTCAGCACCACCGAGACCGTGTTGCCGAAGCTGGCACCGGCCAGCACGCCGGCGGCCTTCGCGTCCAGGTACCTCTGCGTCCGCTCGCGCGCCAGCTCACGCATCTTCTCGGCCACCGGCACCTTGTCGATGTGCGTGATCACACCGCCCGCCCAGTCGAGGCGGTCGTCCGAGAACTTGCCCAGGTCATGGGTTTCCACCTGGACGGGCTGGCCCGGATCATCCGGCTGCGACTCCGGCGCGGTACCGTTATCGTCCGAAGTGGACGGTGGCTCGACCGGTGGCTGACCCACCTTCGTATGCGCCGGCTTCGAAGCGCCCGACGGTTTCGGCGCACCCTCCGCCGGCGCGGCGACAGCCGCGGCAGCCGCCTGCCCCACAACCAGAGCACCCGCCGACGTGACGACAACCTCGGCCGCGTCCTCGGCGGACTTCGAGCTGCCCTGGTCGAGGCCGCCGCGTTCGTCCGTGGCCCGGGCGCCCGGAGCCTTCCCGGACGGATTGGCACCGGCCGGCACCCCAACAGCTTGGTTCTGGCCGGACTGGCCGGTGCCGGGCTGCTTTCCGGAGGATTGGCTGGCGTTCACCTGCTCGGCGGCGGACTGCCCCTTGGACGATGAGTTCCCAGTGGACTGACCGCTGGCGGCCTGGTTAGCGGACTGGTTCGTCCCCGACTGGCCGTTGCTGGACTGGTTCGCGCCCGGTTGGCCGTTGGCGAGTTGGTTCGCGCCCGGTTGGCTGTTGCTGGATTGGTTCGCGCCCGGTTGGCCGTTGGCGGGTTGGCTCGTGCCCGCTTGGCCGTTGGGGGACTGGTTTGTGCTTGGCTGGCCGTTAGTGGATTGGCTCGGGCTTGGTTGGCCGTTGGTGGATTGGCTTGTGCCTGGCTTCGGGCCTGACTGGGCGTTGGCGGACTGGTTCTGGCCGGGCTGGCTGTTGGTTGACTGGCCGTTGGTCGACTGGGCAGTACTGGTGGACTGACCGGCGGACGTCGTGTGGGTGGGACCGGCGGCGGTGCCCGTGTGCATGGGCGCCGAGCCGACGGGTGCGGCACCCGTCGTGCCGACGGTCTGGTCACCCGAGTGCGACTGCGTGACGTTGTCGACGGCCCCGGACTGGCCGGCCTGATCGCCTGCCACGGGCGAGCCGGGGTTGGTCCCCTGGGATGCACCGCCGGCGTTCTGGGTGCCGCTCGTGTCACCGCCGGCTTGGGAGCCGTTGCCACCAGCCTGCGAACCACCCGCATCGGTCCCGGCACCACTACCGGCGTCGCTGCCTGTGTTCCCTCCGGTGCTGCCGCCGGCATCACCACCCGCGTGACTGCCCGCACCTCCTCCGACGTCCCCGCCAGCGTTCCCTCCTGCGTCGACGCTGGCATCGCCGCCCGCGGTGCCGCCGGTGCTCCCCCTGGCGTCGGCGCCTGCGTCGCCCCCGGCGATCCCGCCCACGTCACCGCCGGCGTTCCCGCCCACGTCACCGCCGGTATTTCCGCCTGCATCTCCGCTCGCAGTGCCTCCGGCATCCCCGCCGGCAGCCCCTCCAGCGTTGCCGTCCGTGCCCCCGCCGACGTCCCCGCCCGTGTTGCCGCCCGTCTGCGTGTCACCGCCAGACCCGCCTGTGGCCCCACCGCCGCCACCCAGGTCGCCCTGGCCACCGGGAGCACCCCCGTCCGCCCCAGCCGGCGGAAGATCGACACCGGCCGGCGGCTCGCCGGTGACCCGGCCCACCCAGTCATCGACAACGTGCTCACCGTTCGGGTGCATCTGTTGCACCCCGTCGACCACCATCGACCGTGGGGCGCCCACCAACGCCGACGAGATGGCGTTCTGCTTGAACGAGTCCGTGTACCCCCCGAGGTCGGTCAGCGCCGACAGGTTGTTGATGTTCTGCGCCATGTAGCCCGCGGTCGGCGAGGTGATGGCGTTGTTCGCGGCGGAGGTGAGGCCGGCGTTGAGGTTTCTGGCCAGGCCGGAGGGCAGGACCCTGTCGAGAGCGGCGCCGGTCGCCCTCGACAGGGGGGCGGCGGCCTTGCCGACCACCTGACCCAGCGGGCCACCGAGGGCGCCGGCGAGGGTGTTCTGGCCGAGCTGGCCGTAGTCGAAGCTGTCCCTGGTCCCCATCGCCATGCTGGTCAGCTGGGTGGCTGCGTTGATGAGGGCCTCGTCGATGGACTCCTTGCCCATCTCGACGCCGACGTGGGCGCCGATCTCCAGCGCCTTGGTCAGCCCGCCGGACAGCGCCCTGCCGGCTAGGCTGGTGATCATGGACGTCAGGCGGCCGGCGATGACGCGGGCCAGGCCCTCGGCGAGGAAACCACCGCCCGGCATCCATGCCAGTGCGGCGAAGATGGCGATGTTGGCCACCAGCTCCATGATGATGTTGATCCGCGCCTCGCGGAGGGAGTTGCCGTAGTCGTCGATGCCGTCGGCCAGCGAGTGCATGCTCTGGCCGATCAGCCGGAAGTTCGCCGGCAGGCTCCGCAGGGCGTAGGCGAACTGGGCGCCCGCGTCGTCCAGCCACACCGTCTCCGACACCGCCGCCTGGTTCTCCAGGTCGGTGGCCGTGTCGTCCATCAGCTTCCCGATGGCCTTCCACTGCTCGGCGAGGGCCCACGCGTCACGCTCGTCGTCGGGTGGCCAGACCTGGTCGACCGTGTACTTCTTGATGGTGTCCCAGAACCCGACGTTGTCGGAGGGCTCCGGTACGGCCATGGCTTCAGAACTCGAAGTGGTAGCCGGCCGCGAGGTCCGCCTGGATGTACATCGGCACGGCGTCGGTGCCCGCCTTCGAGACCTGGCTCAGGTTCGCCACCATGTTGTTGATGGCGGTGGTGAGCTGCGTGGCCGCCGGGTTGTACTGCTCGCGGAACGGGCCGCCCATCGGGCCCTGGCCGAGCTTGCCCTCCAGCGACGAGATGGCGCCCTTCCCCTTGCTCCACCCGTCCCGCGCGCCGGTGTCGGTGTCGGCGACGTCGGCCATGTTCTTCGCCGTCGGCGCCGGGTACATGCTGACGCCGGTGCCGTTGAGGTCGATGGCGCTCCAGCTGGACTTGTCCTCGTCACTCATTTCCGGCCCTCCAGTGCCGACGCCTCGCCGAGTACGTGCAGGGCCAGGTCGAACCGCGGGTCGACGTCCGCGCGCCGGTCGCGCGGCA
The DNA here is from genome assembly GCF_045807065.1 of Actinophytocola sp. Classification (GTDB taxonomy): domain Bacteria; phylum Actinomycetota; class Actinomycetes; order Mycobacteriales; family Pseudonocardiaceae; genus Actinophytocola. The sequence continues at coordinate 1,704 of NZ_JBJMIE010000568.1, read as the reverse complement.
TGAGCTTCGCGGCGAGGCCGGTCGCCTCCCGCTCGGCCTCCGCGGCGGCCTCGTGCACGGCCGCGACGATCTTGGCCGCCAGCTCGGCGGCGTTGGGCTCGCGGTAGATCCGGGGATCGAGCGAAAGCTCCAGCAGCTCACCCCGCCCGCCGACCACGGCGGTGACCAGTCCGTCGGTGGAGTAACCGGTGCCGCGGAGGTCGTGCACGCCGTCCTGCAGGGCCTTCACCCGCTCGGCGAGGCGGGCGTACTCGGCGAGCCGCCCGGTCAGCTCGGTGGTTGACCTCTCCACTTCCCGACCTCCCGACTCGCGCCTGGACTCCAGGATGATCGGGACACGACGGCGGGCGACCGCACTGACCGGTTCCGGCCACGGCGACGTCGTGCACGGCGCGACACCGCAGGATCGCAGGCATGAGAGGGGTCGCCACCGCCGCGCTCGTGGCCGCGTTCGCGTTCGGCCTGCCGGCCGCCGCGTCGGCCGCGCCACCCGAGGGCGCCTGCCGCGGCGACCCCGAGCCGGCGCGGGACGTCATCACCCAGCTGCCGTGGGCGCAGCAACTGCTCGACCTCGACCGCACCTGGCCGCACAGCACCGGCGCGGGCGTCACGGTCGCGGTCGTCGACTCCGGTGTGGACGCCGACCACCCGCAGCTGCGGGGGAAAGTACTGCCCGTCGCGGGCTTCTTCCTCGTCGGCGACCTGCCGGGCGACTTCGACTGCGTGTCCCACGGCACCGCCGCGGCCTCGATCATCGCCGCGTCACCCGCGCCCGGCATCGGCTTCCGCGGGGTCGCGCCGGACGCCCGCATCCTGCCCGTGCGGGTCACCGACCGGGAGCTGAACGACAGCGGCGACGCCACCCCGATCAACCCGGGCATCGTCGCCGAGGGCATCCGCTACGCGGCCGACAGCGGCGCCAGGGTGATCAACCTGTCCCTGTCCGGCTACGGCGACTTCCCGGACATCCGCGACGCCGTCGCCTACGCCCAGGCCAAGGACGCGTTGCTGGTCGCGGCGGTCGGCAACCGCGCGGAACAGGGCGCGGCGCCGTCGTACCCGGCCTCCTACGACGGGGTGCTCGGCGTCGGCTCCATCAACATCGACGGCGTCCGCGCACAGGGCTCGCAGATCGGTTCCTACGTGGACCTGGTGGCACCCGGGGAGGACGTGGTCGCCGCGTCCCGGGTGGCCGGTCACCACTACTGGGCCGGCACCAGCTTCGCCGCGCCGTTCGTGTCCGGGATCGCGGCGCTCGTCCGGTCCGCCCACCCGGAACTGACGGCCGTGCAGGTCGCCGAGCGGCTCAAGGCGACCGCGGACCCGGCCCCGGGCGGCCGGCGCAGCCTCGAGTACGGCGCCGGCATCGTCGACCCGTACCGCGCGGTCACCGAGGACCTGACCGACCGCGAGCCGCTGGCGGCACCCGGCGTGTCACCGAAGCCGCCGGACCGGGCGGCACTCCGCGAGGCGGCGTGGTGGTCCGACATGGGTACCGGCGCGAAGCTCGCCACCGGACTGGTGGTCGCGGCCATCGCGGTCGCCACGATCCTCGCGGTCGCGCTGCCGAGGGCGCGCCGCCGCCGCTGGGCCGCCGGCCGCCGCATCCCGCTCCCCGACACCCCGGACCGGACCGAGACCCCCGACCAGGTCTTCCTGTTCCCGGCCGGCCGGAAGCCGTGAAAGGCGCGTTCGGGGCGCCTA
>NZ_JBJMIE010000567.1:0-14426 GCF_045807065.1 Actinophytocola sp. | reverse complement strand
TGCACCTCTCGGTCGACATCCGGGTGCGGCTGCGCGCCGCGGCCGAGGAGGGCGCCATCGGCGTCTTCGCGAACAACCTCCGCGACCTGCTCCTCGCCGCCCCCGCGGGCAGCCGCGCGACCATGGGCCTCGACCCCGGCCTGCGCACGGGTGTGAAGGTCGCGGTGGTCGACGCCACCGGCAAGGTCGTCGCCACCGACACGATCTACCCGCACGAGCCGCGCCGGCGCTGGGACGAGTCGCTGGCCACGCTCGCCAAGCTGGCCGCCGCGCACAAGGTCGAGCTGATCGCCATCGGCAACGGCACCGCGTCCCGGGAGACCGACAAGCTCGCCGCCGAGCTGCTGGCCAAGAGCCCGGAGCTGAAGCTCACCAAGGTGATGGTGTCCGAGGCCGGCGCCTCGGTGTACTCGGCGTCGGCGTACGCGTCGCAGGAGCTGCCGAACCTGGACGTCTCGCTGCGGGGCGCCGTGTCGATCGCGCGGCGCCTGCAGGACCCGCTGGCGGAGCTGGTCAAGATCGACCCGAAGTCCATCGGCGTCGGGCAGTACCAGCACGACATCTCCGAGTCCAAGCTGTCGCGGTCGCTGGACGCGGTGGTCGAGGACTGTGTGAACGGCGTCGGCGTGGACCTCAACACGGCCTCGGTGCCGCTGCTGACCCGTGTGTCGGGCATCGGCTCGTCGCTGGCGGCCAGCATCGTCGCCCACCGGGACGCCAACGGTCCGTTCCTCTCGCGCACCGCCCTGAAGAGCGTGCCGAAGCTGGGGCCGAAGGCGTTCGAGCAGTGCGCGGGCTTCCTGCGCATCCCGAACGGCGACGACCCGCTCGACGCGTCCAGCGTGCACCCGGAGGCCTACCCCGTGGTGCGGCGGATCGTGTCGACGACCGGGCTCGAGCTGACCGAGCTGATCGGCAACACGAAGACGCTGAAGTCGTTGCGGCCCGCGGAGTTCGTCGACGACACGTTCGGCCTGCCCACGGTGACCGACATCCTGGCCGAGCTGGACAAGCCGGGCCGCGACCCCCGACCGGCGTTCAAGACCGCGACCTTCAACGACGCCGTGCACACGCTCAACGACCTGAAGGTCGGCATGGTGCTGGAGGGCGTGGTCACGAATGTGGCGGCCTTCGGCGCGTTCATCGACATCGGTGTCCACTGCGATGGGCTCGCGCACGTCTCGCAGCTGTCGCGCAACTTCGTGAAGGACCCGCGCGAGGTGGTCAAGTCCGGCGACATCGTGCGTGCGAAGGTGCTCGAGGTCGACATCCCCCGCAAGCGGATCTCGCTGACGCTGCGGCTGGAGGAGGAGACCCGCGGCGGCGGCCAGCAGCAACGCGCCGGCGGCGCCGGTGGCGGCGGGGGCCAGCGCGGTGGCGGCGGAGGCGGCGGTCAACGTGGCGGCCAGCGCGGCGGTCAGCAGCAGCGGCGCGGCCAGCGGCAGGACTCCGGCGGCGCGATGGCCGAGGCGTTGCGGCGGGCGGGGTACCGGCCGAACTGACCCGCGCGTTTGACCTCGTGCGCGCTCCAGGGCCTAGCGTCGGTGGCGTGCCCACCCGGCTGTGGGCGTCGTCGGCCGAACTGACAGGAGTGGACGCATGAACCAGCACAAGATCGGGTCGGGCTTCGGTTTCCGCAGCACCGCCGACGAGGTGCTCGCCGGCATCGACCTGACGGGCAAGCTCGCCATCGTGACCGGCGGCTACTCCGGCATCGGGCTGCCGACGACGGAGGCGCTCCAGAAGGCCGGCGCGCACGTCGTCGTCCCGGCCCGCCGGCCGGCGGAGGCCCGGCAGGCCGTCGACGCCGAGGTGGACGAGCTGGACCTGTCCGACCTCGCGAGCGTGCGCGCGTTCGCCGACCGGTTCCTCGCGTCCGGCCGGCGGATTGACATCATGATCAACAGCGCCGGGATCATGCGCACGCCGGAGACCCGCGTCGGGCCGGGCTGGGAGCTCCAGTTCGCGACCAACCACCTGGGCCACTTCGCCCTGGTCAACCGGCTGCGGCCGGCGTTGCGAGACGACGCGCGGGTCGTGTCGGTGTCCTCGGCCGGGCACCACCGCTCGGGCATCCGGTGGGACGACCTGCACTTCACCAGCGAGCCGTACGACCCGGCGCTCGCCTACGGCCAGTCCAAGACCGCGAACGCGTTGTTCGCCGTGCACCTCAACTCCCTCGGCGTGCAGGCGTTCTCCCTGCATCCCGGCGGCATCATCACCCCGCTCCAGCGGCACCTGTCCAGGCAGGAGATGGTCGACGCGGGCTGGGTCGACGAGGACGGCAACGTGATCGCGGAGGGCTTCAAGACGCCCGAGCAGGGCGCGGCCACCCAGGTGTGGGCGGCGACCTCGCCCCAGCTGGCCGGCCTCGGCGGCCTCTACCTCGAGGACTGCGACGTCGCGGAGCGTATCGAGGCGCCCACGATGAGGTCCGGCGTGCTGGACTACGCCGTCGACCCGGCGGCGGCCGCTCGCCTGTGGGCCCTGTCGGAGGAGCTGACCGGGTAGATTCAGCCGCATGGGGAAGGTCTACGAGGGGATCACACCGCGGCTGCGGACGTTCGTCGAGGAGCAGAAGGTGTTCTTCGTGGCGTCCGCGCCGCTAGCCGGCGACGGGCACGTCAACCTGTCGCCGAAGGGCCGCGAGGGCACGCTGGTGGTGCTCGGCGAGCACTCGCTGGCGTACCTGGACTTCGGCGGCAGCCACGCGGAAACCGTCGCGCACCTGCGGGAGAACGGCCGCATCACCCTGATGTGGTGCGCGTTCACCGGTCCGCCGAAGGTGCTGCGCGTGCACGGCCGGGGCACACCGGTCTTCCGCGACGACCCGCGCTGGCCGTCGCTCATCGGCCACTTCGGCGCCGCCGACGGCCCGGGCGCGCGGGCGATCATCCTCGTCGAGGCGGTGCTGGTGAGCGACAGCTGCGGGTTCGCCGTGCCGTTCATGGACTACCGCGAGGAACGCGCGGCGCACGCGCGGTACTTCGGCAGCAAGTCGGAGGAGGAGTTCGCCGAGTACTGCGGCCGCAAGCCGCACAACGGCACCAGCATCGACGGCCTGCCCGGACTACCGCTGCCACTCCCGAAGAGAACGGCATGACATGGCGCTCGCCCGCATCGCGATGACAACGCTGGACTGTGCCGATCCCGAGCCTCTCGCCGAGTTCTGGTCGGCACTGCTGGGCGGCGCGGTCATGGCCCGCAACGATGACGTCGCGGTCGTCCAGACGGACACCATCTGGGTCGGCACGGTGCGGGTGCCGGACTACACGCCACCCACCTGGCCGGACGGCCCGACGCCGAAGCACATACACCTCGACCTGGCGGTCCGGGACCTGGACCAGGCCGAGGCGGAGGCACTGCGGCTGGGCGCCCGCAAGGCCGACCACCAACCGCAGCCGGACCAGTGGCGCATCCTCCTCGACCCGGCCGGCCACCCCTTCTGCCTGACGGCGAACATCCCGTTCTAGCCGGCGCGCTACGAGCGGCTGTGGCGCGGTCCGCGTTGGTGGCCGTAGCGGGGGTCGGGTCCACGACGAGCACGGCCGGTGGACGCGGTCAGGATCGCGGTGCCTTGTGCGGGCGCCGCCGGTTTTGGCACGGTGCCGGCATGGCGAAGCGCGTGCTGCCGAACCAACTGTGGCTGGTCCTCGCGATCCTGTTCGTGCAGATCATGCTGAACGTGTTCGGGGCGACCGTGCTGCTGTACGCGATCAGTGGCCGCGCCGGGGGCGGGCTGCTGTACTTCGTGGTCTGGTTCTCCCTGCTGGCGTCGGCCGTGCTGGCGGTGAGCGCGTTGTTCCTCGTGCTGCGCAACCCGTGGGCGCGCTACCCGGTCATCGGCATCGAGGCGCTGGGGATGGTGAGCGGGCTGGTGTCCCTGGTGACCTCCGGCACGCCGGCCGGCGTCACGAACGTCGCGTTCGGGTTCGCCGTGGTCTCGATGCTGTACCGGCCGGACGTGCGGGCCTGGCTCGCGGACGTGCGCACACCCGTCCGGTGGTCCTACGAGTGACAGCTTCCTGCCACGACTTCCACCGCCGGCCAGGTGTGCTCGCTCGACCGCGGTCGCCCTTCGTCCGTCGGTAAGGTTGCGCGCATGGATGTCTGGGTCGGTAGCTACACGTCTGCCACGGGCGGCAACGGCGTCGGGATCAGCACGTTCCGCCGCACGCCCGGCGGTGGGTTGGCGCCGGACCGCTCGCTGGAGCTGGCCTCGCCGTCGTGGCTCACCGCGCATCCGACCGTTCCGGTCGTCTACGCCACGAACGAACTGACCGACGGGACGATCACCACGGTGTCCGGTGATCTGGAGGTGCTGGGCACGATCTCGGCCGACGGCGCGGACCCGTGCCACCTCACGATCACCGGCGACACGCGGTTCCTGTTGTGCAGCAACTATTCCAGCGGCAGCCTGTCGGTGTTCGCGCTCGCCGAGGACGGCACCGTCACCGGGCAGACCGACCTCGTCCAGCACGAGGGCAGCGGCCCGCACGCCGAGCGACAGGAGGCGGCGCACGTCCACATGTCGGCCGAGCGCGACCGGATCGTGAGCGTGGTCGATCTCGGCACCGATGAGATCCGCAGCTACACGTTGGCGGACAACGGAGAGCTCGCGCCACTGGCGGTGTCGGCGATGCCGCCGGGCACCGGGCCGCGCCAGCTGGTCCGCCGGCCGGGCAGCGACCTCGCCTACGTGGTCGGTGAGGTCGCCGGCACGCTGGTCGTCGTCCGCGAGAATCCACTCGGGACGTTCACACCGGTCACGACCGTGTCCGCCACGAAGGAACCGTACGTCGAGGGCCCGAAGGGGCCGAACTGGGTGGCCCACCTGGAGCTGCGCGGCGACCGGTTGTACCTGTCGAACCGGAACCCGGACTGCGTCACGGAGTTCGACGTGTCGGACACCGAACCCGTCGCCCTGGCCGACCACCCGAGCGGTGCGTTCCCCCGCCACTTCGCCATCGCCGGCGACACGGTCTACGTGGCGGCACAGCGGGATGACGCGATCGTGGCGTTCCCGCTCGGCGGTGGCGAGCCGGTGCGCTATCCCACCGGCACGCCCACCTTCGTGCTCGACTTCCGGTCCGCATAGGGCACGGGTCAGCGCGACTCCACCGGGTTGCTCAGGGTGCCGATGCCCTCGATGGTGATCTCCACCTGCTGGCCCGCAGTCATCGGGCCGACACCGGCGGGGGTGCCGGTCATGATCACGTCGCCGGGCAGGAGGGTCATCACGCGGGACACCCACTCCACCAGTGCGGGCACGTCGTGCAGGAGCAGGGCCGTGCGGGAGTCCTGTTTGACCTCGCCGTCCAGTTTCGTGGTGATCGCCAGGTCGGACGGGTCCACGGTCGTGTCGATCCACGGGCCCAGCGGGCAGAACGAGTCGTGGCCCTTGCCCCGGGTCCACTGGCCGTCGGCCTTCTGCTGGTCTCGGGCGGTCACGTCGTTGCCGATGGTGTAGCCCAGGAGCACGCTCGCCGCCCGCGCGGCCGGCACGTCCCGGCACGGGCGGCCGACCACCGCGACCAGCTCGCCCTCGAAGTCGACCCTGGAGGAGTCCTTCGGGAGCTTGATCGGCGTGTTCGGGCCGATCACCGCGGTCGACGGCTTCAGGAACATCACCGGGTCGGCGGGCGGCTCACCACCCATCTCACGGGCGTGCTCGGCGTAGTTCTTGCCGATGCAGACGACCTTGGACGGCAGGATCGGCGCCAGCACGCGCACGTCCGCCCACGGCCAGGACTTGCCGGTGAACGTGGGGGTGCCGAAGGGGTGGTCGGCGACCTCACGGGCCACGAGGTCGTCGCCCTCGCCGTCGACCGTCACGAACGCGACGCCACCCGGGTGAGCTATTCGAGCAATACGCACGTACCGCAGCCTAGCGAGGCGTTGCGTCCGCTTGCCGGCTAGGCAGCGGCGGCAGCGGGTGGTTGTGTCGGTCACGTCCGTTTGTTTCTTTGTCACATCGGAGTGGCCTTATGCGAAGACTTCTTACAATCCTCGGTGCCCTCGCCCTGCTCGTCGGCTTGCCGACCGTGGCGCATGCCGCCGCGGTGGAGCCGCTGGGCAGCGGCAGCGCGCTGTTCAACCTCACCGGTCCCGCGAACCAGGCGTGCACCGCGGCGTTCGCGGTGACCGACGGCAAGCGGGACTACCTGCTCGCGGGCCCGACGTGCAGCAGCGGCACCCTCTACAGCACCACCTCCGCCGGCGGCTTCGCCGTGGTCGGCACCGTGGTGTCCAAGTCGGTCGTCCCGTACAACGGCTGGGCGCTCGTGGAGGTGACCAACATGACCGACTGGGCACTGGTGCCGTACGTGGTCACCGGCGGCACCAGGATCGTGCTCACCGGCTCGGTGGAGACGCCGGTCGGCGGCAAGGTGTGCCTCGCCAAGACCGCCGGGCCGCAGTGCGGCACCGTCGACGCGACGAACCAGACCGCCACCTTCTCCTGGGGGACGGGCACCGGCCTGACCCGGACGAGCATCTGTTCCGGGTCACGTGACCTGGGCTCGGCCTTCATCACCGGGGATCAGGCACAGGGCATCCCGCTGGGTGGTCCCGAATTCTGCACCACCGTCGGGACGAGCTACTTCGTGCCCATCAACCCGATCCTCGACAGGTTCGGCCTGAAGCTCATCACCGGCTGACTGGGGCCAGCTTCCTGGGGAAACGCGTGAGCCGGTTCAGCCACCGGCCAGCGCCAACAGGGCCGGCACCGCCCGGCGGCCATCGCACCGACCGCCGCCGGGCCGTGCTGGTCAGCGAGGACCGTCCGCGCTCAGCTGACCGCGACCCGGGCACGCATCGCCTTGTGCACCAGGGCGTCGCAGAGGGCCAGCCAGCTCGCCTCGACGATGTTGCCGTGCACGCCGACCGTGGTCCACTCGCGTTCGCCGTCGGTGGACTCGACCAGGACCCTGGTCACGGCGTCGGTGCCCGGGTGGTCGACGAGGATGCGGACCTTGTAGTCGGTCAGCTGCACGTCCGCCAGCCAGGGCAGGTGCGGCAGCAGGGCCTTGCGCAGCGCGGCGTCCAGGGCGTGCACCGGGCCGTTCCCTTCCGCCGTGGCCAGCACTCGCTCGCCGTGGACGTGGAGCTTGACCGTCGCCTCGGCGACCACGGCACTGTCGATGCTGTGGTCGATGATCACCCGGTAGGACTCCAGCCGGAACGGCGGCTCGTCCACTTCGGACAGCTCGTGGCGCAGCAGCAGCTCCAGGGAGGCGTCCGCCGCCTCGAAGGACCAGCCGCGGGACTCCAGTTCCTTCACCTTGCGCACCGCGGAGTTCAGCACCTCCGGCTGGCCGGCCAGGTCGACCCCGAGCTCGCGTCCCTTGAGCTCGAGGCTGGCCCGGCCGGCCATCTCGGTGACCAGCACTCGCATGTCGTTGCCGACGACGGTGGGATCGATGTGGTTGTACAGCAACGGATCCACCTTGATCGCGCTCGCGTGCAGCCCCGCCTTGTGGGCGAAGGCCGACGACCCGACAAAGGCCTGGTGGGTGTCGGGTGCGATGTTGGCGATCTCGGCAAGGGCGTGCGAGACCCGCGACAGCTCCGGCACGGACTCCGCCGGGATCACCGGCATGCCGAGCTTGGTGACGAGGTTGCCGACCACCGCGAAGAGATCCGCGTTGCCGGCGCGCTCGCCGTAGCCGTTGGCGGTGCACTGGACGTGGGTGGCGCCGGCCTGCACGGCGGCGACGCTGTTGGCGACCGCGCAGCCGGTGTCGTCCTGGCAGTGGATGCCGACGCGGAAACCGGTGCGGGCGATGACCTCACCGACGGTGTCGGCGAGTTGGAGCGGCAGCTGTCCCCCGTTGGTGTCACAGAGGACGGCCACGTCGGCGCCGGCCTCGACCGCGGCCGTGAGGACCGCCAGCGCGGTGTCGGGGTCGTACGCGTAGCCGTCGAAGAAGTGCTCGGCGTCGAGGAAGACGCGACGCCCTTCCCTGCGCAGGAAGGAGACCGTGTCGCGGACCATGAGCGTCGCCTCGGCGACGTCGGTGCGCAGGGCGCGTTCGATGTGGCGGCGGTCGGACTTGGCGACGAGCGTGACGACCGGCGCCTGCGAGTCCAGGAGCGCACGCACCTGCGGGTCCGCCTCGGCCGTGGTGCCGGCCCGCCGCGTCGAGCCGAACGCGACCAGCGCCGCGTGCGTGAAGTCCAGCTCGCGGGCCCTGGCGAAGAACTCGGTGTCCTTCGGGAGCGCGCCCGGCCAGCCGCCCTCGATGAACCCGACACCGACCTCGTCGAGCAGCCGCGCGACGGCGAGCTTGTCGGCGACCGAGTACGAGATGCCCTCGCGCTGGGCACCGTCCCGGAGGGTCGTGTCGAACACGTGGAACGAGTCGCCGAGCGGAGTGCCGGCCGGGGTCGTGCGGCTCACGACGGACGCCTTTCTGCCGAGCGGAGCTTGCGGAGCGAACCGAATATCGCTGTCGGGCAACAAAAAAACCTCCCGCAGGATGCGAGAGGTCAGCGCGTCGGGTGGTGTAGCCCTGCTACCCGACGCGCTCGGCGATAATGATCACGGTGAAGGTGGTCACGGTGGCATGCTGCCACAGCCGCCGTGCGGCTACCAAGTTTTGAGCGGGTGCTCCTACATCCTGGGACGCTCGCCAACGCACTGAAGGACCCCGCCGGGACGTTGGGACGTCTCGGCGGGGTCCTTCAGCGGCATCGGGCCTACAGCTCGACGTTCGTCGTCGGGTTGTTGGACGAGACCAGGGCGGCCAGGCGGTCGCCGATGGCGTAGGTGTTGCCCGGGGACGGGTGGTCCCGGGTGGCCAGGTCGAAGGCCACCGACGCCTCGATGCGGCGGGCCGCCTCGTGCTCGCCCAGGTGGTCGAGCAGCAACGCGACCGACAGGACCGCCGCAGTCGGGTCGGCGACGCCCTGGCCGGCGATGTCCGGCGCGCTGCCGTGTACCGGCTCGAACATCGACGGGTTCCGGCGCGTGATGTCGATGTTGCCGGACGCCGCGAGGCCGATGCCACCGGTCACCGCGGCCACCAGGTCGGTGAGGATGTCACCGAACAGGTTGTCCGTGACGATCACGTCGAAGCGGCCGGGATCCGTGACCATGTGGATCGTCGCCGCGTCGACGTGCTGGTAGGACACCGTCACGTCCGGGTGCTGGAGCGAGACCTCCTCCACCACCCGCGACCACAGCGACCCCGCGTGCGTCAGCACGTTCGTCTTGTGCACCAGCGTCAGGTGCTTGCGGGGACGCGCGACCGCACGGGCGAACGCGTCCCGCACGACCCGCTCGACGCCGTACGCCGTGTTGACGCTGACCTCGGTCGCGATCTCGTGCGGGGTGTCCTTGCGCAGCAGGCCGCCGTTGCCGGCGTACAGGCCCTCGGTGCCCTCCCGGATCACGACCATGTCGATCTCGCCCGGGTTGGCCAGCGGGCTGGCCACGCCCGGGTACAGCCGCGCCGGGCGCAGGTTGACGTGGTGGTCCAGCTCGAACCTCAGGCGCAGCAACAGACCGCGCTCGAGGATGCCGCTCGGCACGGACGGGTCGCCGACCGCGCCGAGCAGGATCGCGTCGTGCTGCCTGAGCTCACCGAGCACCGACTCCGGCAGCAGCTCGCCCGTCGAGTGCCACCGCGTCGCACCGAGGTCGTACTTGGTGACCTCGACGTCCGGTACCACCTCGTTCAGCACCTTCAGTGCCTCGGCGATCACTTCCGGCCCGATCCCGTCACCTGGGATCACCGCGAGCCGCATGCACACCTCCCGGAGTTTTCGGGCTCTTGTTTGAGTAGCTCGTGAAGGTTACCGGGAAGACGTCGGATCTCCTGTGCTGGCCACCCGACTAGGTGGTGTCGCCCTAGCCGAAGTCCACCGTGCGGATGATCGTGGCGCGCACCGTCGCACCGATCGACTCCAGCACAGAGGGGTCGACCGGGCGGTCGACACGCAGGATCATCACGGCGTCTTCGCCTTCACTCTTCTGGCTGATCTGCGCGGCCTCGATGTTGATGCCCACCTTGCCGAGCAGCGTGCCGACCACACCCATGACGCCGGGCCGGTCCTCGTACTTGAGCAACAGGTTCACGCCCTCGGCGCGCAGGTCGAACGAGCGGCCGTGCACCTCGACGACCTTCTCCACCTCGGCGATGCCGGTGATCGTGCCGCTGACGGTCAGCACGTCGCCGTCCGGGTAGACCGCACGCAGGGTCACCAGGCTGCGGTGGTTGGGGCTCTCCGCCTCCTTGGTCAGCGTGACCTCGACCCCGCGTGCCTCGGCGATCTGCGTCGCGTTGACGAAGGTGACCTGGTCGTCGACGAGAGCGGAGAACACGCCGCGCAGGGCCGCGAGCGACAGCACCGACACTTCCTCGTTGGACAGCTCGCCGCGCACCTCGACCGCGATCGAGGACGGCGCGGTGTTGCTGAACGCGGTCAGGACCCGGCCGAGCTTCTGGGTGAGCGACAGGTACGGCCGCACCTCCTCGCCGACCGCGCCGCCGGAGGCGACGTTCACGGCGTCGGGCACGAAGTCGCCGCGCAGCGCCAGGAGCACCGAGCGGGCCACGTCCGTGCCGGCGCGGTCCTGCGCCTCGGCGGTCGACGCGCCGAGGTGCGGCGTGACGACCACGTTCGGCAGGCCGAACAGCGGGCTCTCGGTGGTCGGCTCGCTGGCGAACACGTCGATCCCGGCGCCGCCGATCCGGCCTTCCCGGGCCGCGTCGGCCAGGGCCTGCTCGTCGATCAGGCCGCCGCGGGCGGCGTTGACGATGATCACCCCCGGCTTGACCTTGGCGAGCTGGTCGGCGCCGATGAGGCCTTTGGTCTCGGGGGTCTTCGGCAGGTGGATGGAGATGACGTCGGCGCGGGCGAGCAGCTCGTCGAGCGTCACCAGCTCGATGCCCAGCTGCGCGGCGCGGGTCGCCGACACGTAGGGGTCGTAGGCGATGAGCTCGGTGCCGAACGCGGCGAGGCGCTGCCCGAACAGCTGCCCGATCTTGCCGAGACCGACGATGCCGACGGTCTTGCCGCTGATCTCCACACCGGAGAACTTGCTGCGCTTCCACTCGTGGTTCTGCAGCGTCGCGTGCGCGGCCGGGATCTGGCGCGCGGCGGCGAGCAGCAGCGCGACCGCGTGCTCGGCGGCCGAGACGATGTTGGAGGTCGGCGCGTTGACGACGAGCACGCCGCGCGCCGTGGCGGCCGGCACCTCGACGTTGTCGAGCCCGACACCGGCGCGGGCGACGACCTTCAGCTTGGTGGTGGCGCTCAGCACCTCGGCGTCAACCTTGGTGGCGGAGCGGACGAGCAGGGCGTCCGCGTGCGCGACTGCTTCGAGGAGGGCGGGGCGGTCCGTGCCGTCGACGTGCCGGACCTCCACCTCGTCTCCGAACACGTCGAGCACTGAGGGCGCCAGCTTCTCGGCGATGAGGACTACGGGGCGAGACTGCTGGGTCACGCGAGCTCCAGGATTGCGCGGTTGTTGAGGGCGCGGTTACGGCGCTGTAACCAACCGAGCGCAGTCTAGGAGGTTCGCTGAATCGTTTCCTCCCCTGGTGAGCGAGGCGACAGCGCATTGCGAGTGCTGTCCACCCTGATGCGAGGCCTGCTGTCCGGTTCGTGTTGCTGAATCCAGTTCACCAGCCGTTCACGCACGAGGCAGCGCAGGTCCCACAGAGTGCCGGCGTCCTTCGCGCTGACGAGCGCGCGGACCCGGATGAGCGTGTTGGTGGCGTCGGTCACCTGCAGGACGTTCGAGCGGCCGTCCCACAGTGCGGTGCTCCGCAGGATGCTGTCCAGCTCCGCCCGCATGGCGTCCACGTCGACCGACCAGTCGACGTCCAGTTCGACCGTGCCGAGGAGCCAGGAGCCCGTGCGGGTCCAGTTCTGGAACGGCTTGGACATGAAGTACGAGGTGGGCATGACCAGGCGCCGGTCGTCCCAGAGGTGCACGACGACGTAGGTGAGGGTGATCTCCTCGATGCGGCCCCACTCCTCCTCGACGATGACCACGTCGTCGAGCCGGATGGCGTCGCTGAACGCCATCTGCAGGCCGGCGAACACGTTGCCGAGCAGCGACTGCGCCGCCAGGGCGGCGATGGCGCCGATGACACCCGCGGAGGCGAGCAGGCTGGTGCCGGCGGCCCGCGCGGCGGGGAACGTCATGAGCATCGCGCCGAGCGCCAGGATCGCGATGATGACGATCGTGAACCGGTGGACGACGGCGAGCTGCGTCTGCGCGCGCCTCGCCCGCAGGTTGTCCGGTTCGCCGACCCGCAGCCGGCTCATGGCCGTGCGTTCGAGGGTGGTCAGCACGCCGGCGAACAGCCAGGCCCCGGTGCCGATGAGGAGCAGGGTGATCACGTGCTGCCAGCCACTGGACAGCGCCCGCCCCACGGTGGTCGCGACGATGGCCGTGGCACAGAACCACCGGAACGGGTGATGGGTGTTGTTGGCCAGGATCTCGGTGTGCTTGCTCAACCTGCGAAGCGCGCGCCGGACGAAGTGCTCGGCGACGAAGAAGACGCACAGCGCACCGGTCCCGACCGCGATGAGCGGCCACGGGACGAACAACAGGAACCCCCTTCCAGGTGACAAAAACTCCGGAGTGGGTACCCGCGAGGCGCCGCGAGTAGTCACCCGGTCGGCGGGTCCGGGGTGGACAGCTCCCGCAGGGCCGCGGCCATGGCGACCAGGCGTTCGGTCTCCTCGGCCAGTTCACCGCCGGTGGCGACCGGCGCGCAGGCCAGTAGGACGCGGCCAGCGGCGGCGATGAGGCCGCGGTAGCCGTCGAGGCCCTGCTCGATGCGGGTCAGCAGGTCGCGGGCGTCGTCCTCGATCGCGGCCCGCGCCGGGGGCGGCAGTTGCGCCGCCGCGACTTCGACCGCCTCGATCCTGGCGCCCGCGGCGCGGAGATTGGTCGCCCTGTCACCGGCGGCCTGCCGTGTGCGCTCGATCACAGCGGCCGGCACCGCCGCGTCCTCCAACTGTCGCAGCAGTGCCGCGAGGGCGGACTCGGCGTTGGCGAGCTGCCGCATGGGTGGCCGCGCGGCCGAACCCGGCCGGGGCAGCCGGTAGCGGTTCTCCGGCTCGATCCGAGGCGGCACGTCCGGCCGCACCACCACCCGGTTCGCACGCCGGCGGCGAGCCGCGAGCAGGCCGGGCGCCGCCACGCCGCTGGCCATGGCGGCGGTGATGACGCCGCCGAGAGCGGCGTCGTAGTCCGGCTCGGGGTCGAGGCCGGTCCACTGGGCCACGGCCATCACCAGCATCAGGGAGGCCACGCCTGCCCACCACACCGTCCAGAGGACGGCGGGCCAGATCGCGCCACTCGGTGGTCGCTCATGCCGGGCCATGCCTCGATTGTCAGGCCGCCCGAGGCGACGCGGCCAAACATTTACGAATTCTTACCAGGGTTCGTCGAACTCGCCGGCCTTGGCGCCGGCCACGAAGGCGTCCCATTCCGACTCGGTGAACACGAGCACGGTGTCGTCGGGGCCGGTGAACTTGGAGTTGCGCATGGCGATGTAGGTCTTGCCGTCCGTGTGGGGCACGAACGCGATCTCGACGTACTCGCCGTCGGGGTCGGCGTCCGGCTCCGCCGCGCGCTGCCACTCCGCGTTCGTCAGGTCCAGCTTGCCCCGGACGTGTGCCTTGTCGTCGAAGATGGGGGCGGACTCGCGGGTGGCCGGTTCATTACTCATAGAAGTCAACGTAACGGATGGCCCGGTACCCCTGAAGAGGGATACCGGGCCACCGAAAGTGTCGAATTATGCCGTCTCAGTGATCGGGCGGTCGACCCACGACATCAGGCCGCGCAGCTTCTTGCCGACCTCCTCGATCGGGTGCTGCTCGCCCTGCTCCACCAGCTTCTGGAAGTTCGGGCGGCCGGCCTCGTCCTCGCCCACCCACTCCTTGGCGAAGGTGCCGTCCTGGATCTCGCCCAGGATCTTGCGCATCTCGCCGCGCACCGAGTCGGTGATCACCCGCGGGCCGCGGGTCACGTCGCCGTACTCGGCGGTGTCGGAGATCGAGTACCGCATGCGCGCGATGCCGCCCTCGTACATGAGGTCGACGATCAGCTTCAGCTCGTGCAGGCACTCGAAGTACGCCACCTCCGGGGTGTACCCGGCGTTCACCAGCGTCTCGAAGCCGGCCTGCACCAGCGCGGTCGTGCCGCCGCAGAGGACGACCTGCTCACCGAACAGGTCGGTCTCGGTCTCCTCCTTGAAGGTGGTCTTGATGACGCCGGCCCGCGTGCCGCCGATGCCCTTCGCGTACGCGAGCGCGAGCGCCTGCGCCGAGCCCGACGCGTCCTGCTCCACCGCGATGAGGCACGGCACGCCCTTGCCGTCCACGAACTGCCGGCGCACCAGGTGACCCGGCCCCTTCGGCGCGACCATCGCGACGTCCACGTTGGACGGCGGGGTGAT
>NZ_JBJMIE010000566.1:0-29679 GCF_045807065.1 Actinophytocola sp. | reverse complement strand
TTCGCCGCTGGTTCCGCCAACGTTCCGCCCCGCCGTCGGTGGGCGAGTGGTTCGCCACGCCGGCCGGTAGGCCGGTCGTGCGTTGCCTGGCCGGTTGGCTGGGAGTTCTCGCCGCGCCGCCGGTGGACGAGTGGTTCCGTTGTGCCGTCGGTTGGCCAGTGGTGCGCTGCGCGGCCGGTTGGCTAGGTTTCTCGCCGCGCCGCCGTTTGGAGGGTGGTTCGCCACGCCGCCGTGGGCGAGTGGTTCCGTTGTGCCGTCGGTTGGCCAGTCGTGCGTCACGCGGACGGTTGCTGGAGTTCTCGCCACGCCGCGGGTTCACCGGTCGTGCGTTACGCGACCGGTGGGCGAGTGGTCCCGTTGTGCCGTCGGTTGGCCGGTGGTGCGTTGCGCCGCCGGTCGGCTGGGCCTCTCGCCACGCTATCCGTTGGCCCGTCGTGCGTTGCGCGGCTCGTGGGCTGAACTGCTTGCCCCGCTGCCGGTTGGCGCGTGCTTCGCCACGCCACCGGTTGATCAGTCCTCCGTGGCGCGGCCGGTGAGCTGGAGTTCGCACGCCGCCGGTTGGCTCGAGTTCGCTGTGCCGCCGGTTGGCCAACGGTCCGCTATGTGGTCAGTTTCGGGATGATCTCCGTTCCGTAGGTCGCCATTGTCTGCTCCTTCTGGTCGTGCATGAGGTAGAGGGCGAACTGGTCCACCCCCAGCTCCGCCAGCTCCGTCAACCGGTCCACGTGTGCCGAGGCCGGTCCCACCAGGCAGAACCGGTCGACGATCTCGTCCGGTACGAAGTCCGTCGACGGGTTGCCCGCCTTTCCGTGGTGGGCGTAGTCGTAGCCCTCCCGCCCACGGATGTAGTCCGTCAGCTCGCGGGGCACCGGCCCGGACTCGCCGTAGCGCGCGACCAGGTCGGCCACGTGGTTGCCCACCATGCCGCCGAACCACCTCAGCTGGTCCCGCTGGTGCGCCACGTCCTCCCCGATGTACGCAGGTGCCGCCACGCACATCGTGATGCCGCCCGGGTCGCGACCCGCCTCGCGGGCCGCGGCTCGGACGGACTCGATCGTCCACCGGGTAATCGCCGGGTCCGCCGTCTGCAGGATGAAGCCGTCGGCGTGCTCGCCGACCAGCCGCAGCGCACGTGGCCCGTACGCCGCCATCCAGATCTCCAGCCGCCCGTCCCGTACCCACGGAATCCGTACCGGTGTGCCATGGTGTTCGACCTCCCGTCCCTCCGCCAGCTCGCGGATGACGTGGATCGAATCACGCAGCACCGACAGCGGCGCCGGCTTCTGTCCGATGACCCGTCGCGCTGAGTCACCGCGGCCGATGCCGCACACCGTTCGGTTGCCGTACATGTCGTTCAGGGTTGCGAAGAGTGACGCCGTGACCGACCAGTCCCTGGTCACCGGGTTGGTCACCATAGGCCCCACGACCAGCGAAGACGTCGCCGCGAGGATCGACGAGTAGATCACGAACGGTTCCTGCCACAACACGACCGAGTCAAATGTCCAGCCGTAGCGGAAACCGTGCCGTTCGGCCGCCACCATCAGGTCCACGACGGCCGACGCCGGCGGGTCCGTCTGCAGCACCACACCGAAGTCCACGAAGAACCTCCCGATCAGACGAGGTACTGCGACAGCTCGCGCTCCAGGAACCGGCCGTGCCCCTCGTGCCCGTGGAACTCACCGTCGGCCACCACGACGGAACCGCGCGACAGCACCGTCGACACACCACCGGTGATCGACATGCCCTCGTACGCCGAGTAGTCCACCGCCATGTGGTGCGTCGCCACGCCGAGGGTCTGCCGCCGCGCGGGGTCGTACACCACGATGTCCGCGTCCGCACCCGGCGCGATCACGCCCTTGCGCGGGTACAGCCCGAACATCCGCGCCGGCGTCGCCGACGCGACCTCGACCCACCGCTGCACCGTGAGCTCCCCGGCGACGACGCCCTGGTGCAGCAGGTCCATCCGGTGCTCGACGCCGGGAATCCCGTTGGGGATCTTGGAGAAGTCCCCGCGCCCCAGCTCCTTCTGGTCCTTGAAGCAGAACGGGCAGTGGTCGGTCGACACCACGGACAGGTCGTTCGTCCGCAGTCCGCGCCACAGGTCCGCCTGGTGCTCCTTCGGCCGCAGGGGCGGCGACGCGACGTACTTCGCGCCCTCGAAGTCCGGCTTCGCCAGGTCCTCGATGGACAGGTAGAGGTACTGCGGGCACGTCTCCGCGAACACGTTCTGCCCGTCGTTGCGCGCGGCGGCCACGGCCGCAAGCGCTTGCGACGCCGAGAGGTGCACGATGTACAGCGGCGCGCCGGTGACGCGGGCCAGCTGAATCGCCCGCGACGTCGCCTCGCCCTCCAGCTCCGCCGGCCGCGTCAACCCGTGCTGCACCGGATCGGTCCGGCCTTCCGACAGGGCCTGCGCCACCAGCTCGTCGATCGCGATGCCGTTCTCCGCGTGCATCATGATCGTCGCGCCGGTGCCCGACGCCTTCTGCATCGCGCGCAGGATCTCGCCGTCCGTCGCGTAGAACACGCCCGGGTACGCCATGAACATCTTGAAGCTGTTCACACCCGCGTCGATGCACGACTCCATCTCCTTCAACGACTGGTCGTTGACGTCGGAGATGATCATGTGGAAGCCGTAGTCGACCGCACAGTGGCCGTCCGCCTTCTCGTGCCACTTGTCCAACGTGGACAGCAGCGACGTGCCCTTGACCTGCACGGCGAAGTCGATGATCGTCGTCGTGCCGCCCCACGCGGCCGCCCGCGTGCCGGTGAAGAACGTGTCGGCGGAGAACGTCCCGCCGAACGGCATCTCCATGTGCGTGTGCGCGTCGATCCCGCCCGGCAGCACGTACTTGTCGTCCGCCTCGATGTAGGAGTCGGCCGCCTCGATGACGCCCGGCGCGGCCAGCGCGGCGATCGTCTCGTCCTCCACCAGGACGTCCGCACGCAGCGTGCCGCCCGCGTTCACGACCGTCCCGTTGCGGATGAGGGTCCGCATCGTCACGCCCCGGTGAGCTGGTCGTAGGTGTCGGGCCTGCGGTCGCGGTAGAACTGCCAGAGGTCCCGGACCTCGGTCAGCAGTCCCATGTCGAGGTCACGCACGACGACCTCCTCCTCCGTGTCGGAGGCCGTGCCGTCCATGATCTGGCCACGCGGGTCCGCGAAGTACGACTGTCCGTAGAAGTCGTTGTCACCCAACGGCTCCACGCCCACCCGGTTGATGGTGCCGACGTAGTACTCGTTCGCCACCGCCGCGGACGTCTGCTCGAGCTTCCACAGGTACTCCGACAACCCGCGCGAGGTCGCCGACGGGTTGAACACGATCCGCGCGCCACCCAGCCCGAGCGCCCGCCACCCCTCGGGGAAGTGCCGCTCGTAGCAGATGTACACGCCGATCTTGCCGACCGCGGTGTCGAACACCGGGTAGCCGAGGTTGCCGGGCCGGAAGTAGAACTTCTCCCAGAACCCCTTGACCTGCGGGATGTGGTTCTTGCGGTGCTTGCCGAGGTAGGTGCCGTCCGCGTCGATCACGGCCGCGGTGTTGTAGTAGACGCCCGGCTGCTCCTGCTCGTACATGGGCACGACCAGCACGACCCCGTGCTGGTCGGCCAGCTCGCACATGAGCTGTGTCGTCGGCCCGTCCGGGATCTGCTCGGTGTAGGAGTAGTAGTCGGCGTCCTGCACCTGGCAGAAGTACGGGCCGTAGAACAGCTCCTGCAGGCACACGACCTGCGCGCCCTGCGACGCCGCGGTGCCGATGTGCGTCACCGCGTTCGCGATCATCGACTCCTTGTCGCCGGTCCACTTCTGCTGGACCAGGGCGGCCCTGACGATCTCAGACAACTGCCTCTCCTTCCGGCACCGGCGTCGCCGCCGGCGCGCTCTCCCGTGCGGTGCTCCGCACGGTCAGCAGCAGGTACGTCAACGATGCTGCCACCAATCCGACGACCCAGCTGTAGTTGTAGAGTTCCTTCAAGAACGGGATCAGCCCGTCCGCCGGGAACGGGTTGCCCGAGGCGCTGTGCGCGCCACCGACCGCCAGCACGGCGCCCACGAGCGTCGCCACCAGCGCGGGGATGTTCCAACCGCCGCTGAACCAGTACCTGCCGGTCTCCTTGTAGAGATCCTCCAACGCCAGGTTCGTGCGGGCCCGAACCCAGTACCCGGTGATGAGCACGCCGGCCACCGCGCCGAGCACGCCGCCGTAGAAGCCCAGCCACCCGTTGATGTACACGTCCGCGTTCGCGAGCAGCCGCCACGGCATGATCACGACGCCGATGATGCCGGTGAGCAGCCCGCCGAGCGCGAAGGTGATCTTTTTCGGGAACGCGTTGGAGAAGTCGTAGGACGGGCTCACCACGTTGGCCGCGAGGTTCGCCGAGATCGTCGCCAGCACCAGTGCCACCAGCGCGACGATCACGACCGCGGGCGAGGAGAACCGCGACGCGAGCGTGGCCGGGTCCCAGATCACGTCGCCGAACAGCACGGCGCCACCGGAGGTGGTGAGGACGCTGACGATCGCGATGAACGACATCGTGGTCGGCAGCCCGAGGACCTGGCCCCAGAACTGCTTGCGCTGCGACCCGCCGAAGCGCGTGAAGTCCGGCATGTTCAGCGACAGCGTCGCCCAGAACGCGATCATGCCCATCAGCGACGGCGCGAACACCGTCCAGAACTCGCTGCCCCAGCCGAGCTTCGACGGCTGCGACAGGATCGGGCCGAAGCCGCCCGCCTTGACCAGCACGTACCCCAGCAGGATCAGGAAGCCGACGCTGACCAGCGGCGCCGTCCAGTTCTCGAACTTCCGGACGGCCTCCATGCCCCGCCAGATGATCAGCATCTGGATGACCCAGAACACCGCGAACGACGCCCACAGGGTGATGGGCTGCCCCCCGACCGCCTGGGCGTTCGTCCAGCCGTCCCCGGCGAGCTTGCCGATGATCACGAAGATCGCCTGGCCGCCGACCCACGTCTGGATGCCGAACCACCCGCACGCGATGAACGCGCGGAGCAGCGCGGCCAGGTTCGCGCCGCGCACGCCGTAGAACGCGCGGGCGAAGACGGGGAACGGGATGCCGTACCGCGTCCCGGCGTGGCTGTTCAGCAACATCGGGATGAGCACGATGATGTTGCCGATCGTGATCGTGAGGAAGGCCTGCAGCCAGTCCATGCCCAGCGCGATGAGGCCGGAGGCGAGCATGTAGCTGGGGATGTTGTGGGCCATCCCCATCCAGAGGGCGAAGTAGTTGTACGTGGTCCAGTTACGCTGCGCCACAGGCACTGGGGCGAGCTCCGCGTTGTAGAAACGGCTGTCCGCGATGGACGAGTGATCAGCGAGATCGACCCGGCCATCCGAGCTGGTGGTCGTTAGTGCCATCCTGGGATCGTGAGTCGCGGCGGTGCCGCGAGGCAGTGTCACTGTGTGCGCGCTTGTCCCACTTGGTGGTCACTCTGCCTCTTGCGGATCATCGGTGAGCCAGGTCAGCTCCACGTCCCCGGTGATCCGCGTCGTGAAGCGGTCCATCTCCGCATGCTGAGCAGGCGGCTCAAGCGGGCTTGAGCCCGGCCACCTTCCGCACGAAGCCCTCCAGGTCGGGCTCGTCCGGTGTCGGCTGGAGGACCAGCGTGGTCGCGCCGGCCTCGACGTACTCCTCGATCATGCCGGGGACGGCATCCCCCGCGACCCCGTACTCGTGCGGACCCTCCGCGTCCAGCCGGTCCTGGGCGCCCTCGCCGAAGGCGGCCCGTGCGTAGGCGATGATCGGCTTGTCGACCCGCGCCCGCATCTCCCGCACGCCGCTCGGCCCGGCGCTCGCCGCGAGGATGACTGCGTCCGCCACCTCCGCGCACACCGCCAGCGACTTCGGCCCGAACGCCCCGGCGACCAGGGCCGGCGCCGTCTCCGGTGGCCAGTCCAGCCGGACGCCGTCGAGGTTGACGTACCGGCCCTGCGTGGTCACCGCCTCGCCGGCCAGCAGCGCCTTCAACGCGACCAGGTACTCCCGCAGCAGGGTCACCGGCGACTCGGCCCGCACACCGGCCTGCCCCATCCACTTCTGCAACCCGTGCCCGAACGCGAGGGTCGCCCGTCCGGGGAAGAGTCGCTCGATCGTGGCCACCTCCATGGCCGACAGCGCCACGTTCCGCAACGGCACCGGCAACAATCCGACCCCGACGCGCACGTGGGAGGTCCACCCGAGCAGAGCCACCGCACTGGCGATGCCGCTCTCGGAGAAGCAGTCCTCCCAGAGCCAGATCTCGTCGAGCCCGACCTCCTCGGCCACGCGGGCGACGGAACGCATCCGCTCCGGCGCGAACTGCGGCCGGAACACCACACCAAGACTGGTCACGACCGCCGATCCTCCACGAAGATCGACGGCCGGGGCAACCCGTGTGGACCGGTCAGGACGTGGTCGTCGCCACCAGCCAGCCGGGGTGGTCGGTGTGTGACATGCCGATCTCCCGGGTGAAGTCGAACGTCAGGTCGGCGGTGACGAACCAGTGCTGCACGTCGCCGTCGCCCTTGCGGTACCAGCCGGACGGCACGCACGCCTGGATGTCCGGGTTGCCCTTGTACTTCAGGTTGAAGTCGCCGCCGACGACCGTCGGGTGGTAGCCGCCCTCCGCGGACCGGAACGCCGGCACCAGGTTGCGCAGGAGGTCGTTGCACTGCAGGTTCGCGGCCGTCGCGTTGCCGCTCGCCAGGTGGGTGCCGCAGCCGTAGTAGTTGCCGACGGCGTAGGTGCACACCCAGGACCGCCACTCGTTGGTGTTGGCGTCCTGACTCTGGTAGATGCCGCCCCGGGCGTCCACGCCGGCCCAGTTCGCCGCCGGGACGTGGCCGATGATCCCGTTGCCGTACTCACCGCGGCCGTTCGCGCACTGGTACGGCGCGTTCTGGCCGGCGTTCCAGGCGGGCATGAACGCCCAGAAGACCCAGTCGCCGGCCCAGGTCTGGGACATCGTGGGGAAGAGCTGGTCGCGGACGTCCGGTAGGCACACCTCGTTCAGCGTGACCACGTCCGGCGCCCAGTTGGTGATGACCTGCTGCGCCTCGGGGACCGACTTGCCGCCGTCGAAGCAACCCGCCACACCGCTGTTGCACAGGTTGAGCTGGAGGTTCCAGAAGCTGTAGCCGGGTGGGATGGCGTTCGGCCGCGCCTGCCCCGACGGCGGCGCGAAGCCGGTCCTGACAGCCGCGGTGTGGGCGGGTGCCGTGCGGACACCGGGTGCCGCGGCCGCGCTCGGCGCGACGGCGGTGAGGAGAACGAGAAGGACGACCGGTACCGAAAGCCGTTTGCGCATGACTGCCCCCAACGATCCTGTTGGCTGGCCTCGGATCGTACGAGTGCGGTACCGGAAGGGGCACCCCTTTGCGGCTGAGTGGAAAGGCCCTTGTCAAGCTGGGATACGGTGCGGGCATGATGGTCGAGTTGGCGATCGGGGACGCCTACGGCGCGGGGTTCGAGTACGCGCCGGCCGCGTTCGTGGCGCGGCACAACACGGTCACGGGATACCTGAGGCACCCGACGCACGCCGGCATCGAGCCGGGGAGCTACACCGACGACACGCAGATGACGCTCGCCATCGCGGAGCTGCTGGTCGGCGCGGCGGAGTGGACGCCGCTCGTGCTCGCCGACAAGTTCGTGGAGGTGTTCCACCGCGACCCGCGGGTCGGGTACGCCGTCGGCTTCCACGCGTTCCTGCGGTCGGTGTCGTCCGGGCGCGAGTTCCTCGACCGCATCCGTCCGGACAGCGACAAGAGCGGCGCCGCGATGCGGGTCGCGCCGGTGGGGCTGCTGCCGTCGGTGGCCGACGTCCGCCACCACGCCGCGGCGCAGGCCCGCGTCACCCACGACACCCCGGCGGGCGTCGCGTCGGCGGA
The DNA here is from genome assembly GCF_045807065.1 of Actinophytocola sp. Classification (GTDB taxonomy): domain Bacteria; phylum Actinomycetota; class Actinomycetes; order Mycobacteriales; family Pseudonocardiaceae; genus Actinophytocola. The sequence goes on along the minus strand of NZ_JBJMIE010000566.1, from coordinate 21,794 downwards.
GGCTGCCGCGCTCGCCGTGCACTACTGCCACCACGGGCTGGGCCCGCTGAACGGCGTCGCCAAGTGGATCTCCGACCAGCTCGGCGCGGACTGGACCCGTCCGTGGCAGGGCAAGGTCGGCCCGAAGGGTGCGATGAGCGTCCGCGCGGCCCTCACCGCACTCACGAAGGCCACGACGATGAGTGACCTCCTCCGCCTGTGCGTCGCCTACACAGGTGACGTCGACACCGTGGCGACCATCGCGCTGGCGGCCGCCGCCCACTCGGCCGAGGTGACCGACGACCTGCCGGCGGCGCTCCACGACGACCTGGAGAACGGCCCCTACGGCCGCGAGTACCTCCAGACCCTGAACGCCCGGCTACTGCCCTGACCAGCGCAGTCAAGCGCGGACAACGTCGTACCAAAGCGGGCGCTGCCATCCTGTCGGGTCGTGACCATCACCCGCAGGACACTGCTCCGTGGACTCGTCGCCGCGGCGGCCGTGCCCGTGCTGGCCCCGTCGCCGGCGTTCGCCGCCGCGCGGAAGTGGCATCCGGGGCACTACCTGTGGCCGGCGGGGACGCGGTGGTCGGCCGACGTGCGCAAGAGCCACTTCGCGGCGCTGGACGCGGTGGCCGCGAACCCGTACGTCACGGGCATCAAGATCGCCTTCGACTGGGCGGACTTCGAGGGCGCCAAGGGCGACTACACCGCCGGCTTCCGCATCCTCGACGCCTACCTGGACAAGCTCGACTCGGTGGGCAAGTACCTGATGGTGCAGGTCAACGAGCGGTCCTTCGGCAACCCGGGGCCCGGCGTCTACCCGCGGTACATCGTCGACAACGGTTGGGTGATCGCTCGACCGGGCGGTGAGAGTTGGACCGGCAACCTCGCCAGCACCGCCAGGATGTGGCAGCCTGCGGTCATGGACCGGCTCATCGCCCTGTCCCACGCGTTCGCCACCCGCTACGACGGCCATCCCAGGTTCGAGCAGTTCTCGCTGGGTGAGACGGCCATGGGCGTGCCCGGCGGGTACGGCTTCTCGACGGAGGCCTGGCGCGCCCAGCTCAAGCGGTGGTTCACCGAGAGCAAGAGGGCGTGGACCAACACCTACCTGCGGCTGAACGCCAACTTCATCAGCAACGACGAGGCCATGCGTGACCTCATCACCCACTGCGCCCGCGGCGGTGGGGTGACCGTCGGCGGTCCCAACCCGGAACCCCCGGTGCTCAGCATCACCCGGTTCATCACCGCCAACCGCGTCTTCCGCGGCGACGACGGCGGCACCGACCTGCGCGGCACGATCCCCTGGACGGGCGAGGTGCGGGCCGCCAACCTCGGCGCCCGGTTCACCCAGACCCCGGAAGAGATCTTCGACTACTTCTACGCCACCATGCGCGCGAGCCACATGGTGTGGCCGCACAACACGTCCACCGGTGGCGCGGCCCAACGCTGGTCGACCGGCATCCTCCCGTACATCAACAGCATCAGGGGCCGGACCAACACGTCCCGCCCGACGACTGCCGGCTGAGCGGGGACATCGACTCCTCGTCGCCACCGCGGCGGTGGCGGCCGCCCTCGCGCGCGTCCGCCTGGTGCTTCAGCCGGAGATCGGGACGTTCACGGGTCCGGGGACGACGACGCCCCGCGGCGCGCCGGGGAGCCGGATCGTGACGAGGAGACCACCGGCGGCACGGGGTGTGAGGTCGAGGGTCCCGTCGTGTGCTCGGACGATGCTGTGCACGATGGCCAGTCCGAGGCCGACGCCGGCGTGCTCGTCGGTCCGTTTGCGTTCCGTTCCCCGTTGGAAGGGTTCGGTGAGCGTCGGTACCAGTTCCGCTGGGAGCCGATGACCCGTGTTCTCGACCCGCAGCACGCTCGCGCCGCGCTGCGGTTCGGTGTGGACCGTGACGGTGCCGCCGGCGGGGAGGTTGTGGACGATGGCGTTCTGGACGAGGTTCGTCATCATCCGCAGCATGAGCGGCGCGGAGCCGATGGTCCGTGTTGTCTCGCCGGTGACGGCGAGCGTGATCCCGCGCTGTTCGGCGAGGGGGAGCAGGGTCTCGGAGGCTTCCTCGGCGACGAGGGAGAGGTCCACGGGCTCACGGGTGAAGCTCCTGCGGTCACTGCGGCTGAGCAGCAGGAGGGCCTCGATGAGGTCGATGGCCCGCGTGTTGACGGTGTGGAGGCGTTCGATGAGTTCACCCTGGTCCCGCGTGGGGTCGTTGCGGGCGACGTCGAGGAGTGTCCGCGAGATCGCCAGCGGGGTGCGCAGTTCGTGGGAGGCGTTGGCGGCGAACCTCTGCTGCTCGGTGACGTGGGACTCGAGTTGTTCGAGCATGGTGTCGAACACGTCGGCGAGCTCGCGGAACTCGTCTTTGCGGCCTTCCATGCGAATCCGGTGGGACAGCGATCCGCTCGCGGCCATTCGTGCCGCTTCCGCGATCCGGTTCAGCGGTGCGAGCATCTGGCTGGCGAGCAGCCATCCGCCCAGGAGGCCGAACACCAGCAGGAAGACCAGTGCTATGGCCGCGGCCTGGCCGAAGACGCGCGCCAGGAGGAAGCGGTTGGGTGCGATCCCGAGCAGGCCCCGGCTGTTGTCGGGTACGTAGCGCAGCAGGAACACCCACACCACGGCCAGCAGGAGAGCGCTCGCGACGAGGAGGAACCCGGCGTAGCTGAGGGTGAGTTTCAGCCGGGCGCTCAGCCCTGGACGTCTATTCATGAGCACTGCCAGGACGGGGGGTGTCCACGCCGGTGTCGATTCGGTAGCCGACGCCGGGCACCGTGGCGATGAGCCATGGCTCACCCAGTCGCTTGCGCAGGGCGGAGACGGTGATGCGGATGGCGTTGGTGAAGGGGTTGGCGTTGCTGTCCCACGCCCGCTCCAGGAGTTCCTCGGCGCTGACGACACCGCCTTCGGCGGCGACGAGGACTTCGAGCACGGCGAACTGCTTCCGGGTGAGGGCGACGTAGTGTCCGTCGCGGAAGACCTCGCGGCGGAACGGATCCAGCCGCAGGCCCGCGATCTCTCGCACGGGTGGTCTGATGTGGGCGCGCCTGCGGTCGAGTGCTCTGAGACGGAGCACGAGCTCTTGGAGTGCGAAGGGCTTCGTGAGGTAGTCGTCGGCGCCGAGCCCGAACCCGGAGGTCTTGTCGTCGATCCGGTCGGCGGCGGTGAGCATGAGGATCGGCATGCCGCTGCCCGAGGCGACGATGCGCCGGGCGATCTCGTCACCGGAGGGCCCGGGGATGTCGCGGTCGAGGACGGCGAGGTCGTAGGAGTTGATGCTGAGCAGCTCCAGCGCGGTGTCGCCGTCACCGGCGATATCGGCGGCGATCGCTTCCAGCCGAAGCCCGTCCCGGACGGCTTCGGCCAGGTAGGGCTCGTCCTCCACGATCAGCACGCGCATACCCGAAGCGTAGGCAGCACGGCATATCGCCGGCATATCCGAACCGCCCACGTCCCCCGGCAAGGTGACCGTGCTCTCCTCCTCACCGCGTCCGTGACACGGTTGGACAGCAGGCCGATCTCACCCCGCCCGCCGGCCGCATGGGCGTGGTTCGGAATCCTCGGCACCATGAGGACTGGCGCTAGCGCCGTGATGGGAGGGTTACCGGTTTAGGTGACACCGTGCGTGCGGTAGTAGGTCCCTGCTCCGGGTCAACCGGGACCGAAGTCGGGACCGAGGTCGCGCTGTGTCAGTGTGGCAAGCACCCCCTGAATCCGTTCGACGTCGACCACGTTGTGCTGGCTTCGGTGTAGGTCGAGTGCCTCGCGCAGGTACTCCCTCGCCTCGTTCGGGCGTCCCGCGTCGAGTAGCACGTCGCCCATGCGGCCGAGGAGCTCCGCCTGCCCCCGGGTGTGGTTGAGCTCCCGGCAGACGGCGATCGCCTGTCGGTAGTGCGTCAGTGCCTGATCGTGGTCACCGACCTGGAGCTCGAGGAAGCCCAGACTGCCGAGTGCCTCCGCCTCCCCCTCTCGGTTGTGGTGCTTGCGGTGTATCGCCAGCGCGGCCGCGCAGTGCCGGCGGGCCTCGTCGTGGGCGCCCAGCTTCGCCTGCAGCCAGCCGACCATGTTCAGCTCCGGCGCGCCGTCGAGCAGCGCGCGGTCGGTGGCCCGGCACAGCTCCAGCGCGGTCGTCGCGTGCTCCAGCGCGCGGCGGTCGTCGCCCCGGAACACCCAGGTCCACGCCAGGCAGCGTTGGGTCTCGGCCTGGCCGGCGAGGTCGCCCTGCTGCTCGGCGAGCGCGAGCGCCTGACGCAGGTGCCCGCCGGCGTCGGTCGGTTCGCCGAGGTAGGTGTGGGTGTGGCCCAGCACGCGGTGCGCCCGCGCACGGACGGCCTCGTCGTCCGTGCCCAGTGCCGCGGTCCACACGACGATCTGGTCGCGGAGGAAGCCCCGACGCCGGTGGTAGGTGTCCAGCGCCCACGCCAGCTGCCACACCTCCCGCTGCCAGCCCCGAGCCGCCGCCAGCTCCTGCGCCGCGAGCAGGCACGGGTGCTCGGCGTCGAACCACGCCGCCGCGTCGCCAACGGGCAGCGGATCGACGTCGATGGGCGGCCGGTACGGGTACAGCCGCCGCTCGCCCGCGTACGCCGTGCGAAGCAGGAAGTCCACGAGCCTGCGCAGCGGTTCGTCCTCCGTGGACCGCTCGGCGGCGAACAGGCGGATCAGGTCGTGCATGCGGAACCGGCCCGGCACGTGCTCCTGCACCAGGTAGGCGTCGTCCAGCCGGCGCAGCGCCGCACGGGTCCGCGCCACCGGCAGCCCGGCGAGCGCGGCCGCCGCCGGCAGGCCGATGTCCGGCCCCGGCGCGGCGCCGAGCAACCCGAACACCCGCACGGCCTCGTCGTCGAGCCCGCGGATCGACCACGACAGCACGCTGCGCACGTCGCTGCTCAGGTCGCCGCCACCCAACGCGTCCAGCTGAGCGTCGGTCAGCTCCGCCACCAGGGTGGCCAGCGGCAGTCGGGGATGCGTCGCGGCCCGGGCCGCGACCACGCCCAGCGCGAGCGGCAGACCGCCGCAGCTGGCCACGATCCCGGCCACCGCGGCCGGTTCCCCGTCGACCCGCTCCGCCCCGAGCCGGCGCGCGAGCAGCTCCGTCGCCTCGGCCGCGGACAGGACGTCCAACGCCAGCGGCACCGCGCCGTGCGCGGCGACCAGCCCGGTCAGCTGGCGCCGGCTCGTGACGATCACCGTGCAGGTCGGGCCGCCCGGCAGCAGCGGCGTCACCTGGGCCAGGTCGGCGGCGTTGTCCAGCAGGAGCAGGATCTGCTTGCCCGCCAGGACGCTCCGGTACGTCCCGGCCAGTGCCTCCGGGTCCGCCGGTAGGGCCGCGGTGTCCACCCCGAGCCCCGCGAGCAGGCCGCGAATGGCCGTGTCCGGCGACAGCGGTTGCCCGGACGGGTCGAACCCACGCAGGTTCACGTAGAGCTGGCCGTCCGGGAACCGGTCCAGGTGCTCGTGCGCCCAGTGCAGCGCGAGCCACGTCTTGCCGATCCCCCCGATGCCACCGACCGAGACGATCGCGTGCTCGCCGACCGCCTTGGTGAGCCGGGCCAGCTCGTCGGTCCGTCCGGTGAACGAGCGCGGCGGCGCGGGCAGCTGCCGAGGCATGACGGGCCGGACCGGGAGGTCCAGCGCCGGGTCCGCGGCCAGGATCCGCTGGTGCAGTGTGCGCAGCGGCGGGCTCGGGTCCGCGCCCAGGTTGTCGGCAAGGCGTTCCCGCAGCTCCTGGTAGTGGTGCAGGGCGTCGGCCTGGTGGCCACTGCGGTAGAGCGCGAGCAGGTACTGACCGGCGAGCCGCTCGTCCAGCGGGTTGTCCGCCGCCTGCGCGGACAGCTCGGCGACGAGGGCCCCGTGCTGCCCACGCCGCAGCCGGATGTCGGTGAGATCCAGCTCCGCCGCGTGCCGGTGCCCGAGGAGCGTGGTCCGGACGGTGTTCACCCACGGCGTGTCGAGCGTGCCGAACGGCTCGCCGCGCCACAGCTCGAGCGCACGCTCGAGCAGGTCGGCCGCCCGCGCGTCGTCGCGGGTCGTGCGGGCCTGGCCGAGCAGGTCCTGGAAATGGTGCACGTCGACCGTCGCCGGGTCCACCGTGAGGTGGTAGCCGGTCGACCGCCAGGCGATCTCGACGTCCCGCAGCGGCGTGAGCGCCTTGCGCAGCATCGTGATGCCGTGCTGCACCGCACCGCGCGGTCGCCGGGGGTGGTTGTGCCCCCAGACCCGCTCGACGAGGTCGTCCACCGCGACCGTGCGGTTGGCCTCGACGAGTAACACCGCGAGGAGGCAACGCAGCCGGGCGTAGCCGAGCGCGATCGGTTGCCCGTCCAGACGTGCCTCGATATCGCCGAGCAACCGGAATTCCACGTGCGGAGTCTATTGCTGTTACAGGGAACCGGGGACTGATACTGCGGTAATGGCCGTTGCCGCGTGCATGACGGGTGGTTTCCGGTGGGCCGGCTGGGTGTGTTGTGAGGACGAAGTTGATCGAAGGCCGTGTTGTTCGCATGATCCAAGTATCGGCTCGGTGCCGGTGCTTGTTGAGGCGGAGGTGCTCGCCTGTGGATAACTACTCGGGCTGTGGACAACTTCCGGCCGGTGTCGCCGCGGGCTCGTAAGATTGCTCGCATGGACCGTGACGGCGACCAGTTCGTCCACTGTGGACTCGGACATCGACACTGGGGGAAGTACGGTGCCGCCGGGTTGTTACTGCACCACGGCGGCACCGTGCTCCTCCAGCAGCGGTCCGCGCTCTCGCTCGGCCCCGAGACATGGGGCCTGTTCGGCGGCGCCCGCGAACGGGACGAGCCGCCGGTGACCGCCGCGCTGCGCGAGGCCGCCGAGGAGTCCACCTTGGACGTGGGGGTCGTGCGGGTCCGCGGTATCGTCAGTGAGGACCACCGGGGTTGGTCCTACGACACCGTCGTCGGCGACGTCGAGTCCAGGCCCGAGGTGGCGCCCGCGTCCTGGGAGTCCAAGGACGCGAGGTGGGTGCCCGCCGGCGAGGTCACCGACATGAATCTTTTTCCCGCTTTCGCGATTTCCTGGCCCAAGGTACGTGACGCCATGCGCAGACCCGTTCTCATCGTCGACACCGCGAATGTCATGGGGTCGCGCAACGACGGCTGGTGGCGTGACCGGCACGGCGCGGCCACCCGCTTACGGGACCAGATCGACGCGGTGGAGGGCTTCCGCTTACCTCCGTTCGATGTCGCGTTCCCCGAACTGGTGATGATCGTCGAGGGAAAGGCGCGCGGTATCGGCGACGGCGAGCACGTCCGCGTGGTCACTGCCGAAGGCGAGGGTGACGACACCATTGTCGACACGGTGCGGCAGTACGCCGGCGTGCCCGACGCGGACGTGTACGTCATCACCGCCGACCGGGAGCTCAAGCGCCGCAGCCAGGAGGCCGGCGCGTCGATCCTCGGACCGAGGTGGCTGCTTGGCCAGCTCTGATTCCGCCTGTGACCAAGGGCACGGCACCCCGTCCACAGTGTGGAACGAGGTGATGCCGGAGTCCGGAATCCCTACTGTGGCGCCCGATGTTCGCCGAGATTGCGGAGCGAACCATCGAACACCGCGGGATCTCAGGAGAAAACCATGCGTTCCACACTGCTCGCCGCGCTTACCGCGGGGGTGCTGGCCGTGTCGCTGACCGCGTGCGGCGGCGACTCCGGGGCCAGCGACGCGCAGGTGTTGCGGGTCGGCACCCTCACCGACGCACCACCGGCGATCTACTTCAAGAACGGCCAGTTCACCGGCTTCGACAACGAGCTGCTGCGTGACATCGCGAAGCGGGAGGGGTTCCAGGTCGAGTTCGTCGGCACCGAGTTCGCCGGCCTCCTCGCGAGTGTCTCGAGTGGACGGTTCGACGTCGGCAGCTCGACGATCTCCGCCACCGAGGCACGCAAGAAGACGGTGTTGTTCTCGAACGGCTACCACACCGAGTACACGGTGATCGTCACCGCGAAGGGCGCCAAGCTGACCGCGCTGGACTCGTTCAAGGGCAAGCGGCTCGGCGTCGTGCAGGCCTCGGTGCAGGACGACTTCGCGTCGAAGAAGGTGCCGGGCGCGGAGGTCGTGCGCTTCCCCGACTACAACGCGGGCTTCGCGCAGCTGCGCAACGGCACGCTCGACGGCTGGGTGGTGCCCAGCGAGATCGGCAACCAGTACATCGAGCAGAACGCGTCGGTCCCGTTGGAGGTAGGCTTCAAGATCGAGTCAAAGGACACGCCGTCCGCGTACGCGGTCAGCAAGAAGAACAAGGACCTGCTCGATAAGCTCAACAAGGGCCTGGCGGCGGCGATCGCCGACGGCACGGTCGAGAAGCTGAACACCAAGTTCTACCCGGACAGCCCGTTGCCGAAGGAGCTGGAGCCAGGCGGACCCGGCCTCCCGGTGACCAACCCAGGAGTCTGAACATGATGAAACGCCTGGTCGCGGCCGTGACCGCGCTGGTGACGGCCGCGTCGCTCGCGGCGTGCGGGAGCGACGCCGAAAACAGTGACACCCTGACCGTCGGCACGCTGAGCGACTCGAAACCCAACGCCTACCAGGAGAACGGCGTTTTCACCGGCTTCGACAACGAGCTGCTGAAGGCGATCGCCGCCAAGCAGGGCCTGAAGCTGCAGTTCGTGGCCACCGACTTCTCCGCGCTGCTGGGCCAGGTCGCCAACGGCAAGTTCGACATCGGCAGCTCGGCCATCTCCCAGACCGAGGAGCGCAAGAAGACCGTCGCCTTCTCCGACCCGTACAACTACCAGTCCCTCGGCATCGAGGCAGCGGAGGGCTCCCCGGTGAAGGACGAGAAGACACTCGGGGGCAACCGGATCGGGGTGGTCCAGGGCACGGTTTCGGACACCTGGGTCGCGGAGCACGCGCCGACCGCGCAGCTGGTCCGCTTCCCGAACGACGCCGCCGCCCTGTCGGGTTTGAAGACCAAGGCGGTCGACGGCGCGGTGTTCGACCTCGCGACGGCGGACACCTACGCCAAGGAGAACGCGGACTCGAAGTTGAAGGTCGTGTACTCCGTCACTACTGATCTGCCGCACGGGTATGCCTTCAAGAAGGGCAACACGGCGCTGGTCGACAAGATCAACGCCGGGTTGAAGCAGGTGATCGAGGACGGGACCTGGGAGAAGTTGCACAAGCGGTTTGAGCCCAATGCGCCTACGCCGCCTGAGTTTGCTGCGAAGTCTTGAGTTGGTTGGTTGGGTTGGTCGTCTGGGCCGGGGGTGGGGCCGGGGGGCCCGGGGGGTGGGGCTGGGTTGGGGAGGGGGAGGGTTTTGTAGGGCCGGTTGTGGTGAGGCGTGGTGGGGCTGGGTTGGGGAGGGGGAGGGTTTTGCAGGGCCGGTTGTGGTGGGTAGGTGGGAGGCCTGGTTGGGGAGGAGGGCGGTTGGTTAGTGCCGGTTGTGGTCAGCCGTGGGGGGGTTGGGGAGGGGGAGGGTTTGCAGAGCCGGTTGTGGTGAGTGTTGGGAGGCCTGGTTGGGGAGGGGCGAGTTGGTCAGGGTCGGTTGTGGTCGGTGTTGGGAGGGTGGGTTGGGGAGTGAGGTGATTTGGCGAGAGGCGGTAGCGGTGAGTGGTGGCGGGATTCGTCTTGAGAGGTGTTTGTCGCCACCTTGTTGGGCTTGTGTTGTCACGCACTATTGTTCGAGCAGTTCCTCCACTTCAGCCTTGCGGCCATCCTGAATCGACTACCACATGGACCAGTTTCTCGATACGTTCCTCAACTGGGACTACATCTGGCAGGTCTTTCCCGACCTGTTGAAGACCGGGTTGCTGAACACGCTCATCCTTGCCGGGGCGTCGGCGGTCATCGGGACTGTGCTTGGCATGGTTCTTGCGGTGATGGGGTTGTCGACCAAGCGTTGGTTGCGTTGGCCGGCTCGGGTCTACACCGACATCTTTCGCGGCTTGCCGGTCATTCTGACGATCCTCGTGATCGGGCAGGGGCTGGGGACGATCGCTCGGGACGTTGTTGGCACCAACCCGTATCCGTTGGGGATTCTGGCGTTGTCGTTGATCGCCGCCGCGTATATTGGGGAGATCTTTCGGGCTGGTATCCAGAGTGTCGAGAAGGGGCAGTTGGAGGCCAGTCGTGCCCTGGGCATGACCTACAGCAGTGCCATGCTGCGGGTGGTCATCCCCCAGGGGGTGCGGCGGGTGTTGCCCGCGCTGGTCAACCAGTTCATCTCGCTCGTCAAGGACTCCAGTCTCGTCTACTTCCTCGGGTTCCTCGCCTCGCAGCGCGAGCTGTTCCGCATCGGGCAGGATCTCGCGGCCAACACCGGCAACCTGTCGCCGCTCGTGGCGGCCGGGTTCGTCTATCTCGTGATCACGGTGCCCCTGACGCATCTGGTCAACTACATCGACAAGCGACTGAGGGTGGGGAAGAAGGTGGCCGAGTCCCCGGAGGAGGACCTCGATCTGGTGACGTCGGGGACGGTGCGGTCATGAGCTCGTCCAGCGTCGAACTGCGGGACATCCACGTCTCCTTCGGCACGTTGGAAGTCCTGCGCGGGGTCACACTCACCGTCGAGCAGGGCAGGACCGCGTGCATCATCGGGCCGTCCGGGTCCGGTAAGTCGACTCTCCTGCGGGTCGCCAACCGGCTGCAGGAACCCGACTCCGGGCAGATCCTGCTCGCGGGCCAGGACGTCACCAGGACCGACCCCGACCAGCTGCGCCAGCGGGTCGGCATGGTCTTCCAGCACTTCAACCTGTTTCCGCACCGCACCGTGCTGGACAACATCGTGTTGCCGCTGCGCAACGTCCGCAAGCTCTCCCGGGAGGACGCCGCCGAGGTGGCGCGCCAGCGCCTGGCCGAGGTCGGGCTCGCGGACAAGGCCCCCTACCGGCCGGCCGCTCTGTCCGGCGGGCAGCAGCAACGCGTGGCGATCGCGCGTGCGCTGGCCATGGAGCCGGAGGTCATGCTCTTCGACGAGGCCACCAGTGCCCTCGACCCCGAGCTGGTGAAGGGCGTGCTCGAGCTGATGGCCGGGCTCGCCGACCGCGGGCTCACCCTCCTGGTGGTCACCCATGAGATGGGCTTCGCCAAGAAGGTCGCGGACAAGGTCGCCTTCATGGACCGCGGTGTCATCGTCGAGGAGGGGCCGCCGGACGCCCTGTTCGGCAGCCCCGAGTCACCGCGGCTCAAGCAGTTCCTCGCCCAGGTGCTCTGAAGCGTGCTCAGTCGTTGATCTCGCGCACGAGCAGCGCGACGTACAGCGACAGCACGGACTCCGGGTCGTCCAGGGACACGCCCAGCACCTGCTCCACGCGCGCCAGCTGCTGGTAGTACGCCGTGCGCGACATGTGCGCGGCCGCCGCCGCCGCCGACTTGTTGCCGCCGTGCTCGCAGAAGTTCCGCAACGCCTCGATCAGGCGGCCGGCCTGCGCGGCGTCGCGTGCCAACAGCGGGCCCAGCTCCCGCGCGGCGAACGCCGTCACCCGGTCGTCGTCCGCGAGCAGGTGGAGCAGGCCGCGCAGCCGCACGTCATCGAGGCGGTGGTACTGGCGGCCGTCCGGGGAACGCAACGCCGCCTTGGCCACGTGCGCCGCCTCGACCATGGTGCGGCGGGCGTCCGAGACCGCATCGACGGTGGTACCCACCGCGACGATGACCGGCAACGCCTTGGGTGCGCTCGCCGCCGCCTGGTGGATCTCCTTCGACAGGCGGCCCAGCACGGCATCGGCGTCCGCCTGCGGGGTCAGCGGCAGCAGTGCCCGCACACTGATGTCGTCCACCACCCCCACCAGTGCCGCCACCCGCGCCCGGCGGGCCGCCAGCGCCGTGGCCTCCGCCAGGTCCCGCAGCACCTCCTGGGTCGCCATGGTCGGCCAGCTCGCCGTCGCGGTCTGCGTCGTCATCGACGGGCGGACCGACACGCCCAGCAGCTGGCGTCGCTGCAGCGGCACCCCCAGTGCGCTCGCCCGCGCCGCGAGGTCGACCGCGGTCGTCGTCGAGCCGAGCAGCTCGGTCAGCAGCGTTCGGTGCGCGTGCCGCTCCAGCCCCTCACGGTCGCGTGCCACCAGCCGGTGCACCGCGAGTGCCGACGCCGCCCGCTCCGCGATCACCACCTGCCGGTGCTGCGGCTCGGACGGGCAGACCAGCACCAGCCGGCCCCAGTCGTTGCCGCGGGCGCCGACGACCGTGACCAGCCAGCCGGCCTGTTCGTGATAGCTCGTCCGGGCGTCGACGGTCACGGCTCGTGACCTGGTGGCCCAGTCCGCGACCAGCTCGCGCGGGTCGGTGCCGGCGGCGTCGTAGGCGAGCACGTCGTGGCCGAGGGTCTCCAGCACCACCGGCAGGCCCGACGCCCTGGCCACCTCGCGCAGCACCTCCGCGGGCTCCGCGCCCGCGACCGTCAGCGCGGTGAACGTCTCGTGCACCCGCTCCGCCGCCCGCAGCTCGGCCACCTGCGCCGCCACGATCAGACCGACGACCGCCTCCGTCACGGCCACGAACCGGGTTTCCCTCGACAGGGTGATCAGTGGCAGATCGTGATCGTCCGCCGCCTCCATCAACGCGTCCGGCAGCTCGCGGTGCCAGTGCCGGACCAGCTCGACGACCACGCCGACCACGCCCACCGCGGCCAGCTCCGCGACGTACCTCCGCAGCGCGTCGGCGTCGTCCGGCAGCGCGATGCCGGTGGTCAGCACCAGCTCGCCGCCGCCGAGCAGGGGCGCGATGTCCGCGATCTCGGCGATGTGCACCCAGCGGACCCGCCGGTCGAGGCCGCCGGCGCCCGCGACCACGGTCGCGAACCCCTCCCGGATCACCGGCAGGGTCAGCACGTCGGCGACGGTCGGGTACACGCACGCAGACTGTACGGGGCTGGGGCGGTCCGCGACACACACTGTCCATGGCGCGGCGGGAGGCGCCTGGGCAGACTTCAGAACATGGAGCGTCTCATCGACCGCCACCGCGCCGTCCTCCCGAACTGGCTCGCGCTCTACTACGCCGACCCGATCGAAATCGTGCACGCGAGCGGGCGGCGGGTGACCGACGCGAACGGCAGGACCTACCTCGACTTCTTCGCCGGCATCCTCACCAACGCGCTCGGTTACGACGTGCCCGAGGTCAGCGACGCGGTCCGCAAGCAGCTGGACACCGGCATCCTGCACACGTCGACGCTGTACCTGATCCGCAGCCAGGTCGAGCTGGCCGAGGAGATCGCGCGGCTGTCGGGCATCCCGGACGCGAAGGTGTTCTTCACAAACTCCGGCACCGAGGCCAACGAGACCGCGCTCATGCTGGCCACGCAGTACCGGCGCAGCAACCAGGTGCTCGCGCTGCGCAACTCCTACCACGGCCGGGCGTTCGCGACCGTCGGCATCACCGGCAACCGCGGCTGGTCGGCATCCGCACTCTCACCCGTTCGTGTGTCCTATGTGCACGGTGGGTATCCGTACCGGAGCCCGTTCCGCGACCTGCCGGACGACGAGTACATCGCCGCGTGCGTCGCGGACCTCCGCGATGTGTTGCAGACGGCCACTTCCGGCGACGTCGCGTGCATGATCGCGGAGCCGATCCAGGGCGTCGGCGGGTTCACCACGCCACCGGACGGGTTGTACGGCGCGTTCGCGGAAGTCCTTGCCGAGCACGGCATCCTGTTCATCTCGGACGAGGTGCAGACGGGCTGGGGGCGGACGGGCACGCACTTCTGGGGCATCCAGGCCCACGGCGTGGTGCCGGACATGATGACCTTCGCGAAGGGCCTGGGGAACGGCCTGGCCATCGGCGGCGTCGTCGCCCGCGGCGAGATCATGGACTGCCTCACCGCCAACTCGATCTCCACTTTCGGGGGTAACCCGGTCGCGACGGTCGGTGCACACGCCGTGCTCGACTACGTGCGGGACCACGACCTGCAGGGCAACGCGCTGCGACTCGGCACCCGGCTGCTGTCGGGGCTGCGTGATATCTCTTCGCGGTACCCGGTGGTGGGCGACGTTCGTGGGAAGGGGTTGATGGTCGGGCTGGAGCTGGTGGAGCCGGGCGGCATGACGCCGTCACCGCCCGCGGCGACCCGCGTGCTGGAGGAGACCCGCGCGCGTGGGTTGCTGGTGGGCAAGGGGGGCCTCCACAACAACGTCATCAGGCTGGCGCCCCCGATGACGCTGACGAGCGAGGAACTGGAGGAGGCGCTACGAATCCTCGGCGAGGCGATCGCCGCGGCTTCGGAAGGAGATGGCTGATGATCGCGCCGGCCGGATCCGACGGTGGGCGGTGGGGGTTGAGGTTGGGGGGGTGTTTGGGCGGGTGTGGGAAGGGAGCCGTTTGATGGCGGCGTGGAGCGGTCATGGGCACGGTGGCGAGTGGGCGTGGCGCGGTGTCAGTGTGTTGCCGGGCAGGAAAACCGAAAGGAGCCGCTGATGGTTGCGCGGATCAGTCACCGGATCGACGGCAAGCCGTGGGCCGGGGTCGCGGAGCGGGCCGGTGACGTGTTCGATCCCGCCACGGGGGAGGTCACCGGGCGGGTGGACTTCGCGGCGTCGGGTGAGGTTGACGAGGCGGTGTCGGCCGCGGCGCGGGCGTTCCAGAGCTGGCGGAACACCTCCCTCGCGGCGCGGGCGCGGATTCTCTTCGCCTTCCGGCAGTTGCTCGACGAGCATCGGGCCGACCTGGCCGCCATCGTCACCGCCGAGCACGGGAAGGTGCTCGACGACGCCGCAGGCGAGGTTGGGCGCGCGATCGAGAACGTCGAGTTCGCCTGCGGCATTCCCGCCCTGCTCAAGGGGGGCTTCAGCGAGAACGCCTCGACGCGGGTGGATGTCTACTCCATCCGCCAGCCGCTCGGTGTGGTCGGGGTGATCTCGCCGTTCAACTTCCCGGCGATGGTGCCGCTGTGGTTCGTGCCCAACGCGATCGCCTGCGGTAACACGGTCGTGCTCAAACCGTCCGAGAAGGATCCCTCCGCCGCCAACTTCATCGCGGACCTCTGGGCCCGCGCGGGCCTGCCGGACGGCGTCCTCAACGTCCTGCACGGGGACAAGGTGGCCGTCGACGGGCTCCTCCAGCACCCGGGCGTCAGGGGGATCTCGTTCGTCGGGTCGACGCCGGTCGCGCGGTACGTCTACGAGACCGGCACCCGCAACGGCAAGCGTGTCCAGGCGCTCGGCGGGGCCAAGAACCACATGGTCGTCCTGCCGGACGCCGACCTCGACCTGGCCGCCGACGCCGCCGTGTCCGCCGGCTTCGGGAGTGCGGGCGAACGGTGCATGGCCATCTCGGCCGTCGTGGCCGTCGGTCCGGTCGGTGACGAGCTGGTCGAGCGGATAAGAACCCGGATGGCGAAGCTGCGTGTCGGCGACGGCCGCCGGCCCGGGTGCGAGATGGGGCCGCTCGTTACCGCCGCCCACCGCGACCGGGTGACGTCCTACCTGGACGCCGGCGTCGACGAGGGCGCGACGCTGGCGGTCGACGGCCGCGAGCACGACATCGACGGCGAGCCCACCGGCTTCTGGCTGGGCCCGACGCTGTTCGACCACGTGCGGCCCGACATGTCGATCTACCGGGACGAGATCTTCGGGCCGGTGCTGTCGGTGGTCCGCGCGGAGACCTACGAGCAGGCGGTCGGCCTCGTCAACGACAACCCGTACGGCAACGGCACCGCGATCTTCACCAACGACGGCGGCGCGGCCAGGCGGTTCCAGAACGAGATCGAGGTCGGCATGGTCGGCGTCAACGTGCCCATTCCGGTCCCGGTGGGCTACTACTCGTTCGGCGGCTGGAAGGACTCGCTGTTCGGCGACACGCACGCGTACGGCCCGGACGGTCTCCACTTCTACACCAGGACCAAGGTGGTCACGTCCCGCTGGCTCGACCCGTCACACGGAGGAGTGAACCTGGGCTTCCCCCGCAACGAATGACCTCCGTCCGTCTCCACGCGACGCTCGCCAGTGGGAACCGGGGGCGCGCCCGGTTCGTCGTAGTGCCCGGAGGTAGCGCCTGGTCACCGGCGGTAAGCTGCACGAGCGGGCATGGGGTGAGAGTGGACAAGGGGTGTGGTGGGCGTGCCTGACGGTACGAACGCTCAGAACACGGGAACCGGCGACCCGGGAACACCGGCCGACCAGGTCGACGAGGAGATCGCCCGGGAGAACGTGCTCGGGTGGTGGCGTTCGCTGTTCGGCCTCGGCGGGGACCAGCCGTACGAGGCGGGCGGCGGCGGCACCGGTGGCCAGTTCATGTTCGCGAGCCTCGACGACCTGAACGGCGTGATCAAGAAGTGGGAGGACGAGCGCGACAGCATCAGGGACGACCGCGACGCGATCGCCGACGCCTACTACGCGATCAAGGACCCGGCGGGCGACCCGATGAGCCGGGGGCAGGCGAGTGCGTCGCGGGACTCGCTGGCCAACATGTGGAACCACAGCAACGCGATGTTGAACTACGCCAACAACTACATCGAGAAGCTGAAGGCCAGCCACGCGCAGATCTCGGCCATGGAAGACGGCGCGCACGCCCGCATGCGCAGCATCCAGGTGTGACGGGCTGAGGGAGCATCGGGATGACGAACATGTGGTCCAACGGCATGAACGGTTCGGACATCTACCACAACTTCCGCGGCGGTACGGGTGACGACGCCAGGGGACTGGTGGTGGCCGGCGCCAAGGTGACGACGGTGACCAAGCGGTACGAGGTCCGCACCAAGTCGATCACCCAGCTGACCACGAAGATGGAGAGCGCCTGGCAGGGCGACGCGGCGGGGGCCGCGCAGCGCGGCGCCGGGCCGCTCGCGGTCGAGCACGGGCTGGCCCAGCCCAACATGGCCATCGCGCACAAGACCCTGACCGACCAGGTCACGGCGTTCAACTCGGCGAAGACGCAGGTCACGGAGATACCGCCGGCGCCGGAGAAGCCAGGCATGTGGGACAACCTCACGAGCCTCGGCGGCGCGGGGCGCAACTACGAGCACAAGATGAACCAGGTGAACACGGCCAACGACCACAACGTGGCCGTGATGGAGCAGTACGAGACCACCACCAGCTCCAACACCTCGGCGATGCCGACCACCTACGGCCGGATCACCGACGACTACGCCGCGGTCGGTGTGGACCGGCCGTCGCCGCCACCCCCGAGCCAGCCGTTCAACCCGGCCGTGCCGAGCACCAGCACGACCAGCGGCCAGAGCACTGGCGGCACCAACCGCGGCACTGGCTCCACCGGCAACAACTCGACGAACCAGGGCAGGCAGAACCCACCCGGCAGCACGCAGCGGCCGCCGGGCAGCACCCCGACCACCCCGAGCAACAACCGCCCGCCGGTGGGCCTCCCACCACGCACCACCCTGCCGACCGGCCAGAACCCCGGTCAGGGCGGCGGCAACAACCCGGCCCTGCCGGGCATGCTCCCGCCGGCCGGCTTCGGTCCCGGAGGCGGCGGTCCCGGTGGTGCTCCCCGCGCCGGCGGCGGGTTCGGTCCCCGCGGCAGCGGTGGTTTCGGCCCGGGCGGTGGCAGCGGGAGTACCGGTGGCCCCGGCTCCGGTCGCGGTGGCTTCGGTCCCGGTGCCGGCAACGCGGCCGCGGCGGCCGAGGGCGCGGCCGCACGTGGTGCCGCGGGGAGCCGCGGCACGGGTGGCATGGGCGGAATGCACGGCGGCGGCAAGCGCGGCGAGGGTGAGGAGGACACCGAGCACGAGCGGCCGACGTTCCTCGTCGAGCCGGACCCGCACGACACGTTCGGCACCGACGAGGTCACCGCGCCGCCGGTGATCGGCGAGTAGGCACATGCTCCAGAAGCCGCTGAAGCTGCACGTCGAAGCGCTGGCCCGGCTGGTGCGGATGGGGAACCTCGGCGAACTGCACGTCACGCTCAAGCCGCAGGCCGTCTGGCGGCCCAGGGCCGACCAGGACCTGCTGGAGATCGAGGCCCGCAAGGAGTTCATGCGGCTCGGGCTGCTGGACAACCGGGGCCGGGTCGACGTGGAGGTCGCCGCCGCGCTGGCCGTGCTGACCCGCGCGGGCGCCGAGTTCTACGGCTGGATCAACATCGGCGACGAGACCAAGGGCGTGCTGTCGGCCGCGATCGGTCGCGAGGCGATCCTGGCCGTGCGCAGGGGCGCGGAGGTGACCGTCACCCAGGTCCGGCCGGAGAACCTGCCGATGGCGCTGGTCAACCAGACCGCGGACGTGCCGCCGTCGCGTGGGGAGGCCGTGAACGTCCTGCGGTCGGAGGTGCTCGCGTCGGCAGGCGGCCGCCAGCGCACCGCGGCCGGTGTCGGCACGCGCCCGGCGCCGCCGGAGGTCCGGATCGTGCAGCAGATCATGTCCCAGCCGACGACCGGGGGCGGCGAGCTGTACGTGGCGGTCCGCGACCGGATGGGCCGCCGCAAGGCCGTGCAGGACCCGCTGCGCTACGCCGACACCGCGAACGGCCGCTGGCTGAACTACTCGACGACCACCGGTGACGGCGACGAGCGTGTGCTGGTCGCGCCGGCCACCCGCGCCGACCTGGCGGCCCGCCTGCAGGAGATGCACCGCACCCTCACCCGCTGAGCCCGGCCTGATGCCCTGGGGGCGCACCCTCAGGGCATCAGGGTCAGCGCAGGTGGCGGGTGAACCAGCCGGTCAGGGCGTCGTCCACCTGCTTCGCCAGCGGAAGTTGGGGCGCGGGCGCCAGGCCCGGTTCGTCGGCGAGCGGGTGGGCGAGGCCCGGCACGGTCAGCAGCTCCGCGTGCGGTGCGGCGTCGGCGAGCGCGGCCGCGTCCACGCGGAACGGCGGGTCGTCCTGCTCCCCGCTGACCACCAGCAGCGGCACCCGCAGCTCCCCGGCCCGCTTGACGAAGTCCAGCTCGTCGGCGAGCGCGTTCGTGTCCGCGTCCCACGGGTAGGTCCCGCCGGTGACCATGTCGACCAGCGACCGGGGGCGGATGCAGGCGTTCACCAGTGCGGCCGCGGTCACCGGCACGCCGCTCGTGAGCACCCGCAGCGCGACGAGCCCGCCGAGGGATCCGCCGACGATGCCGAGCGGTCCGTCACCGATCGGCAGCTCCGCCCGCAGTGCGGTCAGCGCCGCCGGGAACTCCTCGGCGGCCTGCCGGGAGAACCCGTCGGCGAACTCGCGGAGCGGATCGCGCCGCGCCAGCGCCATGACGGCGTCCATCGACCCGTCGACCATGCGGTCGCCGCACATCGGCAGGCCGAGGTGCACCCGCCACGCCGCCACGCCGTTCATGGGCAGTGCGGCGGCGAAGGCCGCGTTCGTGCGTGGTGCGTCGAGCATGTGCCACGTCAGCACGAGCGGCGCCGGTCCGCCGTGCTCGGGAGGTAGGGCGGTGTACGGCACCCCGGCCGCGACTCCGTCGATCGTCATGGGCACACGCTAGAACGCACGGGCCCGAACGTCAGCCGTTACCGTGACCTCCATGGAGACCATCGCGCTCGTCCTGGTGATCGCCGGTCTTGCCGTGCTCGGCGTGGCGGTCGTGGCGTTGGGGAAGCTGCGCAGGGAGCTCGCGGACACCGAGGCGGAGGCGACCGAGCTGGCCGAGCGGATGGACGCGCTGCCGCCCGAGCTGGCGAACGGCCTCGGCACCGGCGCGCGGCACGTCATCACCGTGGAGCTGCTCAACCTGTTCGAGCTGGCGCATCGGGAGAACGCGCTGACCCGTCCGCTCACGGCCCTGACGCCGCGGCTCCTCCGCGACGTCGTGCACCGCAAGCTCATCGGCCGGGTGCGGGAGTCGCTGGCCGCGTCCGGGGTGCGGGCGGACGTGCGGTTGCACCGGTGGTAGCCCAGCTGGTCGTCGTCGCGGCGACCGTCCTGCTGCTGGCGGCCGCCGCGTTGCTGTGGGAGATCACCGCGACCCGCAGGAAGCTGCGCCGGGCCCGGTGGCTGCTCACCCGCGCGTCCATGGCGATGGGCGAGGCGCGGCGGGCGAGCGTCACGGTGGGTGGCCTACAGCTTGTCGATCACCTGCTGGGCCTGGTTGCTCGGGATGGCAAACCCGATCCCGACGCTGCCCGCTGACCCGTCCGCTCCGGTCACGGGCGAGTACATCGCCGAGTTGATGCCGATGACCTGGCCCGCGCTGTTGAACAGCGGGCCGCCGGAGTTGCCCTGGTTGATCGAGGCGTCGGTCTGGATGGCCTGGTAGGTCGTGGTGCCGCCGCCGTTCTGGGCCTGCTCACCGAACGGGAACCCCTGCTGCTGCTGGTCCTCGGAGTCGGACACGGTGACCTTGCGGTCCAGTGCGCTCACGATGCCGGTCGTGACGGTGCCCTGCAGGCCGCCGGGCGAGCCGATGGCGATGACCTCGTCGCCGACCTTCACGTCGTCGGAGTTGCCGAACGTCGCCGCGGTCAGGCCGCTCACCCCCTGCGCCTGGATCACCGCCAGGTCGCTGGCCGAGTCGGTGCCGAGGACCGTCGCGTCGACCGTGCGGCCGTCCGACAGCGTCACGGTCACCTTCTCGGCACCCGAGACGACGTGGTTGTTCGTCAGGATCTTGCCGTCGGAGCCGATGATCACGCCGGAGCCGATGCCCTCGCCGTTCGCGAGCTGGACGTTGACCTGCACGACACTGGGCAGCACCTTCGCGACGACGGCGGAGACGTCGATGCCCTCGGTGCCGGTGGACGAGGACGTCGTGGTGGCGGTCGTGGTAGCCGCGACCGGCTGGCTGGCGCCGTCGCTGCCGATGAACGCGCCGACAGTGCCGCCGACCCCGCCGGCGACCAGCGCGGCGGCCGCGACGGCGGCGACGGTCCCACGCCGGAAGCGGCGCGGCGGTTTCTGTCCGGGCGCCTGCGCGGCCGGATGCTGCGGCGGCACCGGTGGCGGCGGGTACGGGTTGCCGGGGTAGGTCCACGGGGGCGGTGTCTGCACGTTCTGTGTCATGCCACCAACGGTGCGCTCGCGCCATGAGAGAACCCTGTGAGCCCGCACAGGACTGGCAAAGAGTTCCAGTGGGCTTGACTGAGAAGATGAGTAAGTTGTAACTTACCGTTCGTGCCGACTTACCAACTGGACGCGCTCGGCGCTCTGGGTGACCCGACCCGCCGCGCCATCTTCGAACTGCTCGCGACCCGACCGCGGGCGGTCGGTGAGCTGGCGAAGGAGCTTCCGGTGAGCCGGCCGGCGGTGTCGCAGCACCTCAAGGTGCTCAAGGAGGTGGCGCTCGTGACCGACAGTGCCGAGGGCACCCGCCGGCTCTACCGAGTCGACCCGCGCGGGGTGCGGGCCCTGCGCGCCTATCTGGACCAGTTGTGGGACAACGCGCTGGCCGCGTTCGCCGCGGCAGTCGAGCAGGAGGAAGAGGAATGAGTACTGACACGGACGCCCTGACCGTCACCAAGTCGATCACCGTCAACGCGGGCCGCGAGCGCGCGTTCGCCGTGTTCACCGAGAAGTTCTCCACCTGGTGGCCCAAGAGCCACCACATCGGCAAGGCCGAGCTGGCCGACGCGGTCATCGAACCGGCCGCGGGCGGCCGGTGGTACGAGCGCGGCACCGACGGCAGCGAGTGCGACTGGGGCGTGGTCCTCGCCTACGACCCACCCGAGCGGGTCGTGCTGTCCTGGCACCTGCAGGGCGACTGGAGCTACGACCCCGACCCGGCGAAGGCCAGCGAGGTCGAGGTCGTGTTCACGGAGGAGGCCGACGGCCGCACGAGGGTCGTGCTGACCCACCGGCACCTCGATCGCCACGACGACCAGGAGGCCGTGCGCGGGGGCGTCGACGCGCCCGGTGGCTGGGGCGGCATCCTCGCCGACTACGCGGCGGCGTGCGGCTGAAATAGGGTGCGGGGGTGACCAACGACGACACCTCCTTCCTGCGACTGCAGGCCAGGACCCAACGGTT
>NZ_JBJMIE010000565.1:0-12253 GCF_045807065.1 Actinophytocola sp. | reverse complement strand
TCCCGCCTCCCGCCTCCCGCCTCCCGCCCATACCACACCCCACCGACATCTCTCCCTTGCCAACCGTCAAATCCCTCCAGTTATCCACAGCCACCCCACTTATCCACAGTTGATCTTCAGGCCGTGGCCCCGAGCCCGCCCAGCCGGCAAGGTCATTGGCATGACGGCAACCACGAAACCGGCCAAGGCCAAACACCTGGTCACCGGCGCGCGCGGCGAAGCACTCGCCGCCCGCTACCTGGAGGAACAAGGCCTCACAGTCCTGTCCAAGAACTGGCGCTGCAACGAGGGCGAGCTGGACCTGGTCCTCACCGACGGCCACATCCTGGTCGTCTGCGAGGTCAAGACACGCACCAGCGACAACTACGGCGGCCCCGCCGAAGCGGTGGACAACGCCAAAGCCGGCCGCATCAGAAGGCTGGCCCGCCAGTGGCGCGTCCAGAACGGCGTCGCCCACGTCGTGACCCGCTACGACATCGTCGCCATCCTCTGGCCGTCGGACGGCGAGCCCCAGATCAACCATCTCCGGGGCGTGCTGTGATGCCACTCGCCCGAGCCTGGTCCGTAGCTTTGTTCGGCATCGACGGCGTGCCCGTCGAAATCGAGGCCGACATCGGCGGCGGCCGCCCACGCACACAGATCGTCGGCCTCCCCGACACCTCTCTGAACGAGGCCAAGGAACGGGTCCGCGCAGCCGTCCGCAACAGCCAACGCAACTGGCCCGACGAACTGGTCACCCTCGCGCTGTCCCCGGCAGCCCTCCCGAAAGGCGGATCAAGCTACGACGTCGCCCTGGCCTGCGCGGTGCTCGTCGCCGCGGGCGCGGAACCCGCCGAACGCCTCGACAACACCGTCCTCATGGGCGAACTGGCCCTGGACGGCCGAATCCGCACGGTGAGAGGCGTCCTCCCCGGTCTCCTGGCCGCGAAGAAGGCGAGCCTGAGGCGGGCAATCGTCCCCATACAAACGCTTCCTGAAGCGGCGTTGGTCAGCGACCTCGAAGTCCTCGGCGCGGAACACCTCACCGACGTCCTCGCCTGGCTGCGCGGCGAGTACGACCTCCCGCGAAAACCAACCGAACATCGCTGTGCATCCCCGCCCGAGATCGCGGACCTGGCAGACGTCGTCGGCCAGCCGGAAGCCCGCTGGGCGCTGGAAGTAGCCGCGGCCGGCGGCCATCACCTGCTGCTGACCGGGCCACCTGGCACCGGCAAAACCATGCTGGCGCAACGCCTTCCCGGCCTCTTACCGAACCTGACCAACGAGCAGGCGCTGGAAGTCACCGCGATCCACTCCATCGCGGGCCTCCTCTCACCTGAGTCGCCGCTGGTCGCAACACCACCGTTCATCGCACCGCACCACACCTGCTCGGTGCCCGCGCTGGTCGGCGGCGGCGTCGGCCTGGCCAAACCCGGCGCGATCAGCGCAGCCCACCACGGAGTCCTGCTGCTGGACGAGGCGTGTGAGTTCGCACCAGACCGGCTGGAGGCCCTCAGAACCGCACTGGAAGAAGGAGAGATCAGGCTCGCCCGTCGCGACGGCGTAGCGCGTTACCCGGCCAGGTTCCAGCTGGTGCTCGCGACCAACCCGTGCCCGTGCGCGCCGCCCAGGGAGTTCGACTGCACCTGCTCGCCGCACGCCAAACGCCGGTACATGACACGCCTGTCCGGGCCGCTGCTCGACCGGGTGGACCTCCGGGTGCGCATGCGTCCGATCACCGCGTTGTCGCGCACGGACGTCGCGGCCCCGGAGTCCACGGCCGAGGTGCGCGCCAGGGTCGTCAGAGCGCGAGCCAGGGCTGTCGAGCGCTGGAAGAAGCACGGCTGGCTGACCAACGCGCAAGCACCCGGCCCGATCCTCCGCCGCGAGTTCGGCTTACCGAGACAGGCCACCGCCCTGCTGGACCGCGGTCTCGACATCGGCGCGGTGACAGCTCGCGGCGCCGACCGGTGCCTGCGGGTGTCGTGGACCCTCGCCGACCTCGCCGAAGTCGACTGCCCCACCGCTGACCACGTGGCCGCCGCCCTCGAGTTCCGCGACCGCAGAGTCGCTTGACACACACCAGAAAAGGAACAGATCACATGCGCACCTGGTACCAGGACGACCGCGACCTCGCGTTCGCCACCTCAACGACACCCCACCCGCCCACCCGTACGTGCCCCCGGACGCACTGGCGTTCGCTGAACCCCGCCCTGCCACCACCCGCATCACTGACATGCCTCGCCCGTGGACCGGACTGCTGTGTCACCTCAGCCGTCGTCGACGTGCGGAGAGCCGCGTGACCGCACCGGCCAGCGAGCAGATCCGGCTCGCCCGGGCCTACCTCATGCGTGTCGCCGAGCCGCCGGCGCTCGCCCTGCACGCGTTCGTCAACGTGGAGGGCGTGCTGACCGGGGCCGAGCGAGTCCGGGACGGGGACGTGCCGGACGATGTGCGGATCGAGACCGAGGCCCGTCGCGACCTCGACCTCGCCGGAGAGGATCTCGTCGCCGCCGAGAAGGTCGGCGCGCGCCTGGTCGTTCCCGAGGACCCGGAATGGCCGGCGTGGCAGCTGCTCTGCCTCGGGCCGCCCGCCGATCGCGGCCTGCGTGGTGCCGGACCGCCGCTCGGCCTGTGGATACGCGGCGAGGCACCGGTCGAGAGCGTGTTCGACCAGGCGATCTCGGTCATCGGCGCCCGGGCGGCCACGGGCTATGGCGAACTCGTCGCGGCGGAGATCGGATATGCGCTCGGCACCGCCGGCATGACGGTCGTGTCCGGTGCGGCGTACGGCATCGACGGCGCGGCCCACCGGGGCGCGTTGAAGGCGGCCGGCTCGACGGTGGCGGTCCTCGGCTGCGGCATCGACATCCCGTACCCGGCAGGCCACAGCAGCCTCCTCGACGGCATCGCCGCCAACGGCTTGGTCGTCAGCGAGTACCCGCCGGCGACCAACCCTGCCCGCCACCGCTTCCTGGTGCGGAACCGGCTGATCGCGGCGCTCTCGACCGCGACGGTCGTCGTCGAGGCCGGGGCACGCAGTGGCGCCAAGAACACCGCGACGACCGCGGCGGCGCTCGGCAAGGTCGTGCTGGCGGTACCGGGCCCGATCAGCTCGGCGATGTCCGTCGGCTGCCACGACCTGCTGAGGACCGGCGCGGCCACGATCGCCGGCTCGGTGGCGGAGATCCTCGAGGTCGTCGGGCCGGTCGGCGAGCACCTCCGCGCGCCGGGACAGTCACCACGCCGGAGTACCGACGGCCTCGCCGGCCAGGCGCTCCGCGTGCACGAAGCGCTGCGCCGCGAGGAGGGCCGGGGCGCCGAGGAGGTGGCGGTGGACTCCGGTGTACCCCTGGAACGGGTCCGCGCGCTGCTACCCGAACTGGAGCTCACCAGGCATGCCGAACGCCATGACGACGGCTGGCGCCAGGCGAGGGGAGGGTACTGATCGGCGAACGGTCACCGCGGGGAGCGCCCTGGTCACGCGCGTGATCCTGATCGCCGTCGCGGCCGACCTGCGTGGCGGTACTTGACCGGTCCGGCTGAATGGCGCAGCGTCAATCAGGTGTCCGAGTCACGCCACCGGGTCGACCTGCACCAGGTTCGGGAGGAGTTGCCCGAGTCCGTCGGCACGATCGTGGCCGACTACGAGCGGCACCTCGGTCTCGAACGCGGTCTGTCCGCCCATACGGTCCGCGCCTACGTGGCGGACGTCGTCTCCCTGCTCGGATACCTGCACGGGCTGACGGTGGTCGGCAATGCCCGCGGCATCGACCGGAGCATGGGGAAGGGCGTCGAGGCGCTGGACCTGACCGCCCTCCGCGCGTGGCTCGCCGCGCAGCGCACCGCGGGGGTGAGCCGGACGACGATGGCCCGGCGGTCGGCGGCCGCGCGGACATTCACCGCGTGGGCGCACCGCCGCGGCTACCTCGCCACCGACCCGGGAGCGCGACTGGCCGCGCCGCGACCGCACCGAAAGCTGCCGTCGGTGTTGCGGCAGGACCAGGCGAGCGAGGTGCTCGACGCGTCGAAGAAGGGCGCCGCCGAGCTGGATCCGGTAGCGCTGCGTGATCATGCGCTGCTGGAGCTGCTGTACGCGACGGGCATCCGCGTCTCGGAGCTGTGCGGGTTGGACATAGACGACGTTGACCTGGACAAACGGGTCGTGGTTGTGCTCGGGAAAGGAGGAAAGGAGCGTACTGTCCCCTTCGGCGAACCGGCGGGTAGAGCGATCATCGACTGGCTTCGCCGGGGCCGCCCGGCGCTGACCCGGCCGACATCGCCGCCGGCGTTGCTACTGGGAGTGCGTGGTGGCCGGTTCCAACCTGCCAGTGTTCGACGTATCGTGCACGAGGCTTTGAACGCAATTCCGGGTGTTCCCGTCATGGGACCGCATGGTCTGCGTCACTCTGCTGCGACTCATTTGCTCGAAGGTGGTGCCGATCTTCGTAGCGTCCAGGAGCTA
This sequence comes from Actinophytocola sp., assembly GCF_045807065.1. Taxonomy (GTDB): domain Bacteria; phylum Actinomycetota; class Actinomycetes; order Mycobacteriales; family Pseudonocardiaceae; genus Actinophytocola. Next base: position 7,809 of record NZ_JBJMIE010000565.1, on the reverse strand, counting down.
CTTGGTCACGCTACGCTTTCAACAACGCAGCTCTACACCCATGTGACCGTCGAACGGCTGAAGGCAATCCATGACCGAACCCACCCCCGATCCCGATGAAACAGGGGAAGGTTTGCGAACGCGGCCGGCGTCCGGAAGAAGGGCGCAGGTGAACAGCGCGCGGCCCAGTGGCGCGCGCCGCACGGCAACGCTCGACACCGTGGCACGCGACGAACACGCGCCCACGAACGGCGCGCACGACGGCACACCCCCCAGCACCCAGAACGGCGCACGAAACGGCACCCAGAACGGCGCACACAACGGCGCCGCCGCTCTGAAGACCATGGCTTACGCCGAGGACATTCACAACGACACCATGGACGTGGACGTCGCGTCGCACGGCACAGCCCCTGGCAACGACGCACACGGCAGGAAAAACCCCGCCGGCACCCCGCCGAGCCCAACGACCAGCACCAACGGCCATGCCGCCAACGAGCAACCTGCCAGCGGCTCGTCCGCTAACGGCCACGCCGCTAACGGCCACGCCGGCAACGGCCACGCCGCCAACGGACGCGCCGGCAGAGGGCAGACCACGAACGGGCGGGCCGCCGACCAGCAGGCTGATACCCGGCAGGCCAGCAACGGCCACGCCACCACCGGGCGGAGCGGTATCACGCAGGCGGCGAACGGCCACGACGGAACTGACCGAAACGGCGATCGGCCGGCCGCGAATGGTCACGCTTCGGCGGAACGGAACGGTGAACGTCAAGCCCGGAACGGCCACGCCGTGAATGGGAAGTTCGATCGCCGGCACGCCGCGAACAAGCACGTTGCGACCAAGGGCCACGAGGGCGATGTGCCCGATGGCGGCGGTGATCGCATGTCCACCGAGGGAAATGGCTTGGTCGGCGATCCGATCAACGTGGCTGGTGAGCAGGATGACCTGGAGAGCGCCTCGGTTGGCATTCCCGGGCACGGGTTCACCGGGGCCGGCGGCCGTGGTGGGGAGTCCGTGACGTTCGGATTCGGTGAGACAGCCGGGGTGCTTCCCGGCGACCAGCGGACCTTCGACGACGTCGAGGCCGGCATCGTCGCGTTGTGGCGTCGGTTCGGTGAGCGGCGGGAGCAGCCGCTTCGGGACCGGTTGGTGCTGCACTACGCGCCGCTGGTCAAGTACGTCGCCGGGCGGGTGGGGACGGGGTTGCCGGCGCATGTCGAGGTCGCCGATCTCATCCAGTCCGGGATCTTCGGGCTGGTCGACGCCATCGAGAAGTTCGAACCCGAGCGCGGCCTGAAGTTCGAGACCTACGCCATGCAGCGCATCCGCGGCGCCATCCTCGACGACCTGCGTGCCCAGGACTGGGTGCCGCGCTCCGTCCGCGGCCGGGCGCGCGAGGTGGAACGTGCCCTCGAACGGCTCGGCGCACAGCTGCGCCGCACCCCGACCGACGCCGAGTTGGCCGACGCGCTGGGTCTCTCACTGCACGAGCTGCGCGACATCTACGCCCAGCTGCAGCTCACCAGCGTCGTGGCACTGGACGAGCTCGCCGCCGCCGGCCGCGGACCGACGCCGCTCGCCGACATCCTCGAGGACCAGGAGGCGCTCGACCCCGTCGCGCTCCTCGTCGACCAGGACAACCGTCGACAACTGGCACAGGCGATCGCCCACCTCGCCGAACGGGACCGGGTCGTGGTCACGCTCTACTACTTCGAGAACCTCACCCTCGCCGAGATCGGCCGGGTCCTCGGAGTCACCGAGTCCCGGGTCTGCCAGCTCCACACCCGCGCCGTCCTGCGCCTGCGCGCGAAGCTGCTCGAGAAGACCGACGCCTGACGCCCGCACAGCCCGCGGTTCGCCGACAACGTCACGCAACCGACGTCACGCAACCGACGCGGTCGACCACGGCGCACGGGACATCGAGGCACGTCCACGCAACCGGATCATGAATGGCGAGTCCGGCACGGTCGCGCAGGTCATCGCGACGGGGCCAGGAGCCAGCATGACCCGCAAGGCGAAGCGGAACGGCGGGCGAGAGGAACGGCGGCAGGGTGTGGCCCGTGGCAGGTGTGGTGAGCGAGATCGGGGTGGGTGGGACGAGGCCAGGTGGGTGGGACGAGGCCAGGTGGGTGGGACGAGATCAGGTGAGTGGGGGCGAGGCTAGGTGTGGTGGGGCGGGATCAGGCGGGGTAGGGCGAGGTCAGGTGAGTGGGGGGCGAGGCGAGGTTAGCTGCGGCGAGGCCAGGCGTCGTCAGGTGAGGCCAGTGTGGTGGGCAGGCTCGATCAGGCCAGGAGGGGCTGCGGTCCCACCTGGTCGAGGGTTGCTGGCTACCTCTCTTCCCAGGGCAGTAGGCGTACTCGGCCGGTTGAGAGCAGGCCGAGTGGGTCCACGTACTTCGGGCCTCGGCGGGCGCCCCAGTGCAGGCATGCGGCGGCCGCGCAGCCGTTGTGGCCCAGGGTCAGGAGGCCGATGACCGTGCCGCGTGTTATCCGCTGGCCGGTCGAGACGAGGACGGTCAGCGGCTCGTAGGTGGTGCGGATGTCGCCGGCATGGGCGACCGACACCACTCCTCGGCCCGCCAGTGGGCCCGCGAACACGACCACGCCGTCGCCGGCGGCCAGTACCTCGGCGTTGGGTTGGCTGCCCAGGTCCACGCCCCGGTGGCCGGGGCCGTACAGGGTCGACGGCGGCTGGAACGGGCGCACCACGGGGTGTGGTGACGCGAGTGGCCAGGCGTACCGGCCTGGCCCGGGCAGAGGGAGAGCCGGCGGGGCGAGACCGGACGTCCGGTCGGCTGGCGGGCCCGGTCGGTCCGGGTGACGGGCTCCTGGCCGGTCGGAGTCTGCCCCGCCGCTGGGCGTGACCACAGGGGCGGACGCGGCCGCGCCGCTGGGCGCTGCCGCAGGGCCGGACGCCGCCGTGGGGCCGGACCTCGCGGAGGTCCGGACCGCCAGCTGCGGAGCGGCGAGCACCGACCCGACCGAGCAGGTCAGCGCGACCAGGACCAGGGCGGTGAGGTGGAGGAGGAAGGAGCGGGGGGTCATGGGTCAACGATGCCCGGAAGGGACGACAGAGCGCCGGGGGTGGGGCCCGGCCTGTGGACAAGTGACCGAGCTGTGGATAACCCGGCCTACCAGCGGCCCGCGTTCACTACCCCGCACGTCGACCGCGTACACTTCCATCGCGGCCCGTGACATCGCGGGTCGACTTCGCGTGCCAGTGCGCCTGCCCTCGCGGCAGGCGGCAACCGGCGGTCCCGAGACGGCTTCACACGCAGTCGAGGGTCCGGCTGCCGGCACGGGCACCAGGGCGGGGCGGCAACACGGCCACCTCGCGACAACCGACACCGTGCCGGACCCACACCCCGGCGCGCAAGAGACGAAGAAGGTGCGAACCAGGCCATGGCCGTCGTCACCATGAAGCAGCTGCTCGATTCCGGCGTGCACTTCGGGCACCAGACCCGCCGCTGGAACCCGAAGATGAAGCGCTACATCTTCACCGAGCGCAACGGCATCTACATCATCGACCTGCAGCAGACGCTGTCCTACATCGACCGTGCCTACGAGTTCATCAAGGAGACGGTGGCGCACGGGGGCTCGATCCTGTTCGTCGGCACGAAGAAGCAGGCGCAGGAGGCGATCGCCAACGAGGCGCTGCGCGTGGGCATGCCCTACGTCAACCAGCGCTGGCTCGGCGGCATGCTGACCAACTTCTCCACCGTCCACAAGCGCCTCCAGCGGCTCAAGGAGCTGGAGTCGATGGAGCAGACGGGCGGTTTCCAGGGTCTCACCAAGAAGGAGATCCTGATGCTCACCCGCGAGAAGGACAAGCTGGAGCGGACCCTCGGCGGCATCCGCGACATGGCGAAGGTTCCTTCCGCCGTCTGGATCGTGGACACCAAGAAGGAGCACATCGCCGTCGGTGAGGCGCGCAAGCTCAACATCCCGGTCGTCGCGATCCTCGACACCAACTGCGATCCCGACGAGGTCGACTACCCGATCCCGGGCAACGACGACGCGATCCGCTCCGCCGCGCTGCTGACCAAGGTCGTGGCCGAGGCCGCGGCCGCCGGTCTGATGGCCCGCTCGGGCGTGCGCAACGGCACCGCGGACAGCGACGAGAAGCCGCAGCCGGGTGTCTCGGACGAGCCGCTGCCGGAGTGGGAGAAGGAACTCCTGGTCGGTCAGAACGCCGCGCCCGCTGGCGACGCGGACGCACCGGCACCGGCCGCCCCCTCCGAGTAAAGCGCACCGAACCGAAAGAAGGATGGACAAAGCCACAATGGCGAACTACACCACGGCCGACCTCAAGCGGCTCCGTGAGCTCACCGGCGCGGGCATGATGGCCTGTAAGAAGGCCCTGGACGAGGCCGAGGGCGACTTCGACAAGGCTGTCGAACTGCTCCGCATCAAGGGTGCCAAGGACGTCGGCAAGCGCGCGGAGCGCACCACCGCCAACGGCCTGGTCACGGCCGACGGCGGGGTCATGATCGAGCTGAACTGCGAGACCGACTTCGTCGCCAAGAACGCCGACTTCACCGGTCTCGCCGACCGCATCGTCGCCGCCGCGAAGGCCGGCAAGCCGGCCGACCTCGACTCGCTGCTCAAGGCCGACCTGGACGGCCAGACCGTCGCCGACGCACTGCAGGAGCTGTCCGCCAAGATCGGTGAGAAGCTGGAGCTGCGCCGGGTCGCCGTGTTCGACGGCAACGTCGAGACCTACCTGCACCGCCGCGACCCCGACCTGCCGCCGACCGTCGGCGTCGTGGTCGAGTACACCGGTGACAACACCGAGGCCGCCCGCGGCGCCGCCATGCAGGTGGCCGCGATGAAGCCGCGCTACGTCACCCGTGACGAGGTCCCCGAGGACGTCGTCGCGACCGAGCGGCGCATCGCCGAGGAGACCGCTCGCGAGGAGGGCAAGCCGGAGCAGGCGCTGCCCAAGATCATCGAGGGTCGCGTCAACGGGTTCTACAAGGACGTGGTGCTCACCGAGCAGGCGTCCGTGCAGGACTCCAAGAAGACGGTGAAGGCACTCCTCGACTCGGCCGGCGTCACGGTCACGCGGTTCGCCCGCTTCGAGATCGGCCAGTCCTGATCCGGAAGGCCTGGACCACAGGCGGTGCCCCGCCCTCGACAGCAACCTGAGGGCGGGGCATTCGCCTTTCAGATCCGGACCACTGAGGGAGCCCCATGGAACTTGGTAGGCACGGTTTCCGCAGAGTGTTGCTCAAGCTGGGCGGCGAGATGTTCGGCGGCGGCGAGGTGGGTGTGGACCCCGACGTGGTCCAGACGGTCGCCCGCCAGATCGCCGAGGTCGTCCGCGACGGGGTCCAGGTGTCGGTGGTGATCGGCGGCGGCAACTTCTTCCGCGGCGCCGAGCTGTCGCAGCGCGGCATGGACCGCGACCGCGCCGACTACATGGCGATGCTGGGCACCGTCATGAACTGCCTGGCGCTGCAGGACTTCCTGGAGAAGCTGGGCATCGACACGCGTGTCCAGACGGCCATCACCATGGGCCAGATCGCCGAGCCCTACATCCCGCGGCGCGCCGAGCGGCACCTGGAGAAGGGCCGCGTGGTGATCTTCGCGGGCGGCGTCGGGATGCCGTACTTCTCCACGGACACCGCGGCGGCCCAGCGCGCGCTGGAGATCGGCTGCGAGGTCGTGCTGATGGCCAAGTCGGTCGACGGGGTCTACACCGCGGACCCGAAGACGGACCCGGACGCCAAGATGTACGAGCACATCACCCATCGTGAGGCGCTGGAGCAGGGTCTCGCGGTGGCCGACGCCACCGCGTTCAGCCTGTGCATGGACAACAACATGCCGATCATCGTCTTCAACCTGCTCACCGAGGGGAACATCGCCCGCGCGGTGCGTGGTGAGAGGATCGGCACCGTCGTCAGTACGCCCTGATGCGCACAGGGATGAGAAACAGGAGCAGGCTTTGATCGAGGAAACACTCTTCGACGCCGAGGAGAAGATGGAGAGCGCGGTGTCGCACGCCAAGGCGGAGCTCGCCTCGGTGCGCACCGGCCGCGCCAGCTCCGGCATGTTCTCCCGCATCGTCGTCGACTACTACGGTGCCCCCACTCCGCTCAACCAGCTCGCCGGCGTCAACGTGCCGGAGGCCAGGATGGCGGTCATCAAGCCCTACGACGTCAGCCAGCTCGGCGCCATCGAGAGGGCGATCCGCGACTCCGACCTGGGTGTCAACCCGACCAACGACGGCGCGCTCATCCGCGTGATCATCCCCCAGCTCACCGAGGAGCGCCGCCGCGAGATGGTCAAGGTGGCCAAATCCAAGGGCGAGGACGCGAAGGTCGCCATCCGTAACGTCCGCCGGAAGGCCAACGAGGAGCTGCACCGCATCGCCAAGGACGGCGAGGCCGGCGAGGACGAGGTGGGCCGCGCCGAGAAGGAGCTGCAGCACCTCACCGACAAGTACGTCACCCAGGTGGAAGAGCTCGTCAAGCACAAGGAAACCGAGCTGCTCGAGGTCTGAACCCGGGAGTATGGACATCACCAGCGCAACCACCGGGCCAGAACCCGTCGAGGAGAACCGAGTGACGACCGGCGACGCGGCCGCGCCGCCGCCCGCTCCGAAGAAGGGGCGCAACCTGCCGGCCGCGATCGCCGTCGGCGTCCTGCTCGGCGGCGCGGTGCTCGTCTCACTGCTGACCGTGCGACAGATCTTCGTGGGGATCGTCGCGCTCGCGGTGGCGATGGGCACCTACGAGCTGGCGGGAGCGCTGCGGCGCGGCGCGGACATCCGCGTCACACTGTGGCCACTGCTCCTCGGCGGCCAGGCCGTGGTGTGGCTGTCATGGCCCTTCGGCCGCGACGGGCAGCTCGCCGCGTTCGTGGTGACGATCCTGGCCTGTCTGGTCTGGCGGCTGCGCGGCGGCGCCGCCGGCTACGTGCGCGACGTCAGCGCGTCCGTACTGACCGCCGCGTACGTGCCGCTGTTCGCGTCGTTCGCGGCGATGCTCGTGGTCGCCGAGGACGGCGTGGCCAGGGTGGTGTCGTTCCTCATCGTGGTGGTGTGCAACGACGTCGGCGGCTACACGACCGGTGCCAAGCTCGGCCGGCACCCGATGGCCCCCAACATCAGCCCGAAGAAGTCCTGGGAGGGCTTCGCCGGCTCGGTGGTCGTGGGCACGGCCGCCGGCACACTCGCGGTGGTGTTCCTGCTCGACGGCCAGTGGTGGCAGGGCGCGCTGTTCGGCGCCGCGATCGTGCTCACCGCGACCATCGGCGACCTGGTGGAGTCGCTGATCAAGCGGGACCTGGGGATCAAGGACATGGGCACGCTGCTGCCCGGCCACGGCGGCCTGATGGACCGGCTCGACTCGCTGCTGCCCTCGGCCGTGGTGTCGTGGCTGCTGCTGCGACTGTTCATCCCCGCGTAGCCCGCGTGGTTTCCTGGATGGTGTGGGACTGGTGTCGCGGGCGCGTGAGCGGATAGCGGCGGTGCGCCGCGGCATCGAGGCGTTGCCGAGCCCGAACATCTGGCACTGGCCGGAACTGTACGAGATCGAGAACCGGGCCCAGGACGTCGACGGCGCGATCTGGCGGGTGCTCGCGGAGGTGGCCGACTGGCGCGGCCGCGACGTCGTGGACATCGGCTGCGGGGCCGGGTTCCACCTGCCAGGCTTCGCGCCGGCCGCCCGGCACGTCACCGGGGTCGAGCCGTACGCGCCGCTGGTCGAGCTGGCCAAGAACCGGGTGGCGAACCTGCCGACGATCGACGTGCTGCTCGGCTCGGCGCAGCACCTGCCACTGCCGGACGCGAGCGTGGACGTGGCCCACGCCAGGACCGCGTACTTCTT
>NZ_JBJMIE010000564.1:0-19198 GCF_045807065.1 Actinophytocola sp. | reverse complement strand
GCGGTTGCGCGGCCGTCGAAAGGGCCGCCGAGAACGCGGGCCACGACGTGGCGGTCCCCTTCGCTCCCGGACGCACCGACGCGCTGGAGGAACAGACCGACGTCGCGTCGTTCGCCGTGCTGGAACCGGTCGCGGACGGGTTCCGCAACTACCGCGGCCGCCGCGCCCGGCTGCCGTCGGAGCACCTGCTGGTCGACCGGGCGAACCTGCTGGACCTGAGCGCGCCCGAGATGACCGTCCTCGTTGGCGGCCTGCGCGTCCTCGGCGCGAACCACCGGCAGTCCGCGCTGGGTGTCCTCACCTCGAGGCCGGGCACGCTGACCAACGACTTCTTCGTGCACCTGCTCGACCCGGGCACGGCCTGGCACCCGGCGTCCGCCGGGACCTTCGAGGGCCGCGACCGGTCCAGCGGCGAGGTCAGGTGGGCCGCGAGCCGCGTCGACCTCGTCTTCGGCTCGAACCCCGAGCTGCGGGCGCTCGCGGAGGTCTACGCGAGCGACGACGCGCGGGAGAGGTTCGTGCGGGACTTCGTGGCCACGTGGGACAAGGTCATGAACCTCGACCGGTACGACCTCGCCGGCTCGGCCGACCGGCGGCGCACCGGGTGTGAACGGTAGCCGTTCGCGGCTGAACGGCAGGCGCCCGCCCTGATCCGCCGGCACCCTTGTCGGTGTCATTCATCGGGCGTAGCGTCCTTCTTGACTGTCGATTTCTCACCCTCGCCGAGGTGATTCCTCAAAAAAGCTCGGCGTCAATTCGGATAACGTTTTTTCCGAAGCGGAGGTGTGCGTCCGTGACAACCACGCAGGAACGATCCGACCTGCTGGACCAACTCGGGTTGAACACGCAGAACAAGGCAACGATCGGCCGGCTGCTGGGCACCGGGAACATCGGACATGCGACCGAGGAACCGGACGGCCGCATGCGCGCGACAATTCGCATCAACCCCGACGAGCTGGCCTGGGATCCCGCGATTCTGGTCATGCCGCACGGCGGCGATATCGAGCTCGAACTCGTCAACGACGACTTGAACACGCACTGCGCGCTCCTGCCGAGCAACGGCGACCGCAAGTTCATCTGGCTGGTGAACCATTCGAGAGGACGGGCGACCCTCAACCTCGACGGGCCGGGCTACTACTGGTTCAGCTCGCCGACGGGCAACGACGAGGGCCGCGGGCTGACCGGGGCCATCGTCGTCCTGGGTGACGCCCCGCCGGAGGCCCGTCTCGACCGTCCAGAACAGCCGCGGCCGTAGGAAGGAGCAGGAGATGACCGTCGAGTACGTGGACGCGGGCGAGGCCGTCGACCAGGGCAGCCTGAGCGGCAAGGTCGCGGGCGGTGAGGTCGCGCCGCCGGTCGTGGCCGGCGTGGACTACGAGCGCATACTCAACGCGCGCGAGGAGCCCCAGAACTGGCTCACCTACTACGGCGCCTACGACGGGCAGCGGTACAGCCCGCTGGACCAGATCAACACCGAGAACGTCAAGCGCATCGGTCCGGCGTGGATCTTCCAGGCCGGCACGACCGGGTTGATCGCGGGCGCGTCGACCTACTCGTTCGAGGCGGCCCCGATCGTCGTGGACGGCGTCATGTTCCTCTCCGGCTGGGACGGCTGGGTGTGGGCGCTCGACGCCAGGACGGGGGTGGAGATCTGGCGGTACAAGCACGCGGTGCCGTTCGACGTGTCCCTGTGCTGCGGCAACGTGAACCGCGGGGTCGCGGTGGCCAAGGGGAAGGTCTTCTTCGTCACGGCGAACGCGCGCGTGCTCGCCCTCGACGCCACCACCGGCAAGCGGGTCTGGGACAGGACCTACGGCGACGTCCGGGCCGGCGAGAGCGCCACGGTGGCCCCGCTGGTCGTGAAGAACATGGTCATCGTCGGGAGCTCCGGCGGCGAGTTCGGCGTGCGTGGCCACCTCGACGCGTTCGACGTCGACACCGGTGAGCACCAGTGGCGCTGCTACACGGTGCCGAAGCCCGGCGAGCCCGGCTCGGAGACCTGGCCGGCCGACGGCGAGGCCTGGGCCCGCGGCGGGGCGAACTGCTGGCTCACCGGCACCTTCGACCCGGAGACGAACCTGCTGTACGTCGGCACCGGCAACCCGGCGCCCGACTTCGACGGCGGCGTCCGCGAGGGCGACAACCTGTTCACCGACAGCATCATCGCCGTCGACGTGGACAGCGGTCAGATCCGCTGGCACTACCAGTGCACCCCGCACGACCTGTGGGACTACGACAGCATCGCCGAGTGCATCCTGTTCGAGAAGGACGGGCGCAAGCTGCTGGGGCACTTCGACAAGAACGGCTACTTCTTCGTGCTCGACCGCACGGACGGCGCACTGGTCCAGATCACCCCCTTCGTGGACCGCATCACGTGGGGCGCGATCACGCGGGACGGCAAGGTGACGGCGAAGATCTACCCGGACAAGGAGGGCGAGCCCGTCCACTTCTACCCCGGCCCCGCCGGCGCCAAGGAGTGGACCCACGCGGCCTACAGCCCGCGGACCGAGCTGTTCTACGTCCCGGTCCAGGACACCGGCGCCACGGCCACCCGGCGGCGCCGGGAGTTCAAGGAGAGCATCCCGTACTGGGGCGCGGGCGTTCAGGTGGACATCGAGGACATGGCGGGTTCCATCAGCGCGTTCGACGCGAACGGCGAGGAGAAGTGGCGCTGGCGCAACGAGCTCCCGATGTGCGCCTCGGTCCTCGCCACCGCCGGTGACCTGGTGTTCGCCGGCGAGCCGTCGGGCGAGTTCAACGCGCTCGACGCCCGCACCGGGGAGCTGCTGTGGCAGTTCCAGTGCGGGAGCGGCCACCACAGCAGCCCGACCACGTACATGGTGGACGGCAGGCAGTACGTCGCCGTGCCGGTCGGGTGGGGCGGCTGGGCGGAGGGTTTCCTCCCCGGCATGCTCGGCGCGGGGCACGGAAGCGCCCTGATCGTCTTCGCCCTGCCCGAACCGTCGTAGGGGCCGAACGAACACCTGTGGGGCGCCGAACCTGGTTCGGCGCCCCACACACGTGGCTTTTCTCACCCGGTCCGAGCTAGTCGCCGAACACCAACGGCAGCGCCGCGGCCGCGATGATCAGGGTGATGCCGCTCAACAGGTCCGAGCGGACCCGGATGAGCCGCGCCGCGACGCGACCGAGCCGCAGCCCGACCAGCGACAGCACCGCCGTCATGAACCCGAAGACGGTGGCCGAGAACCACGGCGAGAGTCCGAGGATGCCCAGGCTGGTCCCGGCGAACAGGTTGTCCAGGCTCAGCGTCAACGGAATGCCGAACAATGCCCACGGGTGGTCCAGCTCCTCCGGCTCGGGATTCCGTAGAGCCACGATGACGAGATAGAGACCGTACACACCGAGCGCGCCCGCCCCCACCCATTCCGCGACGTCCCCGACGGCATCCCCGATCCGCCCCCCGACCAACAACCCGACCAACGGCATGACCGCGTCCCACAAACCGAATGTCAGCGCGATCTGCACCGCCCGCCGCAACCCGAATGGCACGGTCCCCAGCGCGACCGACACCCGGAAATTGTCGAGACTGAGCACGAAACCGAGGACCAGCACTTCCCAGATCATGGCAACGCCCCATCCCGGAGACGCCCGACGCCGACACGAACAATGCTCTCTTGGCGAGCACCCGGCACAGTAGGATATGTTATCGCACATTATCCGCGGGAAACATCCACCATTTCTCCGACCGACGGCAATCGCTCGGCCGTGCGCCCGCCGCGGACATCGGGGCTGGCTCGGCGAGCCCGTCCGCTCCGCACGCCGGCTACCGCGTGGTCGTCATCTGGACCGCCAGCTGGGTCCGGGAGCGGACGCCCAGCTTGCGGTAGGCGCGGCTGAGGTGGGTCTCGACCGTCTTCTCGGTGACGTAGAGCCGTTCGGCGATCTGCCGGTTGGTCAGTGCGTCGGCGGCGAGTGCGGCCACCTGCCGTTCGGACGGGGTGAGGGCGGGGACGCCGGAGACCTGGATGCGGGGTGAGCGGCCGCCGCGGGTGGTCAGCATGTCCTGCAGCCGTTCGGCCAGTGCGGTGGCGCGGCATTCCAACGCCAGCACCGCCGCCTGCCGGAGCGTCTCCCGGCCCTCGCCGCGGGAGCGGCCCTCGCCGCGCGAGCCGTGCCGTGACTGCTGGATCCCCAGGTCCGCGAGTGCCCTGGCGAGCTCCAGCCGGGCCGGGCCCGCACGCAGCAGGTCCACCGCCTCCGCGAGCAACGGCGCGGGGTCGCCGAGTCGTGCGGCGTGGCGCAACGCGACCGCGATGTGGCTCGCCACCCCCAACGACCGGGCGTGGCGCAGCTGCTCCTCGATCAGCGCGGCCGCCCGCGTGCGCTGCCCGAGACCGAGGCACGCCTCGGCCGCGCACAGCCGCCACGGCACCTCCCACACGCCCGTGGCGCCCCACCGTTCGTACGCCGCCCCGCACGCGAGGGCGTCGGCCAGCGCGGCGTCGTGGTCACCCCGCGCCGCGTGCACCCGCATCCGGGCGTCCAGGAGCCACAGGTGCAGTGCGGTGCGTGGTTCCCGAACCTCGGTCAGGTCGCGCAGGACCTCGGCCGCCTCCTCGACGCGTCCCTGTTCGACGAGCAGGTGAGCCGCGGTCGACGCCAGGAGGGGGAGGCCGATGTTGGGTTCCGGCACGGCCTGGGTGCCGATCTCGACGTGTTCGGCCGCCTGCGCGAGATCACCACGCAGGAGGGAGATCCGCGCGAGGTAGGCCCGGATGAACCCCTGCGGGAACAGCTGGCCGCGGTCGACCGCGCCGGTCAGCGCCCGCTGTACCCGCTGTTCGGCCTCCGGCGAGTGGTCGGTGACCATCAGCGTCGTCACCGCGGGCCAGAACCCGGTCCGCTCCGGCGCGAGCCTGTCCCCCGCCAGGGCCGTGCGGGCCAACGCGATCCCCCGCCGCGCGGACTCGCCGGTGAGCACCGCCTCGAGCGAGAGCTGCGCGGCCACCAGGGGGTCCGCGTCGCCGGCGCGGGCGCGGACCCGGGCGAGCACGTCGAGAAGGGCGGACCGGCTGGACAGGTCGGCCCTGGCGAACCCGATCAGCTCCCCGGTCAGCTCCTCCACCAGCCCGGGATCCGCGTCCTCGGGCAGCTCGGCCACGGCCTGGGACAGCAGCGCGAGCGCCGGTCCGGTCTCGCCGCACGCGTTGCGGAACCTGGCCAGGCTGTAGGCACAGCGCGCGCGTTGCGCCGGGTTGTCCGCCAGCGACAGCGCCTCGCTCAGGTGCTCACCGGCGTTCGCGAGCGCCAGCTGGTGCGCCTCGCAGTTGGCGAGCCGCCGGCTGACCTCGGAACGGTACGCGGGCGGCGGCGGCTCCGCCCTGGCCCGGGCCAGGTAGGTCGACGCGCTCTCCGGCGAGCCCTGCAGCCACGCCTGCTGGGCGGCGGCGAGCAGGATCGGGATCCGGTCCTGGTTCGCCGCGGGTGTGGTCCGCAGCAGGTGCGAGGCCACCCGCGCGAGCGGTTCGCCCGCCTGCCGCAGAACCGACGCGGCCCGGTCGTGCTCGGCGTCCCGTTCGGCCAGCGACACCAGGGACAACGCGACGTCCCGGACCACCGCGTGGACGAACGCCGGTGGCTCGGCACGCTCGAAGATGCCGTGCTGGGCGAGCCGTTCCGCGGCCGCGGCCGCGGCCTCCGGTGACACCCCGGCCTGGCGGGCGACCAGCGGGAGGTCGACGTCGTCGCCCAGGACGGCGACGGCCGTGACGACGCGCCGCACGTCCTCGGGCTGGCGTCGCAACCGTGCCGCGACGTACCGCCGGATCGCGACCGGCCCGGCCGCCGCCACGGACATGGCGCCGCCCGCGTCCAGCCGCACGTCGCCGCCGGCCAGCACCCGCAGCAGTTCCCGCACGAACAGCGGGTTGCCGGTCGTGATCCGGTGGCAGGCGGCGCAGAAGTCGTCGGTGGCCGCCGGCCCCAGCTCACGGCGGACGAGGTCGGCGACCGCGGCCTCGCTCAGGTTCCGCAGCTCGACCAGCACGCAGTCGTCGGCCGCCAGGATGTCGTCGAGCAGCCCGCCGTCGTCGTGTTCCGCCGCCCGCGTCGCGGCCACCACCGAGATCGCGACCGACTCCACCCTGCGGGCGAGGAAACCCAGGAACCGCAACGACGGCAGGTCGGCCCACTGCGCGTCGTCGACCATGACCACCAGCGGAGCGCGCTCTGACATCGTGACCAGCAGCCAGTACAGGCCGTTGAGCAGCGCGTAGACCCCACCCGCGGTGTCGTCCGCCGACGCGTCGGCGTCGAAGAGCCCGCGGGTGGCGCCCGCGGACCCGGTGAACAACGCCGCACGCTCACCGGCGTCCCTGGGCAGGGCGGGTTCGACGAACTGGCGGACGACACCGAACGCGAAGTCCCGCTCCAGCTCGGCGCCCCGCGCCGACAACACCGTCAGGCCCGACTCCCTGGCCAGCTCCCGGGCACGGCGGAGCAACGCGGTCTTGCCCAGCCCGGCCGCCCCGTCGACGACTACCACCCGACCGCCCGCACCGGCCGCCACCCCGGCAAAGGCCCCACGCAGCGCGTCGACCTCCCGCTCCCGCTCAACCAGACTTCCGCGCGGCCCCGTCGACTGCATACTCCAGTTCTAGCCCACCGCCGGTCAGACCAGCGAGTCCGTCCCCGCCGATGGGCTCGTGCTCAGGGGACCGCGCCCTCGAAGTCGGTGTAGGACAGGGCCAGCTGGACCACGCTCCGGCCCAGCTGGAGGTCCATCCGCAGGGCCGACAGGAACGTCCGAACAAGGAGTACCCCTCCGAACAATTCCGGCTGTGCGTCCGCCACCTTCTGTGTGACGAAGGGCGCCATCATGGCGACGCCTGCGGCGCACATGTTCTGTACCCCCTTCACTCCCACCAGGGCGCCGAACTGCTGGCCAGTGATCTCCGGGTGGTCCTCGCTGACCTGCAGGCCCAGTGACACGAAGCCGAGCACCAGCAGCAGTACGCCGTACCCGCTCTCCACGAACCGGGTCACGTCCGCTACCCCGTAGGAGGCGGCCGCCACGCGGAAGGACAGGGCATCGTCCGCGATGGGCGGTGGGTCTGGCAGCGGGATGTCGGGGGTCGGTGGGCTCGGATCTGCCGGACGCACGATCTCCCGGATCGTGCCGAGCGCGGGTGGGACGATCCCCAGCACGGCGATCGCGATGTCGAGGTTCTCCCGGTCGCTGCGCTTCTTCTTGGCCAGCAGGCCCACCCCGATCAGGCCGACGACGTAGCCCGTCCAGTCCAGCGCCAGCTTGACCAGCCGGACCGGCCGCGGTGACGCCGCGCCCGTCGGGTCGAGCACGCTGGCATCGAGCGCGGTGGACAGCAACACGTTGGGCACTCGCAGAATTGCGTTCACCAGCGCGAACACCTTGCCTGCCTGCACCTGGGCATCAGGTGTGGCCGCGGCGGCGAGGCGCGCCGGTTGGGCGGACAGCGCGGTCACCGCCTCGTCCCAGGTCCTCGCGGTGCGGACCGCCTCGATCTGCCGGGCGGCGAACAGGTTTGCGTGGTCGGGCAGGAGTGCCTTGCCCACGATGGTCGCGGGGACGGCGCCGAGCAGGCAGATCAGGTCGATCAGCGTCAGCTGGCTGCCGTCGCCACGACAGATGACCTTCTCGTACAACGGTGTGAGCACCGGGATGTCCCAGCGGGTGGTGAGCACCGCCTTGACGGCCTTGACCACGAGGATGCCCGCGTCGATGACCGTCAGCGTCATGTTCTCGAGGGTGTCCAGCACCGCGATCCCGATGATCTCGGCGACGGCCTCGACGATCTCGCCGAGCGTCCGGGTGCCGAGCCCGTCGGCGAACAGCGCGCGGAACTGCTCGCCCATCTGCCGCAACACCGCGATCTCCTCGTCGACGACCGTGACCAGCAGGTCCCCCGGGTCGTCGGGGACGTACTCACCGGGCGTGGCCTGGCCGAGGTTGCCGCCCAGCTGGTGGGTGCCCCAGCTGGTCTGGGGAGACTCCAGTGCCTTGCGGTGTTCCGCGCTCGGCTGGGCGGTGTCGCGGCCCACCCGCTTGGCGAAGATGTCCGATGAGCTGTCCACGACCAGCTTGTCGTCGACGAAGGACCGGCGGAGGGTGCCGAACCAGTCGTCGACGGACTTCTTCGACTCGGCCAGTTGCTGGGTGACGTGGTCGAACGAGAGGGTGACGATCTTCGTCAGCACCCGGTGGTTGGCCAGGATGTCGTCCCAGGAGAACAGGAAGCCCAGCCAGTCGATCAGGTCCTCGAGGGTGATGCCCAGCGTGTGCTCGAGCACCCAGTCGATCGCCGCGACCGCCTGGTGCGCGAACTCGATCACTGCCTCGTACATCTGGTCGCCGACCCACACCACGAACTTCCAGGCAGCGGAGTCCTCGATCTCCCGCACGAGGAAGTCCGTCACCTTCCGCGTCCCGCCGCGCAGCGCCGTGAGGAGGTCGCCGACCGAGACGTCGACCCAACCGTCCATGATTCCCCTGGCGGCGACGGTGCCCGCGGCGGCCACAGTGGACGGTCGAGCGGACTCCCGGCGGGACAGGTCGTCGTGCACCCCCATCAGCTGCCGGACGCCGCCCACCGCCTTCTCGCGCGTCGCGGGGTCCGGCTGGGTGTCGAACAGTGGCTTTCCGTTGTTGCGCTTGGCATTGATGATCGTGTCGCTGCCGAACCCGCGCAGCGTCTCCTTGGTGTCGGCGCCGGGGTCGGCGGTGAGGGCCACGACGCCGTCGAGGTGGACGGTGTAGACCGGTGCGCTCAGGTCCACCGTCTCCAGCACGATCGTGACCACACCCTGGGCGTCGGTCGTGGCCGGCTTCGGCGTGCCGGCACGCAGGGCGTAGTAACGGCTGTTGACCAGCGCCGCGCAGTCCCGGTCGGGCTCGAGCAGGACCTCCTTGTCGCGCACGGGATCACCGCGCTCGTCGGTGACCACGATCCGGGTGGTGTAGGTCTGTAGCGGCAGGACCTCCTTCCTGGTGTGCAACGAGACGGTCTGGTGCCGCCACAACGCGGTCTGCGGATCCTGCGTGAGCATCCGGAAGCCGCCGTCGGACCCACCGAGCGCCATCGCCACACTGCTGCGTTCGTGTTCGGCGGCGACCTGGACGCGGTATGCCGACAGGGCGGTGACCTCGGTCTCCAGCAGGAGCGGCTGCTGCCAGGCGAAGTCCCCACCGGCCACGGGGCGGCTGCCCTCGACGTACACCAGCGTGTCGCGCGTGTCGATCGCCCACACGCTGAGCTGCGCGCCTTTCTGGTCGGTGGCGACGAGGAGGTCACGTACACCGCTGACGTGCTTGCTGTCCATCAGGTTCTCGGTGGGCAGGTGTGAGCTGGCCTGCCTGTCGGCGGGGTAGCGGCAGACACCGTCGCCGCCGACGTAGAGGTCCGTGGTTCCGTCGGGGTTGGCCACGGTGGCCAGCGCCGCGGCGGCCAGCCCGTCCGGCAGGTCGAGCTCGACCGTGTCGAACATCAGCTCACCGTCGAACTCCACCGGCAGCGTGGTGAACACCAGGCTGTGCAGGGTGGCGAGCTCGAACAGCGAGTAGATGCCCGTGCCGAGGTCGCGGTGCTGACCGACCGCGACGGACACGCACCTGGTCGCGTCCTGCGGCAACGGAACCGGTGTCGAGGACCAGCTGCCGGCCGGGTCCGGGTTGATCTGGTGGTACTCGACCCGGTCCCGCTCGTCGAGCGTGACCACGACGCTGAACGGCGTGCCGTCCCGGCTGTCGCCGACGAGGATGTCGGTGACGGTCAGGTTGTCGGGAATCCGCCGCTCGGTCAGCCCGGCGGCAAGCCGTGACCAGTCCTTCGTGGACTCGGTGTTGGCCATCCGCTCGCTGACGTAGACCCGGGACGGGCGCCCGGGGCCGGCGGCCGCGGCCAGCACCAGCGAGATCCGGCCGTCGGGTGCCTGGGACACGGCGAAGGAGTGCACGACCGGTGTCGTCCCCAGCTCGGGCACGGCGGTGAGGGGTTTGGTGAGGTCCAGCTCCTCCCAGCCGGTCGCGCTCGTCGCGGACGGCAGGGTGAGGCTGAGCCGGTGCTCGTTGTTCAGGGTGAACAGGAGCGGTGAGTGGGTGTTCGAGTAGACGGTGCGCAGGCGGCGCTGGGCGCTGAGCGCGACGCCGGGCACGTGGTTGGTCATCAGCTGGGAATGCGCGGTGACAGGCATGGGTACGGCTCCGCTCTCAGGATTTCTGGGAGGCGCCGAACAACAGGTCCCCCTCGGTGTTGAAGATCGGGCGCACCAGGCCGAGCTGGGCGCCGCCGGGGAACACGAACGGCGTCAGGTTCAGGTTCTGGGCGACCGCGGTCGCCACCTCGCCGCCGATCGCCTCGTCCAGCGCGGCCCGCACGATGTCGTAGACCGTCTTGTCCAGCGTGTCGGCGACGCTCTCCCAGATCGAGCTGGTCCCCTCCGACCTGACGATGAGGTGCCCCATCGGCATGTCGTACAGGGTCGTCGGGTCCGGCTGCGGGTAGCTGGACGACGCCGTCACCTGCAGCCGGCCGTCCACGACACCGGCCATGGTCACGGTCACCGTGAGCGGGACGTGGTACCAGACGTGGAAGGACGTGCTGGTCGCGTGCCCCTCGATGCCGTACCAGTGCGTGAAGTCGACGTCGAAGTCGACCACGCGGGTGATGACCAGCCGGTCCGTGCCGGGTGTGTGGGTCACGGACACGTCCCAGCTCATGGTCGTCACGACGTCGTCGTTGCTGAACGTGTTCGTCCTGTGTGACTTGCCGGTCTGGTTCCGGCAGTTCCAGACGAGACCGCCGTTCAGCGCGCCGAGCGAACCGGTGCGGTCCTTCTTGACCAGGTCGAGGCCGTCGTCGGTGTTGCCCAGCTCCCAGTACCTGGTGACGATCGGGCTGAGGTGGCGGGCGAGGAAGTCGTCGATGAACAGGCTCCGCGCCATCGCCATCGCGCCGAACCAGCCGTCCTTCGCACCGTCGTCCGGCAACACGAAGTTGCCCCACCACGGTTGTGTGTTGCGGGGAAGCGGCTCGCGCCCGGTCATCATCAGGTACAGCAGGCAGTCCCGCTTGCCGTCCGCGGGGTCGGGCTTCTCGGCCGTGTACTTGTTGGTGACGAAGTCGAGGCTGGCGGGTGGGAAGCTGGCGACCGGGTCGTGCCACTCGGGCACGGTGACGCCGTAGCCGAGGACGTGCCCCTTCGCCTGCCTGATCCAGTCCAGGTACGTGGCGAGGTAGGTGCTGAACGCGGACCGCGCGCTCGGCGGCATCTTCGGGGGGAACACCGTGCTCGCGGTGTCGTACTGGGCCAGGTCGGCTTTCTCCAGGTCCAGGAACAGCTCGTTGATGGTGAAGGACCCCGGGGGCAGGCCGGCCGCCAGGTCCTGGACGTCCTTCGGCAGCTCGCCGTGGTCCTTCACGTCGACACCCGCCTTCGCGAGGTCGACCAGGAAGCCGACGGTCAACCCGGCGATGTCGCACGTGCTGAGTACCGGCGGGATGGCCTGGACGTCGTAGTAGTCCATCTGCCCGGCGGAGAAGGTGACGGTGAAGACGACCTTGCCCACGGATCCGGGCACCGACACCGTGATGCCCAGCGCCGAGACCGTGCCCTCGAGCCAGAGCTGGCCCTTGTCGTTGATGGGCAGCCGGACCTTCTTCAGGCTCGCGCCGGTGGTGGTGTGGCCGGTGCGCAGCAGCACGTCCAACCGGTAGGCGAGATAACTCTGCGGTAAGGCGAGGATGGTGTGCACGCCCTGCATCCGGGTGGCTTCCTTGCCGTAGGGGTTGTCGGCCATGGTCTCCGTCCTGGCTGGTGGGCAGGCCGCGACACCGGGTCCGGAGCCGTGCTCCGCCGGGGAACGAGCCTGGATGGATGCCAGAGACGTTAGGTCCGCACGGGGCCCGCGGTCGTTAGGGGAACCCCGCACACACCCCCCTGATGTTTTCCGTGCGCCCCCTCGTGCGGTCAGAGCGTTGATCTCGAACTTGATCTGGACCGGGCGGGAGCCGGGACGGAAAGTGCGGCCACAAGGGCATCGTGCGGGGCACGATCGACGGAATTGTCGGGACGAGTCCGCGATGGGGCGATTCCTCAGCTTCAGCCGCGCCTACCGCGAGCTGGTGTCCGCTCCCGCGCCCAGCCGGCGGTCCAGATGGAACGGCGATCGCCCGGGATCCTCATAGGACAGTCGGCACCGCAACTCGTCTCCGTACGGCTCCTCCACCAGCAGGGCGGTCGCTTACTCACGCCAGGTCGGGAGAGGTGACAGTCACGTCTGGGAGGCCGCGTCGGTCTGGTCGAACTCTCGGCGTATGCGCCGCGCCTGGTGTCGGGCGGTCAGGGCCGCTTCGGTGTCGCCGGCCGCGGTGCAGACGTCCGCTATGTGGTCGAGGGTTTCGGCCTCCCGGTAGAGGTCGCCCACGTCGTGGATGATGCGCAGGGCCTGTTGGTAGCAGGCCCTGGCGCGCGGGTGGTCGTGGCGGAGTTGGTGGTGGATGTAGCCCAGCGTGTCCCACACGCTGGCCTCCGTCCACTCGACACCCGCCGCCTGCGCGAGCTCCAGGGCCCGCTCGCTGTGGCGCAGCGCCTGGTCGTGGTCACCGAGCAGGGCGTAGCACCAGCCGAACGAGCCGGCGTTGTTCGCCCGTCCGACGTCGTCCTCCCGCACCGTGTCCGCCTGTTCGAGGTGGTGGATGGCTTCCTCCAGCCGTCCCTGCTGTGTCATGAGCTCGGCCAGGTCGCGGTGCACGTTGGCCCATTTCTTGCTGTCCCCCGTCTCGGCGCAGAGGTCCGCGGCGGCGGTGTAATGCGCACGCGCCTCCTCGTACCGGCCGCGCCTGGTCTCGGCCAGTGCCAGGTCCCGCAGCGTGTGCACCTGGCCGTCACGGTCGCCCGTGCGTCGTGCCGCTGCCAGGCCCACCGTCTGCGTCTCCGCCATCTCCGACCACAGGCCCTGCTGGTTGAGGTAGGTGGTCATGCTCCTGGCGAGCTGCCACGCGTGGGCGTCGAAGCCCGCGCGGGCGGCCGCGGGCACCATGTCCCGCAACACCGGGTGCTCCACCGCGAACCACCGTCGCGCCTCGCCCGCGTCGCGCGGGGGATCCAGGACCACACCGTCGGCGGCGGGCACCGGGAAGATGGGCGCGCGTTGCGGGTTGAGCAACGTGGCCGCGGTGTCGGCCATGTGGAGGTAGTGGTCGAGCTCCCGGCGCAGTGCCGCGCCCCGGTCACGTTCCGGGTCCAGCTCCTCCGCCAGGTCACCGGCATAGGCACGCAGTAGGTCGTGCAGTGTCCAGCGACCGGGCAGGTGCTCGACGGCCATGTGCATGGTGGTGAGCTCGGCCAACGAGTCCAGCACGTCGGTGACCGGCACGCCGGCGAGACTGGCAGCGGCGGCAGCGGCGAGGTCGGGCCCGACGTGGAGGCCGAGCAGCCGGAACAACCGCGCGGCGGGCGGTGTCAGCGCGCGGTAGGACCACGAGAACACCGTTGTCAGGTCCGTCCTGGCGTCCCCCGCGGTAAGCGTCCTCAACGCGGTGCCACCAGCGAGTTGGGTGGCGAGCACGGCGAGCGACTGGTCGGGCCGAGCGGCGGCGTGGGCGGCCACGACGGCCAGGGCGAGCGGCAACCGGGCGCAGGAGCCGATGACGGTGTCGACGACGGCGGGTTCGGCGGCGACGCGGCCGCTGCCGAGCCGGTGCACGAGCAGTTCCCGCGCCTCCGCGACGGTGAGCAGGTCGACCGGTATCCCGATGGCGCCCTGCGTCACGACCAGGCTGAGCAACTGGTTGCGGCTGGTGATGATCGCGAGGCAGCCGGCGACGCCGGGCAGCAGCGGCCGAACCTGCTCGGCATCCCGCGCGTTGTCGAGCAGCACCAGCACACGCCGGTCGTGGAGCAGGCTGCGGTACAGGCCGACCTGCGCCTCGACGCCGGCGGGCACCCGCTGCGGCGGCACCCCCAACGCGTCGAGGAGGTCACGCACGGCGTCGGCGGGAGACGCCGCTTTGCCGCTCGGGTCGAACCCGCGGAGGTTGACGTGCAACGCACCGTCGGGGAACGCGTCCCGCACCTGGTGCGCCCACCGCACCGCCAGCGCGGTCTTCCCCACTCCGGCCGTGCCCCACAGCACGGCCACGACGGCGGCGGTCGGCTCACGGTCCACCAGTGCCAGCAGTTCGTCGAGCCGTGCCAGCTCGGCGGCGCGGCCGGCGAACCCGACGATGTCCAGCGGCAGCTGGGCGAGGGTGACGTCCCCGGACCTCGACCGGTCGGTGTGCACGGCGGCGTCTTCCGCATCCTCGACCGGTTCGGCCGGCTGCTCGCCACGCAGCACCGCCTGGTAAGCCTCCCGCAGCTGTTGGCCGGGGTCGATGCCCAGCTCCGCCACCAGTCGCTCCCGGGTACGCCCGTACCAGTCCAACGCGTCGGCGCTGCGGCCGGACACGTGCAGCGCCCGCATCAGCGCCGCGACCAACGACTCCGCCAGCGGGTAGCGCCCCACCGACTCGACCAGAGGCGCGACCGTGGCGGAGGCGTTCCCCACCTCGAGCTCCGCCCACGCCCACGCCACCAGGGCATCCAGCCGTTCCTGCTCCCAGGCGGCCCGCAGCCCGGCCACCCAGTCACCCGTCAGGTCGGACACCGGCTCGCCACCCCAACCGCGCACGACCGCACGCAGCAGCTCCACCCGCCGGCCGGGCGGGCACCTGCCGCCGGCCTGGGCCACCAGGCCGCGGAGGTGGTGCACGTCGACCCGGTCCGGCTCGACGTCGAGGACGTAGCCGCGTGAGCGGCGCGGCACGTCCAGCAGGCCGGCCAACCGTTGCCGCAGCCGGGCGACGTAGACGTACAACGCGTTCCTGCTCCGCAGCGGCGGCTCCTGCCCCCACACCCGGTCGATAAGCGTCTCCAGCGAGACGACGTGTCCCGCGTCCACCGCCAACGCGGCCAGCACGCACCGCTCGCGCGGGGGGCCCAACTCCACCCGCCGGCCGGCCGCCAACACCTCGACCGGTCCCAGCAACTGGATACGAACACCGCGGGAACTTTCGTTCACAACCGCGCACCACCTGGATATTTAAGAAACTTGCAGGAATTCTCCCACCACCATGCCGACATTCTGTAACCACAGCAAGGCCCACGGCCCACCCGCCACAGCGTGAGGAGGAAGGGTGCACCAAAAACCGACTCGTCGTAGTTCCTGAGCGCCGGTCCCCTCGGCAGTGGCAGACGCCACGCCGCTGTCACTGAGCCGCGACAAATGACCACGACGGGATCGACCGCCCGCGGCGGGAGGCCAGCGCGAGAAGGGCCGCGCTGAATGGGGGAAAACAGCCGGATCGTTCCCGCGCAACGGGAACGATCCGGCTGCTGGCCGACAATTCAGTGCGTGAACTGGACCCGCTTCGCGGGCACCTGACCGAGGTGCGACGGTCAGCCCTGCTGGTCCCGCAGGATCGCGGCCCCGGCCGCCGGCCGCAGGTACCCCGCCGCGACATCGCCCACCACGACACGAACGACGGCGTCCCCAAAACAGGCCGCCGCCCAGTTCGCCGGTGAGCTGGCGACCGGCGGCTACCTGGAACGAGTTCCCGCCGCCGGCGCAACCACCGCACAGGCCCGCGGAGCCGCGGACTGCTCGCTCAAGGCCGGACCTGTGCGCTGCCTCGGATCGGTCCCGGTGGCGACGAACCACCGGCTGACCCCGGGCCGATATCGAGGACGCCGGGCACCGCGCTGGTCTGGATGACCGGGATGGCGCGGCGGCGGCACGACAAACGCTGGGCGGGCCGCCTGCCCTCAGAGTGTGGTGATGAGGCCTCCGTCGATGGTGAGGTCCGCGCCCGTGACGTTGCCGGCTCGGTCGCTCGCCAGCAGGAGGACGAGGTCGGCGATCTCGTCGGGGCGGGTGAACCGGCCCGTTACCGAGCCGGCGGCGGCGTTCTCGGCGACGGCGTCCGGGTCCTGGCCGCTTGCCCGTCCGACGGTGGCCGCGACGCCGTCCGCGCCGAGCCAGAGGTCGGTGGCGACGGGGCCGGGGCTGATCGTGTTCACCCGGATCCCGTGTGGGCCGACCTCTTTGGACAGTGACTTGGCGAAGTTGGTGAGGGCCGCCTTGGCCGCGCAGTAGTCGATGACGGCGGGGTCGGGTAGGAACGCGTTGACCGAGCTGATCGTGACGATGGTGCCGTGGCCGGCGGCGAGCATCGCGGGCAACACCGCCCGGGTGGTGCGTACCGCGGCGAGCAGGTTGAGCGTGATCGAGTGGAGCCACTGCTCGTCGGTCACGTCGAGGAAGCCGGTGAGTCGTGGGGTCACGGCGCCGACGTTGTTGACGAGGATGTCGAGCCTGCCGAGCTCCAGCGCGGCGGCGGCGAGGTCGGCGGCCCCGGTCGGGCTCGACAGGTCGACCCGCACGGGCCGCACCTGGCCGGTGGCCGCCAGCGCGGCCAGTTCCTCGGTCGTGGTGCGGGCGCCGGCCACCACCCGGACGCCCTCCTCGGCGAGGGCGCGGGTGGTGGCCAGGCCGATTCCCTTGCTGGCGCCGGTGACGACGGCGACCTTCCCGGTGAGTCCCAGGTCCATGGCTCAGCCGCGGTGGTTCTCGAGCCAGGTGAGGACGGCGTCGGCGACCTCGCGCCAGCCGCTGTCGACGGTGAGGGAGTGGCCACGGCCCTCGAACTGGCGCAGCTCCGTCACGGCGGTCGAGTCGCGGTACTGCCTGAAGGTCGACCGGGTGACCACGTCGGGCACGGTGTGGTCGGCGGTGCCCGAGACGAGCAGCAGCGGTCCGCGGGTGTCGTTGCCGGTGTCGACCTTCGCCTGGGAGTGCAGCACGAAGTTGGCCGCGGCGGCCTGGAACAGCGGCCGGGCGGGTGAGGGAATGGTCCACTTCTCGTGGAGCAGGTCCGACTCCTCCTCGGTGAGGGCGTTGCCGAAGCCGAAGCGGAACTCCTTGCGCGTCAGGGACACGGCCTTGTGCAGGTTGGCCGGGTTGCCCAGCGCGGGCAGGCCGGCACGCAGCTGCGCGAGCGGGAGCGGCAGGACGCCCTTGATCTGCGCCGGGTCGATGGCGACGCCCGCCGCCCCCACGCCCTGGCCGAGCAGCTTCTCGGTGACCAGCCCGCCGAACGAGTGGCCGACGATGACCGGGGGCGCGTCGAGGGCGGCGTTGATCTTGGCGTTGTGGTCGGTGACGTCGTCGTTGCTCAGGTTCGCGACCAGCTCCGGGTGCTGCCGGGCCTCCTCGACGGTGGCCGGCTCGTTCGGCCAGCCGGGCGCGACCGGCTCGTAGCCGGCGTCGCGGAACAGGTCCAACCAGGGTCCCCAGCTGGTGGCGTGCAACCACAGTCCGTGGATGAAGACGGCGGGTACGGCTGGTGCGGTCATGAGTCTCTCCTCGGTGGGTGGGTCAGTCGCCGCTGAAGCGTTGCTCGCGCCAGGGGTCGCCGTAGTTGTGGTAGCCGTGCCGCTCGTACCAGCCGGGCCGGTCCTGGCGGCTGAGGGTGATGCCGCGGACCCACCTGACGCTCTTCCACAGGTAGAGGTGCGGGACGAGCAGCCGGGCCGGGCCGCCCTGCTCGGGGCGCAGGTCGTGCCCCTCGAAGGCGGTGGCCAGCCAGGTCGGCATGTCGAGCAGGTCCTCCAGCGGCAGGTTGGTCGTGTAGCCGCCGTAGGAGTCCACGAGCGCGTACGTGGCGGCGGTGGTCACGCCGTCGAACAGCGTCCGGACCGGCACGCCGGCCCAGTGGGTGTCGAGCACCGACCAGCCCGTGACGCAGTGCAGGTCCGCGACGACGTGCTCGCTCGGCAGTGCCCGGATCGCGGACCAGTCCCAGCGCCGGACCGCCCCGTACTCGGTGACGACGGAGAACTGCCACTCCGTCGCGCCCACGCGTGGCGGGGCGTCGACGCGGACCGTGGGGAGGTCGGCGATCAACACCTGTCCCGGCGGCAGTTCGACCGGCGAGCCCTGTGGCATTGCGGCCCTCTCCTCGGTCACGGCCCCCGGTGTCAAGGCAACACCGGGCCGGCGGGCCGCGTCCAAGACCTGTTTGGCACTGATCGATAACCCGGCTAGCGTGAGCCGTACGGCACACTCGCCGCGTGAGGCGATGTCGGGGGTCGTGGGAGGCTGGCATGGACCTCGACCTGCGGTTGGTGCGGTACTTCGTCACGGTCGCCGACGAGCTGCACTTCGGCCGGGCCGCGGCCAGGCTCTACATCTCCCAACCCGCCCTCTCCAAGCA
Source organism: Actinophytocola sp. (assembly GCF_045807065.1). Classification (GTDB taxonomy): domain Bacteria; phylum Actinomycetota; class Actinomycetes; order Mycobacteriales; family Pseudonocardiaceae; genus Actinophytocola. The sequence continues at coordinate 947 of NZ_JBJMIE010000564.1, read as the reverse complement.
GATCCGCAAGCTCGAGCAGCAGCTCGGCGTGTCGCTGCTCGTGCGCGACAGCCGCCACGTCACGCTGACCCCGCGGGGCAAGCGCTTTCTCGACGAGGCACGCGCGCTGCTCGCCATCGCCGAACGCATGCAGCGCGAGCACCAGCCGGACGTCCTCCGGATCGCCCACATCTTCGAGCTCGACACCAGCCGCGTCGTCGCGGACGCCTACACCGCGGCCCGCGGGGACATCCGGCTCGTCGAGCGCGCACTGGACAGTGTCGGCCAGTTCCACGCCCTTCTCGACGGCCTGCTCGACGTCGCGATCATGCGCGTGACCCCGAGGCTGGTCGCCGAGCACCCGACCGGCTGGCGGCACCGGCTGCTGCGTCTGGAACCCATGCGACTGGTCGCCCGACCCGGCGACCCACCCCGCGAGACGGTGTCACTGCACGAACGCCCGATCGAGGTCTTCGGCGACGCGCCGGGCTCCGGCCTCTACAACGCCCACGGCGAGTACCTCACGGCGTTCGAGGGGGAGACCGGCGTCGCGCTGCGCTGGCTGGGCACCCCGGGTGCGTTCAGCCACTGCCTCGCCGCGCTCAACCGCGCGCAGGGACAGGCGTTCCTCTTCGAGTTCGGCAGCTATGCCGACAAGTACGCCCTCGCCGGGGTCCCGGTCCACCGCCCGGCCGAGCTCCAACCCCACTACCCGTGGTCACTCGCCTGGCGGGACGAACATCTCCCGACCGCCGTCAGCGACTTCCTCGACATCGCCGTCGACACCGCGCACCGCCGGGGCTGGCGACAGTTCGACCCGGACGCCGCGCCTGGCTGGCTGCCCGCGGACGACCCGGTGACCGCCGAGATCACCCGATCCGACGTTCCTCCCCCCGCTCGACACGAACCGCGCCTCGACAGTTCGCCCTAGCCCGGTCCCGAGGAGGCGCCGCCGGTGATCGTCACCG
>NZ_JBJMIE010000563.1:0-9699 GCF_045807065.1 Actinophytocola sp. | reverse complement strand
TGTTGGTGTGGGGGATGATTTTTTTGAGTTGGGTGGGCATTCGTTGTTGGCGACGCAGTTGGTGTCGCGGGTGCGGGAGCGGTTGGGTGTTGAGTTGCCGTTGCGGGTGGTGTTTGAGGGTTCGCGGGTGGGTGAGCTTGCGTTGTGGGTGTCGGGTGGGGGTGGTGGTGTGTTGTCTGGGTTGGGTGTGGTGTCGCGGGGTGGGTTGTTGCCGTTGTCGTTTGCGCAGCAGCGGTTGTGGTTCCTCGACCAGCTCGTACCCGACAATCCCTTCTACAACACGCCTTTCGTGGTGCGGTTGCGTGGTGAGCTCGACGTAGCTGTGCTGGGGCGAGCGTTGACGGAGGTTGTCGCGCGCCACGAGTCGCTGCGCACCACCTTCGAGAGCGTCGACGGGACACCGCGCCAGGTTGTCCACGCGGCGGGTCCGGTGCCGGTCGAGCTCGTCGACGTCTCCACCGCCAGGGACTCCACCGACAGGGACTCCACCGACACTGATCCCGAGGCAGCCGCCCGGATTCTCGTGGCCGACGAGATCGCCCGGCCGTTCGACCTCTCCTCGGGGCCGTTGCTGCGGGTGACCGTGCTGCGTCTCGGCGCCGCGGACCACGTGCTCTGCCTGGTGATGCATCACATCGTGTCCGACGGCTGGTCGATGGGTGTGTTCATGTCGGAGCTGAACGCGCTGTACCGGGCGTTTCTCGCCGACGAGCCTTCGCCGTTGCCGGAGCTGCCGGTGCAGTACGCGGACTTCGCGGTGTGGCAGCGGGAATGGCTCGCGGGTGAGAGGCTGCGCGGCCAGGTCGACTACTGGCGCGACCGGCTCGCCGGTCTGCCGCCGAGTCTGGACCTGCCCGCTGATCGTCCGCGTCCCGCTGCCCCGACCTACGCGGCCCGTTCCGTCGGCATCGAGGTGCCGGCCGATGTCGTGACGCGGTTGCGTGCGGTGAGCCGTGAGCAGGGTGCGACGTTGTTCATGACATTGCTGGCGGCGTTCCAGCTGTTGTTGTCCCGGTACACCGGGAGTACCGACATCGCGGTCGGCTCGCCGATCGCGGGCCGGGTGCGTCCCGAGCTGGAAGGGTTGATCGGGTTCTTCGTGAACACGTTGGTGTTGCGGACCGATGTCTCGGATGGTCCGTCGTTTGTGGAGCTTCTGGGTCGGGTGCGGGAGACCGCGCTGGGTGCGTATGCGAACCAGGACTTGCCGTTCGAGCAGTTGGTGGCGGAGTTGGCGCCGGTTCGTGATCTGAGTCACAACCCGTTGGTGCAGGTCATGTTCCAGCTCATGAACGCGCCGCAGGAGCGGATGGGCCTGGCCGGGACGCGCGGTGAACGGTTCGGCGCGGGTGGTGAGACCATCCGGGTCGACCTCGAATGCAACCTGGTCGAGCACGGCGACGCCCTGATCGGGCACGTGCTCTACAGCGTGGACCTGTTCGACGCGAGCACGGTCCAGCGGCTGGTGGACCACTTCCTGCGGGTGCTGGCCGCCGTCGCCGCCGACCCCGCGGCGCCGATCAACCGGATCGACCTGCTCGGCGAGCGCGAGCGCGTGGCAGTGCTGGAGACGTGGAACGACGCCGCCGCGGTCGACGTCCCGGAGCAGACGCTGCCCCGGATGTTCGAGCGGCAGGTGGAGCGCACGCCGGACGCCCTGGCCGTGCGGTTCGGCCACACCCGGCTCACCTACGCCGAGCTGAACGCCCGCGCCAACCGGCTCGCCCGGCTGCTGATCGCGAAGGGCGCGGGTCCGGACCGGTCGGTCGCCCTCGTGCTCCCGCGTGGCGCCGACGCGGTCGTCGCCATGGTGGCGGTACAGAAGGCCGGCGCCTGCTACGTCCCCATCGACCCGAAACACCCGGCGGAACGGATCGCCTACCTGCTGGACGACGCGCGCCCGGTCTGCGTACTCGTGTCGAGCCCGGTCGAGTTGTCCGAAGTGGCCGTCCCGGTGCTGCCGGTCGGCTCGCTCGACCTCGGCGACGTGACCGACGTGACGGACGTGACCGACGCCGAACGGACCCGCTCGCTGGCCCCGGCCGACCCGGTGTACGTGATCTACACCTCCGGCTCGACCGGCAACCCGAAGGGCGTCGTCGTGCCGCACCGCGCCCTGACCGCGCTCGTGGCCGACCAGGCCCGGCGGTTCGACGTGTCCGGCGGTACGCGGATGCTCCAGTTCGCGTCGCTCAGCTTCGACGCGGCGGCCTGGGAGATCAACCTGGCGCTGTCGTGCGGCGCGACGCTGGCCGTGCCGACCGAGGACGAACGGGAACCGGGGCGGCCGCTGGCGGGTTTCCTCCGCTCGGCCGCGGTGAACATGGTGACCCTGCCGCCGTCGGTGGTCGCCGCGTTCCCGGCCGACACCCGGCTGCCGGACGACCTGGTCCTGATCGTCGCGGGCGAGGCATGCCCGCCGGAACTGGTCGACCGGTGGGCACCGGCACACCGGATGATCAACGCCTACGGTCCGACCGAGGCCACGGTCTGCGTGACGATGAGCGACCCGCTCGTGCCCGGGGTGAAACCGCCGATCGGCCGCCCGCTGGCCAACGTCCGCGCCTACGTGCTGGACGACGCCCTGCGGCCGGTGCCCGTCGGCGTGGCCGGTGAGCTGTACGTGACCGGCGCGACGGTGGCCCGGGGCTATCTCGGGCGTCCGCGACTGACGGCCGAGCGGTACGTGGCGGACCCGTTCGGCCCGGCCGGCTCGCGGCTGTACCGGACCGGTGACCTGGTGCGGTGGACGGCCGACGGGCAACTGGAGTTCCTCGGCCGGGTCGACGACCAGGTGAAGGTCCGCGGGTTCCGGGTCGAACCCGGCGAGGTGGAAGTGGCTCTGCGCGGCCACGGGAAGGTGCGCGACGCCGTGGTGGTGGCGCGCGGCGACGCCCTGGTCGGGTACGTCGTCCCGGAACCGGCGGTGTTGGCCGGCGCGGCGTCGACGGCGGCCCAGCTCGACGAGTGGCGGGTGGTCTTCGACGAGGCCCAGCAGCCCGCGGGCGAACCCGACGACTTCGACACCGCCGGGTGGAAGTCGAGCTACACGGGCGAACCCGTCCCCGCCGACCAGATGCGCGAGTGGGTGGGCAACGCGGTCGACCAGGTCCTCGTCCACCGGCCCCGGCGGGTACTGGAGATCGGTTGCGGCACCGGCCTGCTGACCTGGCGGGTCGCTCCCGAGGTCGAGTCGTACGTCGGCACCGACTTCGCGTCGGTGGCCCTGGGCAACCTCGAACGCGGCCTGCGGGCCCGTGGCGTGCGCAACGTCGAACTGCTGCACCGGGCCGCGGACGACTTCACCGGGTTCGAACCGGGCTCGTTCGACGTCGTGGTGCTCAACTCAGTCGTGCAGTACTTCCCGGACGCCGACTACCTGATGCGCGTGCTGCGCGGTGCGGTGTCGCTGGTCGCGCCGGGTGGCGTTCTGGTCGTCGGCGATGTGCGCAACGCCGCGCTGCTGCACGCACACCATGCCGGCGTGGAGGCCGCGCGCGGCGGCGTCGGCACCGACTTCGCCCGTCGGGTGGCGCGCGCTGCCAGCCACGAGAACGAACTGCTGGTGCATCCCGGCGTGTTCGTGGCGCTGGCCGAGGAGATCCCGGACATCGCGCACGTCGAGGTGTCACCGCTGCGGGGCCGGTTCCCCAACGAGATGGTGAAGTTCCGGTACACGGCCGTGCTGCACGTGGACGCCCGGGGAGAACCGGGCCGGCCGGAACCGGTGGCCGTCGACCGCTGGCACGACTGGGCCGACGAGGGGCTGTCCGCGCGGTGGCTGCGGGACCGCCTCGCGAACGGCGCGGGGTTCAGCGTGCTCGGCGTGCCCAACGCGCGGGTGGCGGCGGAGGTCCGCCGCGCCGGCGGGAGCGCCACCGGGGCCGGCGACGCGGTGGACCCGGACGACGTGCTCGAGTGGGCCGCCGCACACGGACACACCGCCGTCACGAGTTGGGCGGCGGGGCGGCCGGACGGCTCGTTCGACGTGGCGTTCGTGCCGGGCACCGGGGAGCGACCCCGTGTCCGGTTCCCAGCGCGAGCGGTCACGCCGGCAGCAGGCGTGAACGACCCGTCCCGGGGCAGGGCGATCCGCGAGGTGCAACGCACGCTCGCACCGGACCTGCGGGAGCACCTCGGCGGTGTGCTGCCGGGGCACCTGGTGCCCTCGGCGTTCGTCGTGCTCGACGAACTGCCGCTGACCGTCAGCGGCAAGGTGGACCGCCGGGCGCTGCCCACCCCGGAAACCGTCTCCGACCGGGACTTCCTCGCCCCGCGCAACCCGATCGAGGAGACGCTGGCCGGGATCTGGCGGGAGGTGCTCGGCACCGACCGGGTCGGGATCCGGGACGACTTCTTCGACCTCGGCGGGCACTCCCTGCTGGCTACCCGGTTGATCGCGCGGATACAGGACCGCCTCTCGGTGAAGCTGCCGGTGCAGGTGCTGTTCGAACGGCCGACCGTCGCCGCGCTGGCCGCCGCGATCGAGGGCGCCTACCAGCCGGACACGGTGGACATGGCCGCCGAAGCCGTGCTCCCCACCGACATCACGGCCGAACACGCCGAGCCCCCGAGCCCGGCGGAGCCGCGCACGATCCTGCTCACCGGCGCGACCGGCTTCCTGGGCGCGTTCCTGTTGCGGGAACTGCTCGACACCACCGGCGCCGAGGTCCGGTGCCTGGTCCGGGCGGACGGAGAGGCGGCTGCCACCGCTCGGATCCGCGGGAACCTGGAGACCTACGGGCTGTGGGACGAGTCCACGGCGGACCGCGTCGTGGCGGTACCCGGTGACCTGGCGGCGCCGCGGCTCGGCCTCAGCGCGGCGGCGTTCGCGCGGCACAGCCGGGAGGTGGACGTGATCTACCACAACGGGGCCGAGGTCAACGCGGTCGCCGCCTACTCGACGCTCAAACCCGCGAACGTGCTCGGCACCCAGGAGGTCCTCCGGCTGGCGGGCACCACCCGGGTGAAGCCGGTGCACTACGTGTCCACCACCGGCGTCCTGCTGGCCGTGGACGGCAACCCGCCGGTGCTGCCGGAAGAGCGCTGGGTCGTGCCGGGATCCCTGGCCGCCAACGGGTACACGGCGACCAAGTGGGTCGCCGAGGAACTGGTCCGCGCCGCGCACGGGCGGGGCATCCCGGTCGCGATCTACCGGCCGAGCAGGATCAGCGGCGCGGCCACCACCGGCGCGTGCTCCACCAGCGACGGGTTCTGGCAACTGGTCCGCGCCATGCTGGTCCTCGGCACGGCGCCCGAACTGGGCCCGGACGCCACCGTGGACCTGGTCCCGGTCGACCACGTGGCCGGGGCGCTGGCGCACCTGGCGGCTCGCGGGATTCCGGACGGGCGTGCCCACCACCTCACCAACCCGGTGCCGGTGCCGTTCGACGACATCGTCCGACAGCTGCGGGCCGCCGGTCACCCGCTGCGGCCGGTGTCGCTGGCGGAGTGGGTGGCGCAGGTCGAGGACCGGTCCGCCCGGGACGGCGACCTCCTCGCCGCCGCACTGGTCACCGCGATCCTGCCCGGCCTGCGGGCGGTCGGCGGGTTGCGGTTCGACCAGGCCAACACCGAGAACGGGTTGGCGGGGACGACGATCCGCTGCCCGCGCGCCGACCGGGTCCTGCTCGGCACCTACCTCGGCTACTTCACCGCGACCGGCTTCTTCCCGCCGACGCCGACCGGAGAGGAGCCGGCGATGTCCTGACCGGACCCGTCCCGCCCGATACCCCGAAACCAGATTGGTGATCGAAGAACCCATGCCAGCGTTCCCCCTCGACCCGTTCGCCCAGGCGGTCGTCCAGTCGCTCGACGAGCACGGCGCCCGGTCGAAGATCACGGCCGCCGAACTGTTCGCCGCGATCGCGACCCAGCAGCGCAGCCTCGGTGCCCGCCTGCTGGACCGGCTGGCGGCGGTGTCCCCGGGTGCCGGCACGGCGGACGAGGTGGATCGGGGTGACCTGCTGGACCGCGCGCAACGCGAGGCCGAACGGCTCGGCATGGGGTGGAGCGGCTGCGAGCACCTGGTGCTCGGGCTGCTCCGGCTCACCGCGGCCGAGGACACCACCGCGCTGGCGCAGGCCCGCGCGGAGCTCCAGGCGCTGGTCGGCGAGGCGGCCGGGGAAGCCTACGTTCTACTCGAACGGCTCGCCGAGGACGGCCAGGACGGGCCGCCCGCGCTGGTGGTGCTGGCCGGCCTGCCCGGCACCGGGAAGAGCACGCTGGCCGAGCGGCTCGCCATCCGGCTGCGCGCGCCGGCCTTCTCGCTGGACTGGCAGCTCGGCGCGCTCACCCCGTTCGGACTCGTCCGGCCGGACAACGGGGTCCCGCTGGCGGACCACGTGCTCACCGCCTCCGCGGCCCGTCAGCTACAACTCGGGCTGAGTGTGGTGCTGGACACCAGCGGGCACCTGCGGCGCGCCAGGCAACGGTGGGAACAGGTGGCCGTCAGCCTCGGCGCCCGGTTCGTCGGTGTCGAGTGCGTGTGCTCCGACGAGGCCGTGCACCGCGCGCGAGTGGACAACCGCAGTCGAGGCATTCCCGGCTGGCCGAGCTCGGTGTCGTGGGAGCACGTCGGCCGGATGCGGGCCAAGTGGGAGCCATGGGACGAACCGCACCTGGTCGTGGACACCAACGCGCCGCTGGACGAATGCGTGGCACGCGTCGTCCGCGCCGTGAGTTGAGGCGAAAGCTCACCGAAGGAGGGAAAACATGGACGTGCCGCACGGCGCGAGGCGCAGATCGGTGCTGTCGGTGCCGGCCACGGACACCGCGATGATGGCGCGTGGGCTGGTATCGGGGGCGGACACGGTCTTCTTCGACCTCGAGGACTCCGTCCCGGACGGACTGAAGGACCGGGCGAGGGCGAACGCGATCGAGATGGCCCCCGCGAAACCACCGGGGACCAGCCTCGGCATGCGGATCAACGCCTGGTCGACGCGGTGGTGCTACCGCGACCTGGTCGAGGTGTTCGAGGCGGTCGGCGACCACTTCGACTACGTGGTCGTGCCCAAGGCCGACAGCCCGGCGGACGTCACCGGCGTCGCGGGGCTGCTCGGCCAGATCGAGCAGGCGACCGGGCTGGCCGGGCGGACCCTCATCGAGCCGATCATCGAGAGCGGAGCCGGCCTGCTGGCTGTCCGCGACATCATCGCATCGAGCCCACGGGTGTTCTCGGTGGTGTTCGCGCCCGAAGGGCTGGACTTCGCCGCGGACATGCACTTCCTCGACGGCGTGGACATGGACTACCTGAACGCCACCGCGATCGCGCCGCTCGCCGCGGCACGCGCGGCGGGCGTGTCGCTGGTCGACGGCCCGTACGTCGCGCTCTACGACCTGGACGGGCTGCGCCGCACCGCGTCCGCCCGGTTCCGGATGGGGTTCGACGGCAAGTGGGCCATCCACCCCGGGCAGATCCCGGTGCTCAACGAGTGCTTCACCCCACCGGCTGCCCTGGTGTCCAAGGCGGAACGCACCATCGCGGCCTTCGCCGACGCCGCCGGCGCGGGCCGCGGCGCGACCGTCGTCGAGGAAACCATGGTCGACGTCGCGTCCGACCGCGTGGCCAGGGTCACCCTCGGCCGGTCAGCCCGAGTAACCGACGCTGCGGACCCCGTTCCCAGCGGGCAGAGAGGAAGCCAGCCATGACCGTGTCACACCAGAGCCGCTCGGACACCGCCGTGCCGTGGCTGCTCGACGCCAGCGGCGGCGACGACGGCCGGGTGCCGCTGGACGTCGTGCTGGCCGAACGACTCGCCGACGTCCAAGGTGTGCTGCGGGAACACGGTGTGGTCGTCGTGACCGGGTTACGGCCGGTCGACGACGTCGCGGGCGGCACCCTGCGGGACGCCATGTTGGCCATCACCGGCTCGAAGCCGACCCCCTACGCCGAGCAGTCGTCGCCGCGCACGGCGGTGGGGGAGGGCGTGTTCACCGCGACCGACTACCCGGCGCACGCCGAGATCTTCCTGCACAACGAGCTGTCGTACGCCAGGTCGTGGCCGGAGCACCTGTTGTTCTACTGCGGCCAGCCCGCCGAGCGGGGCGGCCAGACCGTGTTCGCCGACTGCGCGCGGGTCCGCCGGGAGATCCCACCGGAGATCCTGGCCGAGTTCGAGGCCAAGGACTGGATGTACGTGCGGAACCTGCGTGGCTCCGCCGGACTGGACTGGCAGCAGGTCTTCCAGACCACCTCGCGGGAGCACGTCGAGGAGTACTGCCGTGCCAACGACATCCGGCTCGAGTGGCGGGACCAGGGGGTGCGGTTGCGTGCGGTGCGGCCGGTGACGCTGGTGACCGGCGATGTGCCGAGGTGGTTCAACCACGTGGCCGCTTTCCACACGTCCACGCTGCCGGACGGACTGGCCCGGTCGCTGCGCAGCATCTACGCCGAGGAGGACATCCCGGTCAACACCTACTTCGGCACCGGCGAGCCGATCCCCGACCGCACGGTGGGCGAGATCCGGGAGGCCTACCAACGGGTCGCGGTGGACGTGGTCTGGCGACGCGGCGACCTCGCCGTCGTCGACAACCGCCGCGTCGCGCACGGCCGGCGCCCGTTCGTCGGCACGCGCAAGGTGTTCGTCGTGCTGGCGGGCGAAGGACGCCGCTGACCATGTCATCTGTGGAGTCTGTTGTGGACATTTCGAAGAGGACGGTGCCCGGGCTGCTCGCCGCTCGGGCCGCCGCACGCGGGGACGCGACCTCGTTGCGGGCGCCCGGTGGACGCCGGGTGTCCTACCGGCGGCTGGCCGAACGGGTCGCCGCCATCGGCGAGCACCTGGCCGGGTTCGACATCGGGCGGACCGACCGGGTGCTGGTGCCCGTCGCCAACACCGTGGACAGCGTCGTCGCGGTGCTCGGCGTGCTGTCGGCCGCCGTCGCGGTGCCGGTGAACCCACGGGTGACCCTGCCCGAGCTGACCGCGCTCGTCGCGAAGACGCGACCGTCACTGGTGCTGGCGCCGGATGCGAACTCGGTCGGCGCCACCGAGTTCATCGACCAGCCGATGGTCCTGCTGGAGAACCTCGACACCGCCGGCCGACCGGCGGACCCGGCCGTTCGGCCGGCGCGGCCCGGCGATCCCGCCGTGCTGATCGGCACCTCCGGCAGCATCGCCTCGCCGAGGCTGGTGGCGCTCACCCACGAGCAGTGGCTGGCCGGCGCACGGCGGCCGGTCGACCTGTTCCAGGTCGACGCGCGGGACCGGGTGCTCAACCTGATGCCGCTGTTCCACAACCACGGCCTCAACGGCGCGGTGCTGGCCACGTTGTGTGCCGGCGGCGAGGTGATGTGTCCGGGCGACACGGACCTGGCCCGGCTGGCCGACTGGCTGACCGAGCTGCGCCCGACGTGGGCCACCGGGGCGCCCACCGTGCACGCCGCGATGCACGACGCGGTCGTGGCGGCCGGTCCTCGGGTGCGGGACGCGGTGCGGCTGCGGTTCGTCCGGTCCGCGTCGGCGCCGCTGCCCGCCGAGCTGAGGACGGGCCTGGAGACGGTGTTCCAGGCGCCGGTGGTGGAGATCTGGGGTCTGACCGAGGCCGCGGGGCAGGTCACCGCGAACGGGCTGGCGGACGGTGAACGGCGGGCGGGCACCGTCGGGCGGGCCTGCCACGGCTTCGAGCTCGCGGTGGTGGACGAGGCCGGTGACCCGGTGCCCGACGGGACGCCGGGCGAGATCATGGTGCGCGGCGG
>NZ_JBJMIE010000562.1:0-6573 GCF_045807065.1 Actinophytocola sp. | reverse complement strand
CTCGTTGTGGGCCAGTTGCAGGTAGCGGACCTGGCCTCCGTCGCTGGTCTTGCGGGAGGACACCTTCACGTACACGGCCGGGCAGCCTACCAACGGGATCGACTAGCTGACCACAGGACTTACCAGCTATACACCAAAAACCAGAGACAAGCGTGCCACTAGGCGATTCTGGATCTCCCGCTATGCGCCAACCCTGAGACCTGCGCATATTCCGCCACGCCGGCTCACATCAAGCCATCATCTGCGGAACGCGGGAGAAGCTGTAGCCGATTCTCATTTGGTGATCCACCAGCCTTCGATCATCAGGGCGTCCAGGCCGCTGTCGATGAGGCAGTCGATGGCCATGTCGGGCGTGCCGCAGATGGGCTTGCCCTTGACGTTCAGTGAGGTGTTGATCAGCACCGGGACTTCGGTGAGCTGGTCGAATTCGGTGAGCACGTCGGCCAGGAATGGGTTCTGTTGCGGGGTGAGTGTTTGGATGCGGGCGGTGCCGTTGACGTGCACGACCGTGGGGATCGTGTGGCGGGTGTAGTCGGTGACACCGGACGCGATGGACATGTACGGCGCTAGCTGCGGCAGGGTGAAGTAGTCGGAGGCGGCGTCGGCCAGGACCACCGGAGCGAACGGCCGGAACGGCTCTCGGAACTTGACGGTGCGGTTGAGCCGGTCGATCACGTCCGGCAGCAGTGGGGAGGCCAGGATCGACCGGTTGCCCAAGGCCCGCGGACCGGCCTCCAACGGGCCGTGGAAGAGGCCCACGATCTGGCCATTCGCGAGACGCTCTGCCAGAAACCGGGCAGGGTTCGCGGGACGGTTCGCGTTCAGGCCGGGGCGGGGATGCGGAGGGAACTCGAGATCGGGGTAGGCCGGCCCGAGATAGCATCGCCCGCTGACACCGGCCGGCACGGACTGTGTGTGATCGAGGTGTATCGCGGTGGCGGCGCCGATGGCGGTGCCGGAGTCACCGGGCGCGGGCGGTACATGGACTTCGTCGAACAGGCCCTCGGCGACGATGGCGCCCACGGCGACGCAGTTGGCGGCAACCCCACCGGACAAGCACAACACTCGTGAGCCGGTCAGATGCTGGGCACGGCGCGCAAGATGCACCAGAACCTGCTCGGTGCGGCGCTGGAGGGCGGCGGCCAGGTCTTGGTGAACTTGCTCGACTGGTTCGTCAGGGCGTCGGGTGGGGCAGGTGGCGTGGATGAAGGCCGGGCTGACGCGCGAGAAGTGATGGGACAACACACGCAGCGGGAACAGCCTGGGATCGAGGGTAAAGCCGTGCTCGGTCAACGGGATGGCACGAGCCATGAGGTCAGCGAACCGCTCGGGATCGCCCAGCGCGGCCAAGGCCATCACGGTGCCTTCCTCGTCGCCGCGACGCCATCCGAGATGCTCGGTGACGGCGCCGTAGGCGTACCCGAGCGATGCCGGATCATCGATCTCCTCGGCAATCCGGTAGTCGCAGGCCGCGCCGTGACGTCGAGCGTGGGCGATCGTTGTGGTCTGCGCTTCGCCGAGACTGTCGACGACCAACACGGCGGCTTCGTCGTAGCCTGATGAGCCGAAGGCGTACAAGCCGTGCGCGCGGTGGTGCAGCACCGGGATGACCTGGGCAGACGGGAACTGCTGAGCCAGCATCGCCACTCGGGCCTTGGTGCGGCGGCAGACCTTAACGAAGCTGGCGGCCCGCGGCAACGCGCGGTCGCGGGTCCCGCTCCGGAACAGCTGCCGTGGGGTACTGGTGAGCGCCCGGAGATACCGGTTCGCCTGGAAGTTGTAGCCCACCGCTCTGATGTCTGACCGGGAGATGCCGGCTTCTCGGAGTAGCCAGTTCACAGCTTGGACGGGGAACGCCTTGGTGTGTTTGTCGCCGACGAACCGTTCCTCCTCGGCAAACCCGATCAAAGTGCCGTTGACCAGCAGGGCCGCGGCGGAGTCGTGCGTGTAGGCGCATAGGCCGAGCACCGGCTCCAGTCCGTGTGTTGGTCCTAGCTGGGCGCTCATTGGGACGCTCCGGTCGCGATAGGGCGTCGGGAGTCAACGGCAAGGTGGCCGTACCAGCGGCGGAGGGCCGCGCCGAGTTCCCCAGCGGCGTCGGCGGCGATCGAGCGAGCAGTCGCTCGGTCTCCGCCGCTCCAGGCTCGGTAGCTGGCCATGAGGTGGGCAAACGTGGCCCACACGTCTTCGGCGCCGGTGGCGGGCATGCCCGCGATGACCGCCTCAGTCACGGAAGCGAAGTCGTCCCATGTCACGGAGACCGGTGGCATCTGGGCCGATGGTGGCGGCTGAGCCGGAAGCGTCGCGGCGGCCTTGTGGTGTTCGGCGTAGAGGTGCAACGAATCGACAGTGTGGTGGTACTCGCCGAGCCCGACGCCCAGCCAGCCGGCCAGCAGCTCCTGCACGAGGGTGGCGGTGAACAGGTCGTAGGGCAATCCGAGCCAGAGATCCTGACTGCGCATCGTGGTGTGCATGCGCAGCCGACCCTGCCGCACGAAGAAGCGGTAACTGAGGGTGCACGGCACGTCCCGGTGACCGCAGGTGTCGCGCTCCGGGTTGTAGAGCTGAATGACACCTTGCCGAGAATCGGGATCGACCGTGAGCGTGCGCCGGACATAGTCCAGTTGGTCGACGCCGTCGTTCCAGCGACGCATCCGTGGCCCGTAGGCACCCTGGAGAACGCCGTCATCGGCGTACCGAGTCAGGGAACGGTTGTACCGATAGATCCACGGTGCGTCGCTGCCGGCCACGATCCACAAGGCCTCGGCGACCGCCAACGCCGGGTTGATCACCCGTACAGGTGGAAGATCGACGAACCGCCGGCGAGGATCGGTCAGCTGTAGATGCGCACCGAGAATCTCGCGGGTTTCGAGCCCGCGAGGCCGAACCACCTGGCCGTCGCGCAGTACCGCCTGGGCCGCTGCGACGTACAGCTCATTCGCCGACTCACCGGCCAGCGTGATCATCATGGTCCTCTCTCTCCGGTGCGAATGTCGTCGCGGACACCTGTGGCCGATGGCCGCCGTTGGCGTGGTTGGTGATGCAGGCCGCGACAATCTCGGCGACCGCATCGGCGGCGCTACCTGTCGACCGACAAACGGCGTCCTTTACTACATCGGGGATTGCCAACGAAGTGCCATCCGTGGCGACCTCGTCGAGGGCGCCAGCGATCTCCTCGCTGCTCGTGCATCGGCGTGCGGCGTGCTGGTCAGCGAGCTCGAGCGTGCGGCTCCCGGGAAGCGCGAGTTCCAATACGGGCACGTTCAACAGCAACGCCTCTATGCCACAGGTGGAAGAGGCGCTGGCCACCGCATGCGCACCACCAGCACACCCGCGGGCACCGACATCCGAGGACGCCAGAGCAATCAGGCAATCAGCAGCGTTCACCAGCAACGAGGCGAGAGCAGCCTCCGATTGCGCTGGGTGAGGCGCAATCACCAAACCCCATTCGCCGGTGGCCTGTCGGAGACCACCGACCAGCACATCGAACTGTCGACACAACCGGGTAGTACTGACCGGCTGGCAGGCCCACACCACCATGTGCTCTGGAACACGACCGTGGTTGGCAGTAAACAGCTCACGCAGGTATTGACGGTGACTCTCGCGGTCGATACCCGCCAACGCGTCGAAACGCGGCTGGCCGACGACATGAACCTCGACATCCGCTCGCCGTGCCCACTGACGCGCGACAGCCACATCGCGTGTCCCCATGACCGCAATGTGCCGGCAGTACTCCGCCCGTCCCGTCACCTGGCCGGAGACCCATGCGCCGTGTTGCACGTACACCGTGTCGACGCCCGCACGATCGGCCGCACCTACGGTCAGGACGCCGACCGGACTGGTGTCGTTACTGCACAGCAGCACCGAAGGCTTAGCCGCGGCGAATACACCATCCAGCAACAGTTCCAGTTGGCACACGGCGGCCCATGACGGCTGCGTGCAGTCAGTACTCTGCTCGACGAGACGGGCTGCCAACAACGCCAGCCGACCAAGATGTATGCGGCACGCACCCACCTGCAGAACCCGTCCCGGCCGCTGCGCGCCCACCGTTGATGCATGTAGCCCACCTACTCTCGCGAACGTCTCTGGCGGCACGCGACGGATCGTCAACCCTGAGGTCGGTACCCCAGGGAACCGTTGATCGGGTTCAGTCGCAAGATCTACCACCAAGCTATTGACGCCGTCTGCGCAAAGTTTGGCCAACACCGGCAACAACGTCTCGGCATGCCGAGACGACCAGGACACCGCAACGAGGTCGGTCTGGGTCGCGTCGAGACCGGCCACTGTGTCGGTGGTCTCGGATGCCGCAGTCGGCTCAGCAGCGTTCCCGAGTTCTTGTGTGTCTGAGCTGCCGGCGAGCAGGAACGCAATCCCGATCCAGGAGACGGTGTACGCGTGGTATCCCAGCACTTCGCTGTCACGCACCTCGACAGGTGCGCCGTCCACAGAGGTCACGATTGGCCCAGGCGAGGTCGCAAAGGGCGCCCAACTCGACAATGCGAGCAGCTTCTTAACCACCTGGGTCACGAGCCGTCGTACCGGCACAGCATGCACACGCAACCAACTGATGCCGCCCGGTGTTAGTTCATCGACGCTGTGATCGTGCTCCAGATGGTGCAGGAGGAGGTCCGTATTCGCCGTGATCTCGGCAGCATCGAGTTGGGCGTTCTCCAATGCAATCAGTTCGACCCGTGGCATCGACACAGTCGCTCCGGTTGACGTACAGCCAAGACGCCACCGCGAGCCGTCCGAGACCCCGCGTGGTTCATCGAAGTTGCCGTCGTAGACCAGAAAGCTAGGGTGGCTACTGCTCATGCGATCCCTGCCTCGCGGTCTTGGCGCCCCGGATCGGCAACAAGGCAGGCAACTCGGTCGGGTCGGACAGAACTACCGCACACGGTGGTTCTGGAGAACCGTAGCCCCAGTCGGCATGTACATACGGGATACCCGCGCGGTTGGCTGCCTGCTGGTCAACAGCCATATCGCCGATGTATAGCGCTTCGCACGGATCCACTCCGACGTCGGTAACCGCCAACAGGAGTGAATCCGGTGCAGGCTTGCCGCGTTCCCGGCCTGGAGTACGCACCACGGCCCACGGAACCGCGAATCGATCGAGCAGGGGACCTGCCGTTCGCCAGGACTTCGACGTGACAACTCCTAGGCCGAAACCGTGGGAGTCCAACCACTGGAGCACTTCCTCTACGCCCGGTGGGGGAGTAGCCAGCTCTGCGTTTTCCTGTGAAGCTGTTAGATAGGTGGACTGGATTCGCGCTGGTTGGTCTTGAGGGAGGTCAAGACCGAGTATGCGTAGAATATCGACGAACGGTCTTCCGAGATGTTCGGCATAGTCATCAAATGACGCGGAAATCCCGTACAGTTCGCGAACCCGTTGCCACGCGGCGCGCATGACCGGCAATGTGTGGAACAACGGGCCATCGAGGTCCCACAACACGAGTTTCGTTGAGGTCAAGGTGAGCGGTTCCGCCGATGTGCTGGCACAATCGCGGGGGGCGACAGGTGTATTCAACGATAGTTCCTTCGTTGTTTGGCATTACGTCGTCGGCGAATGTGCAGCACACACGCCGATGATGGCCGCTTGAGCGGTGAACCGAGATCGGCGGACAACGTGAGCATCTCATCCGATAGAACGATGTATTCTAGTTACTCGGGCGACCACTACGGCTGTCTCGAGCTACTGAGTCAAGACACGGTCGGCTACGTCGGCCGCCTCACGCAGGCGCGCTGCCGGTTGTTCTGCTTTGGACGGAACCGCGATGCTTCCAGTTCTTTCATTTCGTCCTCCGGTATCAGGCGGGAGGTCTTTCCCATAGCAATTGCGGCGTGTCTCGACGGACGCGGACGTCGGGGGAGTCGCACGCCCGCGCCCGCCGAGGGGTGGACCGGTAGTCCTGTGATCACAGAAATCCCGGTCCGGTGATCGGCCGCCCAAGCCCCATAGGCGCCTGATCACCCAACGGGACCGAGGGAGCCGTCAGACCTCAACAGCGTCTCAACCTTGATCCCAGCCGAACCGCCTGCTGATGCGGCTCGGCTGTCGACACCGGTAATCCACGGGCCGGCACCGACGTCTCGTTGAACTGGCGATATCACCACCTATCCTTCGGCAGACTCACTGTTTCACCCCGTCCGCAAATAGCGCAGTTCACCAGCTGAAATAGCTGCCAGCTCCGGATGTGGTTCATGTTAGGAGACTGTGGCGGTCACGTTGGTGTCGACGGCCAGCCCGATCGCCACAACGTCCGCTTGTGTCAGTTCAACCTGAGCTGCCGCGAGGTTTTCGTAGAGGTGCTCGGTGTTGCTGGTTCCAGGGATCGGCATCATCACCGGGGAGCGCTGGAGCAGCCAAGCCAGTGCGAGTTGGGCGGGGGTCGCGCCGTACTTCGTCGCCAACTCGTACACGGCGCTACCGTGCCCCAAGAGTCGGCCGGCGGCCAGCGGCGAGTACGGCACGAAGGCTGTGTTGGTGAGTTCGCAGTGGCGGAGAACGTCTTCGTAGGTGCGGTCGGTGAAGTTGTATTTGTTGTTCTGATGTGCGTCGTGTAGGTTATGTGT